>CAYYQC010000021.1:0-16428 GCA_964473715.1 uncultured Gammaproteobacteria bacterium
GTAGTTTAACTGGGGCGGTTGCCTCCCAAAATGTAACGGAGGCGTTTACAAAGGTTGGCTTGGTCCGGATGGAAATCGGACTGGACGTGCAAACGCAAAAGCCAGCTTTACTGAAAGGGCTACCACCCGATCAGTCGCGAAAGCGGAAGTTAGTGATCCGACCGTACGATATAGGACGGCGGAAGCTCAACGGATAAAAGCTACTCCGGGGATAACAGGCTGATCGCGCCCAAGCGTCCACAGCGACGGCGCGGTTTGGCACCTTAACATATCGGGGTGCACAGACAGTGATGTTTTTCCCAATTTCTTTTCGTTAAAATTGTTAAATTTAGATAGATCAGAGACCATCGGCTTATAACGGAGAACCCGTCAGTGACCCCACAGTCACCCGGCAACCCCGTGGGAAGTCGTCCACTAAAAAGGATTGACCCCGTAACGACTGACCCGAAAGGGAAGACTTGTCGCCAGTAATGCTGGCACAGGTAATACGCCGACTCTTGTTACATAAAACTGAGATCATGCCGGTCACGGCCCGTAAGGGTTCGGCTACAATCCAGAACAAGAAGAAGATATAGTCTGCACCATATGAAAGTATGGATAACGTACGATGTCGGCTCATCGCATCCTGGGGCTGGAGAAGGTCCCAAGGGTTTGGCTGTTCGCCAATTAAAGCGGTACGCGAGCTGGGTTCAGAACGTCGTGAGACAGTTCGGTCTCCTATCTGTTGTGGGCGTTGAATATTGAGAGAGCCAATCCCTAGTACGAGAGGACCGGGATTGACGAACCTCTGGTGTACCAGTTGTCCGCAAGGCATAGCTGGGTAGCTAAGTTCGGTTTAGATAAGCGCTGAAAGCATCTAAGTGCGAAGCGGTTCTCAAGATTAATATTCGCTAAGACCCCTTGTAGACGACGAGGTTGATAGGCAACAGGTGTATGCCAAGTTGTACTAATTGGTCGAACACTACAGAAGCACAGAGTTGTGCTTATTACTTAAACCCAAACAATTCTAATTAACCATTAGAATTAAACACTCAATTATTTGATTGTTTATTATAATGGTTAAAAAAGAGGTTCAAATCTTGGTGGTTCTTGCGGCAGGGGTACACCCGTTCCCATCCCGAACACGGAAGTTAAGCCTGCCAGCGCCAATGGTAGTCGAAAGGCAAGAGTAGGTCGCCGCCAAGATTTGCATCTTTTTTACAGAAAAAGATAGAAAAATACCCCAGAAGGGTATTTTTTGTTATCTAAAATTTTATTAGCGTGAATGGGTTGACTTTTTTAATTAGCAGAGTAGGATTACCATTAACTCTAGAAACCCTTAAATGGGTTGTTGAGGGTGAGATGTCGTCTTATCTTGGTCTTCCGGAACGCCTGGCGAGTCCTGATTCGGCTCGTGAGCTGGTCTCGGATTTCTTTCGCAACATCGTTCGTCTGAAAGGGCTGAAGTCGGATCGCAACTACACCGATGATCAGTCCGTCAGCGAAGGAGCGAGCTGTCTCTTTGTCATCTACGGGTGTGTTTCCGTGTTCGCTGAATGGCGGGATCGTAAGTCGGCCGAAGTGTTGGAGCCTTTGCTCCAGCTGGTTCGGTGGCATCCTCGCGCTGCAGGGGTGAACCGTTCTCTGGAGCGGAACTTCCTCTGCTGGACGATCGAGCAGCACTTCACGGAGCTCAAGCGGAGCGATCATGGTGGTTTTGACCCACGGTGGGCGCCACCTGGGTGGTGTCTGGATATGGACAGCCACATCGTCGCTCAGGCAGCGCTGTACGCTTTGCTCGGCAGAATGCCGGACTGAGGAAAGACCTCTTCTTCCGGAGCTCAAGCTCAACACAGCGGTAGGTAGCAAAGAGCGTCGTGGGATTCCCCCGACTCTTCGCTACCTGCCGTTCGAAAAATTATTTCAATTTAATTCCAACTGGACAATGATCAGAGCCCATCACTTCGGGAAGAATGAACGCGTCAGTAACGCGTTTTTTTAATTGTTCACTTACTAAGAAATAGTCGATGCGCCAACCTACATTACGGGCGCGAGCATTACTCCAAGTAGACCACCAGGTATAATGATTTGGTTCATCGGGGTGATGGATGCGGAAAGTATCGACAAATCCATTTTTTACAAAATTAGTAAATCCTTCCCGTTCTTCGTCAGTAAAACCATGAACTTTGTAATTGTCTTTTGGGCGGGCCAAATCAATTTCTTCATGGGCTACATTTAAATCGCCACAAGCAATGACTGGTTTTTTGTCTTCTAACTGCTTCAGGTAGGCTAGAAAAGCAGCGTCCCAGGCTTTATAACGGAATTGCAATCGGGAAAGGTCATCTTTGGCATTGGGTGTATATACATTTACGAGATAAAAATCCGCAAATTCAGCACAAACAATTCGACCCTCGCGGTTAGCATCTCGACCCTGCTCATCAACTAATGGAAATTTAGCTGCAATTTCAGGGGGGAAATTTGTAGACACTGACAAAGGTTTGGTTTTGGTAAAAATAGCAGTGCCAGAATAGCCTTTTTTGATTTCAGAAGAACACCAGAGTTCTTCATATTGAGGTAAGTCCAGCACTGCTTGGCCTTTTTCTGCTTTGGTTTCTTGCAAACATAGTATGTCAGGGTCATATTTGGTCACAAAGTCAGGAAAGCCCTTTTTTAAGACTGCCCGAAGACCATTTACATTCCACGAAATTAGGGTAATTGGCATAGTAAAAACAGTATAAAAGGTGAGAAGAAAATTGTCCACAGTACTTGATTTGCCATAAGTAAACATGGCTGGTATATTGAGCACTATCTTATCAAAATTTTTTGTTTTATTTAGTAATTTCCTCAATATGCATGAAGATCAATTAGAATTAGTTAAAGGAAATTTGCTTGAACACATGCGTCAATTATTTGCAGAAATTGAAGAAGGCATGGCGCGTACTCATGAAGAAAAATTTGCTTTACTTGAAGATGCTGTAAACACGGCGTCTGATTTTGATGAATTAAAAGTAGCTTTTGAACAATGGCATCTTGACCATGCTGGTGATGTGGATTTGGAATATGAGGTGGAAGAAATTTGGGATGCAGTTTTAAATGGAATGAAAAGTTAATTTTGGTGGTTGAATTTTCTAGATATGGATAGAAACCTTGCATTAGAATTTGTTCGTGTGACTGAAGCGGCCGCGATTGCTGCGTCAACATGGACTGGACGTGGTGACAAAATGGCGGCAGATGGCGCGGCGGTAGATGAAATGCGCGCGCGTTTTAATGGAATTGATTTTAATGGCGTGGTGGTAATTGGTGAAGGTAAAAAAGATGAGGCACCAGAATTATTTGTTGGTGAAAAATTAGGAACAGGCGCTGGCGCGGAATTAGATATTGCGGTTGATCCACTTGAATGCACAGACTCTGTGGCCAATGGTGTGCCTAATGCAATTTCTGTAATTGCCACTGGCGCGAAAGGTTCACTTTTTCATGCACCTGACATGTATATGAATAAAATTGCGTGTGGTCCTGCTGCACGTGGTGCGATTGATTTGCTTGATACTCCAGAAAATAATATTAAACGCGTGGCCGAAAAATTGGGCAAAGAAATTTCTGAAATTACAGTGGTTGTTTTAAGTCGCCCACGTCATGATAATTTAATTAAAAGTATTCGCGATACTGGCGCGCGCGTTCGCTTAATTTCTGACGGAGATGTAGCTGGAGCCATTGCACCATCAATGCCAGAATCCGGAATTGATTTGCTCATGGGAATTGGTGCGAGTGCTGAAGCCGTTTTGGCAAGCACGGCGATTAAATGTTTGGGCGGAGAATTTCAAGCGCAATTAGCACCAAAAGATGAAGCACAAAAAGCTGAGCTTGTAAGCATGGGTGTTACTGATTTAAATAAAATTTATACGGCCGATGATTTGGCCAAAGGCGAGGATTTAACCTTTACGGCCACTGGTGTAATTGACGGCCCACTACTCAAAGGTATACGCTATACTCGTGACTTTTGTATTACCCATTCAGTGGTAATGCGCGTTAAAACTGGCACGGTTCGCTTTTTAGAAACCTGGCATAAGAGAAAATAATATGAATATCAAAGCATTAGAAGAGATTGCACAAAAAATGGTAGCCGATGGTAAAGGAATTTTAGCGGCTGATGAAAGTACTGGTACTATTGCGAAACGTTTTGCAAAAATTAATGTAGAATCTACTGAAGAAACTCGTCGCGCTTATCGCGAGCTTTTGTTTACTACTCCAGATTTTGAAAAGCATATTAGTGGTGTGATTTTATACGATGAAACTATTCGTCAAAAAACTACGGCTGGTGTTCTTTTTAGTTTCTTGTTACAAGAAAAAAATGTCATTCCAGGAATTAAAGTGGATCAGGGAACAGTTGCGTTAACTGGCGGAGAGCTAGATGAAGTGACCACTACTGGACTTGAAGGTTTGGCCGATCGCTTGATGGAGTATTATCAGCTAGGCGCTAGATTTGCAAAGTGGCGTGCAGTCATTAAAATTGGTGCAAACACGCCAACTGATCTTTGTTTGGAAACTAATGCTGACTTGCTTGCCAGTTATGCCAAGCTCTGCCAAGAGGCTGGGATTGTGCCAATTGTTGAACCTGAAGTTTTAATGGATGGTGGACATTCTATTGAACAATGTAATGAGGTAACTACTCGTACTTTGGAAAAAGTATTTGCGGCTTTGAAAAATAAAGGTGTGCTTTTGTCTGGAATGATTTTAAAACCAAACATGGTCATTGCAGGCAGTGAAGGTGCAAAAGTAAATTCTGAAATAATTGCAGAAATGACTTTGCGTTGCTTTAGTGAAACTGTTCCGACCGAAGTTCCTGGTATTGTGTTTTTGTCAGGTGGGCAAAGTGAATTAGAAGCCACAGCCAATTTACAGGCAATCAATGCTAAAAAAGGGAACGCGCCTTGGAAATTAAGTTTTTCGTATGGCCGCGCTCTCCAAGCTTCAACATTGGAAACCTGGGCAGGTAAACCGGAAAATGTTGCTACTGCCCAAGCAGAATTTAAGAAACGAGCTGAAATGAATCATTTGGCCGCTAAGGGTGAATACACCGGCGAATAAATAGCAAAGTTGTGAAATTAAAAATCCGCTCTAAGGCGGATTTTGTTTTTGGAAGGGGCCTGGTGCGCACGTCATGCACACACCGGGCGAGAGAAGGTTCTGCTCTAGGCCTGTTGAGGGGCCTACGCCTGGTTTACGATCGGATCACTGACGTCGGCTTTGCAGTCGGCGCAGATATCTGTCTCAAGTTCCAGGGTGGTGAGCTGCTTGTTGCAGCCCGGGCAGTAGGCTTTCGCCCCTGTGGGAAGTGGTGGACGTCGTGTCTGCCGATGGGCCCTTGGGGGGGGGCGATATCGAAATTCATTATGTAGTGGCATTTGGCCCTTCGTATTTGTTTATATCATATAATTATCCAGAAAAGCAAGTGGATTATTCACAGAACTGTCAGAAAAAACTTGACAGCTTTTTTTGTTGTGATATTATCTAAATTAAGCCAAAAATATGAAGATTGATTTACTTAAGAAAATTGGATTTTCTGACAAGACAGCCCAGGTATATATGGGCCTAATTAAGCTTGGGCCTAGTTCGGTGCGTAATTTAGCTGAATTTTGTGGTCTAAACCGGGGTTCTACCTATGATGCCCTCAAGTGGTTGGAAGAGCGGAACCTGGTGTCTTTTTATGAAAAAGAAGCTAAGCAGCACTTTGTGGCTGAGCCGCCAGAGCGTCTCCAAGCCCTCATGGCCCAGGAACAGTCAGAATTGGCCACAGCGGGCCGGGAACTGGAAAAACATATTCCAGAGCTCGAAGCCTTGTACAATGCTGGTGGTGGGCGTCCAGTGGCCAGGTACTTTGATCAAAACGAACTTTCGACAATTTTAAATGATATTTTAGAAACTTGCGCGGAAAGTAGTGAAAAAATGTACCGGGTCTATTCTACTGAAGGAATTCGCGATTTATTATATAAAGATTTCCCTACTTTTAGTGATGTGCGTGTAGGTAAAGGAATTGCGGTGCGAGTAATTGCTTTGGGTGTGGGTGGATCGTTGCGCGGATTAGATGAGCGGAAGTGGTTGGAAGCACAGGACACAGTGCCAACCTACATTATTGTATACCCGGGAAAAACCGCGTACATTTCTTTGAATGCGGCGCGAGAAGCAGTGGGTGTGGTGATTGAAAATGATGGAATTTTTCAAACCCAAAAACAGGTATTTGATTCACTGTGGGGACGATTATAATTGGTTTGTATGTTTATTATAGATTTTGATGACACTTTATTTGATACACAGCAGTTCAAAATAAATATGAACTCGGCTTTAGCTGCGTGTGGAGTAAATGCTGATGATGTGGATTGGTCATATAAATCGGCGCGTAATTTACCAGATGGGCAATTTGCTTATTCGCATGTGCGCCGCGCAGAATTTTTAGCCACGCGCGGGTATGATGCAGGCGCGATTGTAAATGCTTTGGAAAATATAACTTCAGTAGAATCTTTGCGAGTGCTTTTGTTACCAGGTGTTCGTGAGTTTTTGGAAACAATCAAAGCTTTGGGTCAGCCAATGATTTTATTAAGTTTAGGTGATCCAAATTTTCAAGAATTAAAAGTACAGGGTACAGAAATTGCTAAATACTTTGACCGGTTATTCATGGTTCCAGAAAAAAAAGAAGAAGTGATTGCTGAATTGCTCACCCATCATTCGCCCGCAGAATATTGGCTGGTAAATGATAAGGTAGATGAGACGCGTGGAATTGTGAAAGTTTTTCCCGAGATGCGAGTGGCTTTGAAACGTTCATCACGAATCGCACTTGCAGACTATAAAGAAAGTGGATACCAACATTTTGAAACCTTAGCTGAAATACAAAATTATATTTTGGAAAAATATGGAAAATAATTTGGAAAAATTTGGGGCAGTGATTTTGGCTGCCGGTAAAGGCACGCGATTAGGTTGCACTGACCGACCCAAAGTCATGTTGGAATTGGCTGGGAAACCCATCGTTGGTTATACGGTTGATACTTTGGAAAAAATAGGGCTATCATCAGAAAAAATTATTCTCGTGGTTGGCTTTTGTCATGAAGTGGTAGAAAAATATTTTGGAAATCGTGCGACTTTTGCCATGCAAAATGAACAGCGAGGTACTGCCCATGCCGCTATGACTGGAATGCGAGTTTTACCAACAAACGTGACTGATGTTTTGGTTATGGGCGGTGATGATAGTGCGTTTTATACACCAGAAACATTAGTTAAACTAATGAATGAGCATGTGGAGAGCGGCGCGACTACTACTTTACTTACTGTAAAAATTGAGGATCCAGGTGCTTATGGTCGAGTGGTTTATGAAGCGGGTGGTGTAAAAGTGATTGAAAAAGAATATGTTTCTGAAGAACAAAAAAAGATTAATGAGGTAAGTACTGGAACATATTGTTTTAAAAGAGAGTGGTTTGAAACTATGTTCCCCAATTTGCCGCTTTTAGAAAAATTAAATGAGTGGGTTTTGCCTATGGCTTTTGCCGAGGCACATAATCAAGGTTTAAAACAACATGTGGTTTGTATGGAAAATTCAGCTGAGTGGTTTGGGGTAAATACTCCAGCAGAATTAATAGAAGCACAACGTCGTAAATCAATTAATTAAATTATATGATTAACGCTCTCACTCTTGATATTAAAGAAGATGGCTGGACTGGTTCCCGCGGATTTATTAAGCGCCAAGTAGAAATGCCAGTTTTGGATGAAGCCAAAAATCCAATGGACGCTTTATCTGTGATTGTAAAAGTGCAATACGCAGGTATGTGTGGCTCTGACCGTGGAATTTGGACACGTACAGCATTTACGGAAATGTTTGCCAAAGCTTTGGAAAAAGACCGGAAATCTTTGCGCATATTGGGCCATGAATTTGTGGGTGAAGTGGTAAGTATTGGTTCTATGGTAGAAGGAACTACGTTTGGAGTTTCAATGGGCGCAACGGTTTCTGGGGATTCACATATTACTTGTGGTAAATGTTATCAATGCCGTTTGGGTGAGGCTGAGGTTTGCCAGGACCAAGCGATTTTGGGAATTAGTACTGATGGAATTTATGCGGAATATGTAAAAGTGCCGGCCAAAAATTTGTGGGCTGTTGATTTGGAACGTATTCGTCCAGAAGTATGCGCGTTACTTGATCCATTTGGCAATGCTGTTCATTCACTTTCCAAAGTAGATGTGCGCGGTGCACGTGTAGCGATTTTTGGGTGTGGTCAAATTGGTTTATTTTCAGTATTACTCGCGCGTCAATTTGGGGCCGCCAAAGTAATTGCCGTAGATGTTAATCCAGACAATTTAGCCATGGCTAAAGAATTGGGTGCGCATGAAACAATTTTAATTGATACCAAAGCTGCTAAAGCAAATTCATACGACGCAGATTGGGACGTGATCAAGCAAATTCAAGAAATTACGTATGGTAAAGGGGTGGATGTGAGTATGGAAATGGCTGGATTTAATTCTTCAGTAAATAATTGTATTGAAGCGACGCGGTTTGGTGGACATATTATTTTATTTGGTATTAAAGATGGTGATTTTACCATTCCTAATTTTTCCAAATTAGTCGTAAAAGGTTTTACTTTGCACAATGTGATTGGTCGACAGATTTTTAAGACTTGGCAGATTTCACAACGCGTTTTGTCTGATGCAAGTAATGGTGTGCAAGATAAAGTGTGGAATATTATTATGAAACAGGGCAAAGGAACGATTATTCCATTATCAGAATTTTCTCAAGAATTAGTAGAAACCCGCATGAATGAACATCCTAAATTAGTGTTTGCTATTCAAAAATAATATGAATCAAACTTTACAAGATGCCGTCAAACAAACGTTACAAGAAATTGAAAGTGCTGGATTATACAAAGAACACCGTGTGATTAGTGGCCGCCAAGGTCCAGAAGTGGTGGTAAATGGCAAAACGGTTTTGAATTTTTGCGCTAATAATTATTTGGGTTTGGCTGGTCGCGAAGAACTGGTGAGTTATGCAAAAAAAGCTTTGGATGAACATGGCTATGGTCTTTCATCAGTTCGCTTTATTTGTGGTACGCAAACGGTTCATGCCGAACTAGAAAAAAAGATTGCGACATTTTTACATAAAGAAGATGCGATTGCGTTTACTTCTTGCTGGGACGCAAATGAAGCCGTATTTGCTACGCTTTTAACCGACGCTGATGCGGTAATTTCTGATGAATTAAATCATGCCAGTTTGATTGATGGGATTCGCTTATGTAAAGCAGAACGACAAGTGTTTAAGCACCGTGACATGGCTGATTTGGAAGAAAAATTAAAAGCTACACAAGAAAAACGTTTGCGTTGTGTGGTAACTGACGGCGTGTTTAGCATGGACGGACATATTGCGCCACTCAAAGCCATTTGTGATTTGGCAGATAAATATAATGCCTTTGTGGTGGTTGATGATTCCCATGCCACCGGTTTCATGGGTGAAAATGGTCGCGGCGCAGTGGAGGCTTGTGGAGTTTTGGAACGGGTAGATTTAATTACCACTACTTTTGGCAAAGCACTTGGCGGCGCCAATGGTGGTTGTATTGCTGGCTCAAAAGTGGTGATTGATTTATTTCACCAACGCGCGCGTACCACATTGTTTACTAATTCGCTTCCGCCTGTTGTAGCGGCAACTACAATTTTTATTTTAGATTATATTGACCAGCACCCAGAACTCCGTGCGCAGCTTTGGGAAAATACCACGTATTTCCGGGCGCAAATGAGTGCGGCTGGATTTACTGTGCCAGAGGATGTTCATCCAATTGTGCCAGTCATGATTGGGGACGGCAAAGTGGCCAGTGACATGGCCAAAGAAATGTTGGCTGAGGGAATTTATGTAATTGGTTTTAGTTATCCGGTGGTGCCAATGGGAAAAGCGCGTATTCGTGTACAAATTTCGGCGGCGCATTCACGTGAACAAATTGATCAATTGGTGGCGGCTTTTGCTAAATTAGGTAAGAAATACGGCCTCTTGGCATAATATGTCAAATTCTGTGCCACAATTTTCTATTGTCGTACCTTCGTATAATCGTGGGTATTGTGTGCAGAATGCGATTAGTTCAGTGCAAGCGCAAACGGTGAATAATTGGGAATTAATTGTGGTAGATGATGGTTCAACTGATAATACGCGGGAAGTGGTGAATGAAATAAGTAGTAAAGATGAGCGGGTAAAATATGTGTATCAAGATAATGCCGGTGTTTCATCGGCTCGCCAGCGTGGATGGAATGAAGCAAAAGGCGATGTGGTGGTGTATTTGGATAGTGATGATACGTTTCTCCTTACTTTTTTAGAAAAAGTAAAAGAAGCTTTGACTAAAAATCCTGCCGGCTTGTTTGGATTATCAAATCATTATCGTCATATTATTTTAGTTGACGCACATAATACGATTTTACAAGAAAAAGAGGCTTTTGTTTGTCATGAACCGGGCACAAGACTACAAGATATTTATTATTGGAATGCAAAAATAACGGGAAGCGGTATTTTTCACAAGCGTATTCTTGCTCCGCAAATAAAATGGGATGAGGAGTTCGAGCGAGGTGAAGATTGGGATTTTATTTTACAATGTGGCAGAGTATACACGGATACATTTATATACTTACCTGAGCCACTAGTCTATTACGCTCAAAAATATGGAGTTGATGGAATCTGCGGTAATACTTCGTATGCCGAGTGGGCAGAAATGTTTCAAAAAATGTACCAAAAACATAAAGAAGATCCATTATTACAAGGCCAAACCTGGTATCCAGACAGAATAGAACGATATACACAAATGCAAGCACAATTTGAAGCCGGAGAGATTAAATCGGCCATGTATAAATATTTTCCTTAATATGAAAGCTGCGATTTTTGACATGGATGGTTTGTTAATAGATAGTGAAAAACATTGGATCACTGTTGATCATCAAATTTGGAAAGAACTGGGATTGACCATAGATGATGCAATGCAAAAACGGTTGACCGGATTAAATTTAAAAGATTCGTTTGCTTTGGCCCTAGAATATAAACCAGATTTGTCCTGGGACGAGATGATTGCTAAATACGATGAAGCGGCGGTAAAAATTTATACGGAAAAGACTAATTTGTTGCCCGGAGTGGTAAATTTGCTCACTAAAATTAAAGACGGAAACTTATCGTGTGCACTTGCATCCTCCTCTTCGCTTGATTGGATAGAAATGGTAATGAAACGATTTGATTTAGAAAAGTTTTTTGAAATAAAATTTTCTTCTCGTTCAATGAATTTGCCAGGTAAACCCCTTCCCGATATTTATTTGGCAGTGATGAAAGAGATGGGGGTTGAGCCACATGAATCAATCGTGTTTGAAGATTCCGTATATGGTGTACAAGCGGGGAAAAAAGCGGGTGCTTACACCGTGGCCGTACCAAATCCAGAGTGGAATTCGGGTGACTATAGTATGGCAGATTTGGTTTTGCAATCATTAGAAGAATTTGATTTTTCAATTATAAAAAATTAATTATATGTGCGGAATTATTGCCTATATTGGAAAACAACCTGCCGTGCCAATTTTGGTGCGGGGATTGCGTCGTTTGGAATATCGTGGGTATGACAGTGCTGGGGTAGCAGTATTGGAAAATAATAAAATTGATCGCGTGCGGGCTGTGGGAAAGATTGACATGCTTGCCGAAAAAATTAAAACAATTAATTTTGGTGTTGGCCAATCTACGATTGGTTTGGCACATACTCGTTGGGCTACGCATGGTGGAGTAACTGAAGCGAATGCTCATCCTCATGCTGCTTTGAATGGAAAATTAGTGATTGTCCATAATGGGATTATTGAAAACTATCGGGAATTAAAAGCTGAATTGATGGAAGCTGGTGCTGAATTTGTGTCAGAAACTGATACTGAAGTTTTGGCCCACGTAATTGCTCGTCATTATAAAGGTGATTTGCGTCAGGCTGTGGAAACCGCGCTTACTCATGTGCGCGGAACCTATGGTTTGGTGGTGATGCACGCTGATCATCCAGACCAAATGATTGCTGCGCGTTTGGGTAGTCCACTGGTAATTGGAATTGGCGAAGATGAGCATTATATTGCTAGTGACCCAACGCCAATTTTAGCCTACACCAATAAAGTAGTATTTTTGTCAGACGGTGAAGTGGCTGATGTAAGCCGTGATAAATATACTATCTATAATTTGCGCGATGAAGAGCAAGAAACGCATGTGGAAGAAATTGAATGGGATGAAGCACAAGCACAAACTCAGGGTTTTCCTCATTTCATGCTTAAGGAAATTTTCGACCAACCAAATGTTTTTCAAGATGCAATCCGCGGACGTTATGATTTGGAAGATGGTACTGCGCGACTGGGTGGCTTAAACATGACTGATTTGCAGATGCGCGATATTAATCGCGTGGTATTTATTGCCTGTGGAACCGCGTCACTGGCCGCGCAAATTGGTAAATACGCGTTTGAACGTTTGGCAAATATTGTGGCTGATGTAGAAATCGCCAGTGAATTTCGCTATCGTGACCCAGTGATTGATAATCACACCTTAGTCTTTGCCATTTCTCAGTCTGGTGAAACCGCTGATACTTTGGCCGCTGTGCGCGAAGCCAAACGTCGCGGTGCGTATGTGCGCGGAATTGTAAACGTAGTTGGTTCTACGATTGCACGTGAAACTGATGGTGGTACTTATATTCACGCTGGCCCAGAACTTGCGGTTGCTTCAACAAAAGCGTATACCAACATGGTCGCGGTAATGTTGCTGTATGCCTTACAATTTGGTCGCCAACGTCGTTTGTCATTGGCCACGGGTAGTCGAGTACTACAGGCCTTGATTGAAATTCCTAAAAAAATGCAGCAGGTGCTGGCACTTTCAGATAAAATTAAAGCTTTGGTACCAAAGTATGCTGAGTGCAAAGACATGTATTTCTTGGGACGCGGTATTAATTACCCAGTGGCCATGGAAGGTTCACTTAAATTAAAAGAAATTTCTTACATTCATAGTGAAGCTTACGCGGGCGGAGAAATGAAACATGGTCCAATTGCGCTGTTATCAGAAGATTTTCCGGTGTTTGCCATCATGACCAAAAATCAATTGTATGAAAAAATGCGTAGTAATGTAGAAGAATCGCGCGCTCGTAAAGCTCGGTTGATTATTTTGGCGACTGAAGGTGATACTGAGGCGGCGGCTTTGGCAGAAGATGTAATTTATGTACCAGAAACCATGGAGCTATTGGAGCCACTGGTAAATACGATTGCTCTGCAATTGTTTGCCTATCACATGGCGGTGCATTTGGGTAAAGATGTGGATCGGCCACGGAATTTGGCTAAATCAGTGACTGTAGAATAATATGAAAATTGTGGTTTTGGGAGGTGGCAATGGTGCATCATTAACATTGAATGCCCTTAAATCATTGGGTTCGGAGTATGATTTAACTGGTGTGATTTCTGTGGCAGACAATGGCGGGTCAAGCGGGAAATTACGTGAAGAATTAGGAGTTTTACCTCCAGGTGATTTACTTCGGGCAGTATTAGCATTGTCTGAATATGACTTTGGCATGCTCAAAGATATTTTTTATAAAACCCGTTTTACTGAGGCTGGTAAATTGTCTGAACATAATTTGGGAAATTTATTTATTACCTTTGCCGCGCAATATTCTGATCTTTTATCAGCTTTAAAAGCTTTCAGTCAAGCTTTGAGAGTTCGGGGCACAGTACTTCCTGCTACTTTGGAAAGTGTCGATCTTTGCGCTGAATTAAGTAATGGAGAAATAATGCGCGGTGAAGAAAGTATTGATGAACCGAAGTATAATCGAGAATTACGTGTGAAACGTGTATTTTTAGATCCTGCCCCCCAAGCTTTGTCAGAAGCGATACAGGCGATTAAAGAAGCGGATTTATTGGTTCTTGGTGGTGGTGACATTTACACCAGTATGGTGGCGAGTGTATTGCCAACTGGAATTCAAGCCGCTGTTGCTGAGTCTAAAGCGCCAATTGCTTATGTCTCCAACCGTTACTATCACGCCAATGGCGAAACCGTTTCACATAAAGTTTCGGAAATTATTGTGGAATTAGAAAAATATTTGCCACGTAACATTGATCTGATTTTAATTGATCCAACTCCAATTACCGATAGTGAGCGCGAAACTACTGAAGCAAAAAAATGGGGGATTAAAGAAAATGATTTGGAAAATATTTCTTGCCAAATTGTAGAAGGGGAGTTTGATGCAAAATTTATTGGGATTAATCCTGAAGCACTCGGGCAGACATTTAAGAAAATTCTGTAAATAAAAAGACCTCGTACAGCCGAGGTCTTTTTTAATTCGCAAAAGATTAAATTTTCTTGGGGAAAATGACCGACAGAATAAGTGAGGCAATTAAGGCACTCATAATTACGCCAAAGGAAATAAGGGGGGCAATGTGAATGTCAAAAATGCCGGCCAACATTTTTGCGCCAATAAAGAGGAGGATGAAGGCCAACCCTTTTTGGAGGTGGTGAAATTTATGCAGAACATTTTCCAGTAGGAAAAATAAAGCCCGGAGTCCCATCACCGCAAAGATGTTGGAGGTAAAAATAATGAATGGACTTTGAGAAATGGCAAAGGCTGCTGGGATGGAATCAACTGCAAAGACAATATCGGTACTTTCTACCAACATCATAACTAAAAACAGAGTGGTAAAATAGAATTTACCATTTTCCTTCACCCAAAATTTACCATTGTGGTGATTGGCTGTAAATGAAAGATATTTGTGAGCGAATTTAACCACTTTGTTTTGGTGAAAATCAATGTGTTCTTCTTTTTTATCTTTTAGTAAAGTAATACCTGTGTAGAGTAAAATCGCGCCAAAAATATACAGAACCCAGTGAAATTGACTGACAATAAAACTTCCGGCAGTGATAAATACGCCTCGGAAAACGACTGCGCCTAAAATTCCCCAAAATAAAACTTTGTGGTGATATTTTTCTTCCAGTTTAAAGAAGCTAAAAATAAGCATGATCACAAATAGATTGTCTACAGACAACATCTTTTCGGTGACATAGGCAGATAAGAACTCTACGGCGTGATTGCGACCTTCGGCCCAATAAACGAGAGCGGCAAATATAAGTGAAGCACCGATCCAAAATAATGATTGAAGCAAAGCGGATTTGGTTGATACTTTGTGAGCTTGGCGATTAAAATAACCAAGATCGACAATAAGAAAACCGGTCATAAATATCCCGAAAACCGTCCAAAGTATTGTGTGTGGATCCATAAAATATAAATAAAAAAACAACCGAAGGCCGGTTGTAATTAACAGCAGTTCATTGTCCAAGACGGTCCCAAGGGACACCGTTCGTCTTTTTCTCCCCACTGTTCAAGGCAAGTCTAATTTTAAAATATTTAAGTGGTTTTGTCAATTTCCGCCCGCTCGTGTTAGTGCCAACTTTTTAAATTTAAAATTGACTTATTTTTTTATTTCTTCTATCTTTTAACCTCCTGTCACCTCAAGGAGGAAATCGTGGTCAAAAAAGGACTTCAAGTCGAAATCGAGTCGTTTACACAAAAACCAGGAGCATTTTTCATCGGCTTTAGGTTGGATGGTAAGGCTATCGGACATCACAACCTCCGGGTTGGTTGGACTGTAGCTGAGGTCGAGGCTCTGGTGGCCAAATGGGGTAGAAATTACTCCCTTGGTCCGCTTGATGAGAAGCGCCTCATAGATGAAATTCTGGCCGCGGCTCAAAAGCCGTTATGAAGCCAACGACCGTCCGTGTTTCCGCCCTCCGGAGCACGGGCGGCAAACACACTCTAATAGGGTGTTTTTTAATTGACTTTTTGGCTAATTTTAGTAGAATTGAAGGGTGTAAAGCCTAAAAATGTCCTAAAATATGGAACTTAAAAGCACTGAAATTCAGTCTAAAGCACTTAGATTTTCAATTGAAGCTGAAGGTACAGAAGTAGGGCGAGTATATTTGTATTTCATTAAAAATGATCTTCATGATGTTCCGTACGGATTAATTGATGATTTGTTTGTGGCTGAAACCCATCGCAGTCAGGGAATTGGCCGACAATTAATTGAAAAGGTAATTGCCTCGGCGCGTGAACATCATTGTTCAAAGTTGATTGCTACTAGTCGGTATAGCCGTGAAGAAGTGCATGCTTGGTATCTCCGATTAGGTTTTAAAGATTGGGGCCGAGAATTTAGAATGGATTTTTAATATGGAAATTGCGATCACCAAACCAAGCGAAGGGTATTCATTGCTCGATTCGGGAAATGATGAAAAGCTAGAGCAATACGGCGAATTCGTGTTTCGTCGTCCCGATCCACAAGCCTTGTGGAATAAACATTTAGATGATAAGAATTGGAACCGGGCGAACGCGGTTTTTTTACGTGATGGCAAAAAAGGCGATTGGAATTTAAAACCAGGTTTACCAGAACGTTGGCCAATTAGTTTTAGTAATT
>CAYYQC010000022.1:0-16244 GCA_964473715.1 uncultured Gammaproteobacteria bacterium
ACACCTGTTGATGTGATTCTTTCACCACTTGGTGTTATTTCTCGTATGAACCTTGGTCAGCTTTTGGAAAACCATTTAGGTTTGGCTGCCAATGCTCATGGATATAAAGCGGCTACTCCAGTGTTGAATGGTATTACTGAAGAACAGATTTCTGAAGAATTGCAAAAAGCAGGCTTGCCAGTGGATGGTCAATCACAATTGTATGATGGTCGTACTGGTGAACCATATGACAACAAGACAACAGTTGGTTATAACTACATGCTCAAATTAAACCACATGGTGGAAGACAAGATTCACCAACGTTCAATTGGTCCATACAGTCTTATTACTCAACAACCACTTGGAGGTAAAGCTCAATTTGGTGGTCAGCGTTTTGGTGAAATGGAAGTTTGGGCCTTGGAAGCTTATGGTGCGGCTCATACCTTGCAAGAAATTCTCACGATTAAATCCGATGACGTGCCTGGTCGCGCTAAAGCCTACGAAGCGATTATTAAAGGTGAGCAAATTACTAAGATCAATTTGCCAGAATCATTTAACGTGTTAGTTCGCGAACTTAAAGGCTTGGCCTTGGACGTAGAATTACACGATAGTCATCCTGCTGAATCAACCGAGGTCGCGGTTGAGGGAAAAGAAGAAAATGCAGAAGTTTAAAATCTTCTCAATAATACCTTCTAAACAATATGCAATATAATAACCCTCTTGCCTCACCAAACTTTGATTCACTCCGTCTCAAAGTCGCTTCGCCACAAGTTATTCGCGGTTGGTCTCATGGTGAAGTATATAAGCCAGAAACCATTAACTATCGTACTCAAAAACCAGAAAAAGGTGGTTTATTTGCCGAAGAAGTGTTTGGACCTACTAAAGACTGGGAATGTTATTGTGGTAAGTATAAAAAAATTCGTTATAAAGGCATTGTTTGTGATAAGTGTGGTGTAGAAGTTACTCACTCACTCGTTCGTCGTGAACGCATGGGTCATATTGAACTCGCTACTCCAGTGTCACATATTTGGTTCCTTCGCACTATTCCATCTCGTCTTGGTTTGGTTTTAGATCTTTCAATCCAAGCGTTGGAAAAAGTAATTTACTTTGCTTCTTTCATTGTTACTCATGTTGATGAGGCTGAAAAAGAAGAAACTGAAGAAGCCTTGAAAAAAGAATATAAATCCAAGCGCAAACAATTGGAAACTGAATACGTAAAGAAAATCGAAGCTTTGGCTGGCAATGAAATGGAAAAAATGGTCAAAGAGCGTGATGAAAAATTGGCTGCCCTTGATGAAGATTATACTCAAGCAGAAACTGAGCTCAAAGAAATCAGCATGCTCTCTGTTTTATCAGAAGCTCGGTACCAGGAACTTTCTATCCGCTACGGACATTTGTTTGAAGCTGGTATTGGTGCTGGTGCTGTTCATGGTTTACTTTCTCGTTTGAATTTGCAAGACACTGCTGCTCAACTTGAAAAAGAAATTGAAAAGAGCAAAGGTGCTAAGCGTGGACGTTTGGTTCGTCGCGTTAAATTGCTTAGTAGTTTGATTAAAAACAGTATTCGTCCAGAATGGATGATCATGACTGTGATTCCAGTGGTTCCGCCAGATTTGCGTCCAATGGTGGCCCTTGATGGTGGTCGTTTTGCGACTTCAGACTTGAATGATTTGTATCGCCGCGTAATTAACCGCAACAATCGTTTGCGTCGCCTTATTGAACTCAACGCTCCTGAAGTTATTTGCCGCAATGAAAAGCGCATGTTGCAAGAAGCAGTTGATGCTCTCATTGATAACAATGCTCGCGCAACTAAAACGGTACGTGCTTCAACTGGTCAAAAACGTCAATTACGTTCATTGGCTGATATTCTCAAAGGTAAACAAGGTCGTTTCCGTCAAAATCTTTTGGGTAAACGTGTTGACTACTCAGGTCGTTCAGTAATCGTGGTAGGTCCGAAATTAAGTATTGATCAATGTGGTTTACCAAAATCAATGGCTTTGGAATTATTCAAACCATTTGTAATGGCCGAAATTATTAAGCGCGAACTTGCTCACAATGTGCGCTCTGCTTCACGTTTTATTGAAAGTAACGCGCCAGAAGTGTGGGATATTTTGGAAAACCTCACCAAAACTACTCGCGTACTTTTGAACCGTGCGCCAAATTTGCACATCCTTGGTATTCAGGCTTTCCGCCCAACTTTGGTAGAAGGTAAAGCGATTAGATTGCACCCATTAGTTTGTGCTGCGTTTAATGCTGACTTTGATGGAGATCAAATGGCTGTGCACTTACCATTGTCTGAACAGGCTAAATGGGAAGCGGAAAATATCATGGCTTCAGAAAAGAACTTGCTCAAACCAGCCACTGGTACTCCGGTAATTACTCCACAACAAGATATTGCTTTGGGTTGTTATTACTTGACCAAATATAACGATACTGATACTGCTGAAGTAAAAAAGATTTTTGCTGATATTACTGAAGCCAAATACGCGTATAAAACTCGCAAAATTACTTTGAAAGAACGGGTAAAAATTCGCCTTTCCGACATGTCTAAATTTCCTGAAGGAACCAATTCAATTATCGAAACTTCAATTGGTCGGATTTTCTTCAATGAAATTTTCCCAGATAAACTTGGTTTCTTTAACGAAACAATTACTAAAAAACATCTTTCCAACATCATTCAAAACTTGTTGGAAATTTACGGACAAGAAAAAACCGCGGTCATGCTTGATAGTATCAAGAACCTTGGTTACAAATATGTAACCAAATCTGGTTATTCACTTGGTAAAGATCAATTCCCAGTTATTTCTGAAAAACCAGTACTCCTTGCCGAAGGTACTCAGCGTACTGAAGAAGTAGAAGGTCAATATGCTGAAGGTTTACTCACTGACGCTGAACGTCATGGTAAAGTTTTGGAAATTTGGACTGAAATTAAAGACCGCATGTTGTCTCGGACCAAAGATGTTTTGAATAAGAATGACGCGGTATTTGCCATGATTGATTCTGGTGCTCGTGGTTCATGGGCCCAACTTGGTCAGGTGATTGCCATGAAAGGTTTGGTAGCTTCACCAAGTGGTGAAATTATTGAATTGCCAGTACGCGGTAACTTTAAAGAAGGGTTTGATGTACTTGAGTTCTTTATCTCTTCACACGGTACCCGTAAAGGTTTGTCAGATACTGCCTTACGTACAGCTAACGCTGGTTACTTGACTCGTCGTTTGGTAGATGTGGCTCAAGATGTGATTGTTAAAATTGAAGATTGTGGTGACACAACTGGTGAAGTATTTAACCGGACTGAATCTGAACAGATGGGCGAAAAACTTTCTGAACGGGTTTGGGGACGGTTTGTGTTGGCCGACGTGAAAGTTGACGGAAAAGTATTGGTTAAAAAAGGTGAAGTAATTACTCCAGAATTGTCTCGTGTACTTGAAAAAGATGCGGCTTTAACCGAAATTCACGTTCGTTCAGTGATGCAATGTAAATTGCCAAAAGGTGTTTGTATCAAATGTTACGGTTATGACCTAGCTCATAATCGGGTTGTTTATACGGGTGTAGCCGCTGGTATCGTGGCCGCCCAATCTATTGGTGAGCCTGGTACTCAGCTTACCATGCGTACTTTCCACCTTGGTGGTGTGGCTGGTGGTGATATTACCCAAGGTTTGCCTCGTGTTGAAGAACTGTTTGAAGCTCGCATGCCAAAACGTAAAGCTTTGCTTTCTGAAATCAGTGGTACGGTAGAAATTGAAGATGCCGATGGTAAAGTAATTACTGGTCCTACTGGTCGCAAGATTTTTGAAGGCCGTCGTGGTCAGAAAATTGTAAAAGTAATTGGTGATAAACCAGAAGAAACTGTATTCTCAGTTGGTAGTGTGGATGAAGTTCGTGTAGAAGATGGTGCTGCTGTGAAAAAAGATGAAGTCGTGGTAGTACGCGGTACAACTGGTGAAGAACTTGTCTCAAAAGCTGATGGTACTGTAAAACGTACCAAAGAAGGCATTACCATTATTCACGAAGGTACTAGTGTTAAAGAATACATTGTTCCAATTGGATACAAAGTTTGGGCCAAAAATGGTACTAAAGTGGAACGCGGTGACCAGCTTACTGAAGGTTCAATTGAGCTTAATGAATTGTACGAACTCAAAGGACGTGATGCTGTACAGCGTTATATTCTTACCGAAATTCAGGAAATTTACGCGGCTCAAGGTCAGCGCTTGAATGACAAACACATTGAAATCATGATTAAACAAATGTTTAGTCGTGTATATATTGAAGAAGCCGGTGACACTGATTTGTTACCTGGCGAAGTGGTAGAAAAATCACAGTTGCTTATTGCTAACGCTGCTGTAGAAGCGGCTGGCAAAAAAGTAGCTCGTGGTCGCGAACTCTTACTTGGTATTAGTAAGGTTGCGCTTACTACTCAAAGCTTCTTATCATCTGCTTCATTCCAAGAAACATCCCGCGTATTGGTTAATGCGGCAATCACTGGTAAGATCGACTACTTGGAAGGTCTTAAAGAAAATGTTATTATCGGTCGTCTCATTCCAGCTGGTACTGGTTTCAAACCAGAAAAACCAGTGGAAGAAGTTATGGCCGCATAATGTCTATGTAAATGAAATGGTCTCCGCTTTGTGCGGGGACCATTTTGTTTCAGAGGTTGGTAGACTTGTGAATTTTTAATTAAGAATTTATAAGCCCATCAACCTCAGGAGGAAGAGAAAATGGGAGTGTATTGCAATAAGTGTCGTGGGATCAAGAAGGTTGGGAACCTCAAAGGCCGCCGTCGTCTGGACGATTGTCCTGTGTGCGGTGGCACGGGGTTGCCTAGTCAAGGGCAACCGCTTTCGCAGGGATCGACCTCGGTGATGTTAGTCTCTGGCGAGTCGTCCGCGCGTATTCTGCGTGCCCGGCGGCACCATCGTCAGATGACGAACGAGCCGCTCTAGTCTGTAAGGGCAAGAGCGTCTGGCAATGCGCCACGTCGGTCGAGGCGGCAATTCCGCTGCCTCGACCATCAATTTAAGTTTAGAATTTTTCTTAATTTAAATTGATACTAATATGGTTTGAGGTTGATTTCAGCCTTATTTTTCGGTATGATACGAATATAAGAAATAAATATGTCTGGACACTCTAAATGGCACAATATTCAAGTGCGTAAAGGTAAACAGGACAAAAAACGCTCGGCTACTTTTACCAAACTTGCCCAATTTATTACCATCGCCGCCCAAAATGGTGGAGATCCGGAAATGAATTTTTCGTTGCGTTTGGCTACCGAAAAAGCCCGTGAAGCCAACATGCCTAAAGAAAATATTGAACGCGCAATTAAAAAGGGGACTGGCGAACTTGGTGATGGTGTGCAATTGGATGAACTTACGTATGAAGGTTTTGGTCCAGGTGGTGTAGCTATTATGATTGATGTAGTAACTGATAATAAAAATCGGTCAGTCGGAGATATAAAAAATATTGCTGGTAAAAAAGGCGGAACCATTGGCGCGCCAGGTTCGGTGCAATGGCAATTTGACCGCCGCGGTGTAGTGCGCGTAAATGCGGAAAATATTGCGGCACATAATAAAGACCGCGAAAACATTGAATTATCTTTAATGGATGCTGGTGCATTAGATATTAAATGGGATGAAAATGGTTTGGAAGTAATTAGTGCCATTGAAGATTTAAAAAATACTACCAATGTTTTACAAACACAAAAAATTCAGATTGAAGAATCGGGATTAGAATGGGTGGCTAAAGAATTAGTAGATATTGATGAAGAAGTGGGGGAAAAATTAGGAAATTTGATTGATGCTTTGGAAGAATATGATGATGTAAGAGCCGTTTATACAAATGCTAAATAGTGTATGCCTTCTCAACGCCCGCTTCGCATCATTGGTCTCGATCCTGGTTTTGGTCGTTTAGGTTATGGAATCATTGAACGGGCGGGGCGGGATTGGGAATTGGTAATAGCTGGAATTATTGAGACTACGCCTAAGCAGGCTTTTGTTAAACGGCTCATGGTTTTAAACACTGAGTTGACTGATTTAATTAAAAAATATAAACCAGTAGGTGCGGCCGTGGAAGAGCTCTTTTTTGCCAAAAATGTGACTACGGGTATTAAAGTGGCAGAGGCCAGGGGGGTGATTATCTTGACCTTGGCTCAGGCCAAAATTCCTATCAAAGAACTTACCCCACTTCAGGTAAAACAAGCCTTAACGGGCTATGGCCGGGCCGAAAAACGCCAAGTGGAGTATATGGTGGGGCATTTGCTTAAACTAAAACCAGGTAAAAGGCTCAAAGACGACGCCTATGATGCCTTGGCCATTGCCTTGGCCGCAGCCGGTGGGGCCTAGTCCAAGCTTTGACAAAATCACCTCTATCTGCTATAATCGACTTACTTTATTTACCTTGTTTTTGGCCCATCCGGACCAAGGGCAAGAACAGACGAAAGACCTGTCATGCTCGCTTTCGCCTGATAAACTGAGGCATGTATGCTGTCAAAGCAAAAAAAGCAGAACATTATTAAGAAGTTCCAGACCCACAAAGGTGATACTGGTTCAAGTGAAGTTCAAATCGCGATTTTGACCTCTGAAATCGAAGAACTTGCTTCACATCTTAAAGACCATCACAAAGATCATTCTTCACGCCGCGGTTTACTCCGCAAAGTAGGTGAACGTCGTCGTTTACTCCGCTATTTGCAACGTGAAAATGCTGCTTCTTACGAAGATATTGTTAAAAAACTTAAGCTCAAGGGTGCTAAACAAATGGAAGAAACTGTAGAACCAGAAGAAGCACTTCTTGAAGAAGGTCCAGATCATGAAGAACCAGCAACCTAATCATCACAATCCTCTTAAACACCCCGACCAACGCGTTGGGGTGTTTATTGATGTGCAGAATCTTTATTATTCTGCCAAAAACTTACATGGCAAAAAAGTAAATTTTGGTGCCATTGTGCGTGAAGCCGTAGGCACGCGCAAACTCATCCGTGCGATTGCGTACGTAGTTCGCACTGAAACCCAAGAAGAACAGCCATTTTTTGAAGCTTTGTATAATTTAGGAATCGAAACTCGCGAAAAAGATTTACAAATTTTTTCGAGTGGTCTGAAAAAAGCTGATTGGGATGTGGGTTTAACAGTTGACGCTATTCGCCTTGCACCAACACTTGATGCTATAGTAATTGTGTCTGGAGACGGTGATTATTTACCGCTCGTGGATTATTTGCAAAAAAGCAGTGGTAAACAAGTAGAAGTAGTGAGTTTTCGCGAAACTACTTCAAGCCGTTTAGTAGAATCCGCAGATGATTTCCTAGACCTCAGCGGGTCTAAAGAAAAGTTTTTAATTAAATAATTTATTCACGTTCGTCGCAAGACATCTAGATCCGATTGGATCTATCGCCTTGCGATGAACACAAATATTTGTGTTATGTTAGACATCAAATCTTGGTCACTTGATTGGGGTGGCCGTACTTTGACCATTGAAACTGGTCGTTTTGCTTTGCAATCCACTCGCTCAGTAACCGTGCGTTATGGTGAAACCGTAATTATGGGAACAGTGGTTAAAAGTTCTACTGTTCGTGCTGGTCTTGATTACTTCCCACTCATGGTGGATTTTGAAGAAAAATTATACGCCGCTGGAAAAATTAAAGGTTCACGTTTTATTAAACGTGAAGGCCGTCCAAGTGATGAAGCCATTTTAATGGGTCGTTTAGTTGATCGTTCAATTCGTCCATTATTTGACGACCGCATGCGTAATGATGTGCAAGTGGTAGTGACTCCGCTCGCGATTGATGGTGAAAATGACGCAGCGATTGTTGGTTTAATTGCGGCTTGTGCTGTACTTACTATTTCTTCAATTCCTTGGAATGGTCCTATTGCGGCTGCTCGTATTGGTCTTAGTAAAGAAGGTGAATTTATTTTAAATGCCACTCAAGCCCAATTGGCTGAAAATGGAACTTTAGATTTGGTAGTAGCTGGTAACAAAGAAAAATTAGTAATGGTTGAAGCTGGTGCCAGTGAAGTGCCAGAAGCTACCATGCTCAAAGCCATTAAATGGGGCTTGGAACAAACTGACGCTGTTGTTCAATTCCTTAAGAAAATTCAAGCTGAAGCTGGTACTACCAAAGAAATGGTTGATCCAGCCATTGATGAAACTCCAGTGGCTTTGGCTAAAAAATTAGTTAAAGCGATGATTGAAGAAAAGGCTGATGAATTAATTTTCAATTCTAAAAAAATTACGCGCGCTGATCGTTACGCCATGGTTGATGCTTTGAAAGTTGTCGCTAAAGCCAAAATGACTGAGGCTGGTTTTGAAGATTCTGTTCAAGCAGGAGTGCTCGCCGAAATGAAATATTTAGTTGGTGATTGTGTTTCCAAGAGAATCTTGGATAAGAGTCAACGTCTTGATGGTCGTTCACTGACTGATATTCGTGAACTCCAAACTGCCGTTGATTTGTTACCACGTGTGCACGGCTCTGCCATGTTTATGCGCGGTGATACTCAAGTTTTGTCAGTGGTGACTTTGGGTGCGCCAGGGGACGTGCAAACCATTGACACCATGGAAGAAGATAGTAAGAAACGTTACATGCATCATTACAATGATACTCCATTTGCATATGGTGAAGCTGGCCCAATTCGCGGACCAGGTCGTCGCGCTATTGGTCACGGTGCACTCGCCGAACGCGCCCTTGAACCAGTGTTGCCAGCCGAAATTGATTTCCCATACGCGATTCGCGTTGTTTCAGAAGTAATGGGTTCAAATGGTTCTAGTTCAATGGCTTCAACTTGTGGTTCAACCATGTCGCTCATGGCCGCCGGTGTGCCAATTAAAAAACCAGTGGCTGGTATTGCTATGGGTTTGGCTTCTGATGAACAAGGTCGTTGGAAAGTTTTGACTGACTTGCAAGATATTGAAGATGGTAAAGGTGGTATGGACTTTAAGATTGCGGGTACTGCCGATGGTATTACTGCCATTCAAATGGATACTAAAACCGAAGGTTTGACTTGGGACATTGTAGAACAAACTATTAAACAAGCCCTTGAAGCTCGTTTGGTAATTTTGGAAACCATGAAAGCCTCAATTGCTGAACCACGTGCTGATCTTTCTGAACACGCTCCTCGCATTGTCACCATTACGATTGATCCAGAAAAGATTCGCGAAGTGATTGGTCCAGGTGGAAAAGTAATCAATAAAATTATCGATGAAACTGGCGTGCAAATTGATATTGAACAAGATGGTCGTGTAATGATTACCTCGAATAATAAAGAAGGTATGGCCGCGGCGATCAAGATGGTTGAAGACATTGTTAAAGAAGTGCAGGCTGGTGAATTGTACGAAGGACCAGTGGTTCGTTTGGAAGACTTTGGTGCCTTTGTCCAAGTTTTACCAAATAAAGACGGCCTGGTTCATGTGAGTGAAATTTCTTGGGACCGCGTTGGTAAACCAAGTGATGTGCTTAAACTTGGTCAGGTTGTAAAAGTAAAAGTAAAAGAAATTGATAATCTTGGTCGCGTAAACTTGACCATGAAAGAATTAACCGAAAAACCAGAAGGTTGGGTTCCGCCAGCCATGACTCCTCGTCCACCACGTCCAGAAGGTGGTCGCCCATTCCGCCCAGGTTCTAAACCAGGTGGTTTCCGGGATCGCAATTAAGTTCTGAAGATTTTTAAAGACCTCCGTTTGGGGGTCTTTTTTTAACCTTGATTTTATCAGCTGAATATGGTGTAATTGTGTCGCTTTACGCGGATGTGGCGAAACGGTAGACGCACTTGCCTTAGGAGCAAGCGGGGTAACCCATGAGAGTTCGAGTCTCTCCATCCGCACCGATTATGTTTAACAGTACAACAATTTTAATTACACTAAGCAGTCTACTGGCTTTGGCTTCTTATGTTGTGTATATTCACGCAATTTTAAAAGGTAAAGCAAAGCCGCATCGAACTACTCGTTTTGTCTTGGTAATTATTACCGCCTTAGCCACTGCCGCCTTATTTGCAGAAAAAAGTACGGTCGCCATTTGGATTCCAACTATATTTACGGTTGGATCAGTAGTGATTTTTTTATTAAGTATAAAGTATGGGATGGGCGGATCATCAAAAACCGACATCCTTTGTTTGCTCGTAGCACTAGCGGGAATTGTGTTTTGGAAAATAACGAGTAATCCCTTGTATGGATTATATGCTTCAATTGGCGCTGATTTTGTGGGACAAATTCCGATGTTACTTAAAACCTATCGGTATCCGGAAACTGAAGCCTGGCCATTTTACGGTATTGATGTGGTGGCCGCGATGTTAAGTCTCATTGCCTTACAAGAATGGAAAATAGGGGAATATTCATATCCATTATATATTGTTTTTATAGATATGTTGACCGTTATATTAATTTTACGCCCAAAAATTTTGGCGTATGGATTTAAAAAATAAAAAATCTTGGACTGATTGGCGCTGGCAAATTTCGCAGGCTGTGCGCACTGTTGAGCAATTGAAAAGATTCGTGGAAATGTCTGAAGCTCGTGCACAAGAAATTGCCGAAGTTTTGCAGTCACGTAAAAATGATAAAGTTGATGAAATGCGTCTTACGCCTTTTTTACTGTCCTTAATTAATTGGAATAATCTACACGATCCAATTGCGCGGCAACATTTACCAAGCAAAGCCGAGTTGTCTGACGATGATTTTTCTTTGACCAAAGTTTGGGAAGAACCAGAAGATTTTGCTGATGGTGCCAATCGAATGATTCAGCAAAAATATCCTGATATTATTTTGTTGCGTTTAAGCAATACTTGTCACAGTTATTGTCGATTTTGTTTTCAAAAAGAACGGACTTTACAATCGTCTGTGTCCACAAAAACCGGTGATGAAGAATTTAATGAAGCTTTGAAAATTATTCAATCCAAACCAGAAGTGCGCCAAGTTTTAATTAGTGGCGGGGATCCTTTAATTTTAACTGATGAATTATTATTGGACCGCTTACATAAGCTTGCGGCTATTCCTCACTTATCTGCTTTGCGCATTAACACTAGAGTTCTGCTGCATAACCCTTTTCGAGTCACACCAGAATTAGTTGCGCAGCTCAAAACTCTCACCGAAAATTCTTGGAAAAATCGTGAGCGGGGGATTGACCTGAAGATTGGTGTACATTTTAATCATTCTCAAGAATTAACCCGCGAAGCAGTCGCGGCCATTCGTTTGCTGCAAAAAAATGGCATTCAGGTGTATAATCAAACCGTCCTTTTAAAAGGCGTGAATGATAATGTAGAAATTTTGGTAAAACTTTTTCGTGCTTTGCGTAAAGAAAATGTCGCTCTTCACTATCTATCAGTGGGTATGCCGGTGCCAGGAACTGCACATTTCCGCACTTCGGTTCGCGCAGCTCAAGAAATAATGAATGCATTGCGTCAGATCAAAGAATTCCGCGGGCAATTACCGCATTTGGAAATGTCTCACCATACTGGCAAACAAATGGTACCAGCCACGATGAATGAAAATTTTTATGAAGATGTGGATGAGAATGGTGCGCCAATTATTAAATTTTTAAGTGACATCACTAATCAATGGGAAATTTTCCCAGACGCTCGCTAATATGCTTATTTTTGCCTTGATTCTATTGGTTATCACACTTACTTATGCGTATGGCGCAAAAAGCGCTGCGCCTTGGGTGCCAATGCGCGCCGATGATTTGGGAAGAGTTTTGAAAATTCTTCAGCAATTTCCTGAAGTAAAAAAAGTGGTGGAACTTGGTGCAGGTGATGGGAGATTACTCGCTTTAACTGCCCAGTCAGGTTATGTAAGCGAAGGCTATGAAATTTCTCTGCTTCCTTATGTGATTGCGCAAGTAAGAAAATTCAAACGCCATCTGAATTACACAATTCATTATCGTAGTTTTTGGGGTGCAAATTTAAGCTCTGCCAATGCAGTGTATTTTTTTCTTATGCCACAAATTTTGGAAAAAACTAAAGCTAAACTTTTGTCTGAACTTAAACCGGGCAGTTTAGTTCTCAGTTATACTTGGGGCTTGCCTGGACTTACTCCGGTGTTAATTGATATTGTACCTGAACGGCCCAAAATTTTTGTTTATAAGGTTGGTTATGAAGGAAAGTGATAAACGAGCCGCTTTTTTGGGTGCGTCACTTGATCCGCATCTTTTTACCATTGACTTGCACCATGCTGGGGATTTGCATACTGCACTTGGGGAATTCGAACGTGGTTTTGATCGGGCTTTGTTTGCTCGAGTTAGAGCCTGTCGTGTTATTTATGGTGTGGGCACTGGAATTTTGGCACGTGAAATTTTAAATATACTAAAGCGTAATAAAAATATTGTAGCCTGGCATGAAGAAGAAAGTGGTGGAAGCGTAATTATTTTGTTGTAGGGTCAAGTAAATTTTGTTATACTTTGCTTTCACACTAACTATGAAATTTTCTTTTACAAAATTTTTTTGTGATTGGTTTCCAAGCATAGGAAAAAATTCATTTACCCCGACTAGTTTGCGCGGACGAACAATTATTTTGGTAAATCCTGGATCAATTCAAAAAAAATTTATCTGGGAACGTCTTAAAGAATTGGGTTTGGTGGTGATTGCACTTAATGATAAAAAAATTAAAATCGCTGAGCCATATATTGACCATTGGATCTTAGCGGATATTACTGATTTTCCTGCTTGTAAAAAAGCGGTTACTGTTTTTTTAAATAAACATTCTGATATTACGCCTGAAGGAGTTCTGACTTTTTGGGACGAGTGTGTGTTGTTGGTAGCTTATCTAGCCGAATCTTTTAAGTGGCCAGGTATTCCGTGTGCTGTTGCGGAAAAAATAAAGAATAAATATTTATTTAGAGAGTTTTGTGAAAAACAAAATTTGCCTGCACCTCGATTTAAAAAAATAAAATCAACTAAATCTATTTTAGCGGCAAGTAAAAAACTTCACTATCCGTTGGTAATCAAGCCGGTGTTTGGAGCCTCAAGTGCCTTTGTGATCAGAGTGGAAAATGAAATTGAGTTAAAAGCTGCTTCTGAATCAATTAAAAAATATTTGAGTGATTACAAAATGGCCAAAGAATGGGTAAATTGGGAATTATTTTTAGAAGAATATATTGGTGGCGATGAAGTAGATATTGATATTTTGTGGCAAAATAATAGTCTAAAATATTTTTCCATTATTGATAATAATGCGACTAAAGAACCTTTTTTTGTGGAAACTGGAGGGCATGTTCCCTCTCGTTTGCCTATGGATAAACAAAAGGCACTCATTGCTATGGCCACTAAAACTTTAGAAACATTCGGAGTGAGAAATGGCTGTTTTCATTTTGAAGCTAAAATTGACAAGCGCGGCCCAGTACCGATTGAAATTAATATGCGTATGGGCGGCGCGGCAGTTTTTGTTTTTTCTAAATTTACTTGGGGGGTCGATCTTATTGAAAGCGCGGTTAGAATTGCCTTGAATGAGCCTTTATCAATTACGAAGCCTGCTAAACCCCTCAATTATTTGGCTATGAAAAAAATATTGCCAAATTTTTCAGGGATAGTGACTAGATTTACAATTAAACCCGTTTTAAAAAGCCAGCCCTATTTTGTAAAGTTGAGTTTGGAAAAAGAGGTTGGGGATACTTTTTTAACTCCACCTGAAGGGTATGATAATTGTTTGGGCTGGTTGGCGGTAAAAGGGGCTAGTGCCAAAGAGGTAGATGCTAACCTTGAAAAAGGTTTTTCATACATTATTTACTCATTGCGACGGCTAAGAGGGAAATAAAATCATTTTTTAGGTCAATTGACAAAAACCCTAAAAAGCGGTAAACTTTCACAATCGTTTTCCGTTTTTTTGTTATGCCCCCGGATTTTAATAATCTGTTTTCTGAACTTAAAGAGAGTGTTTTGGCCAAGAAATTGGTTCTTAAGGACATATTAGAAAAACATGGAAACAAAAGTTTGACTGATTATGCTCAGGACTATTTTGAAGTGAATGCTGGTCCGCAGTTTGCAGAACGTCAGGCGGAATTCTTATCTTCGTTTGTTCCAGAAGTAACCCGTCTTTTGGGTGCAGAAGTGGCTGAATCAGCCGCAAATCAATTAAAAAAATATTTTTTTGCGTCTACGGCCGATCACCATGGCCCAATTTGTAATCCTTATTTTCTTGGTTCAAATCTGGTGACAGCAATTACGGGTATGGCCCAAAATGACCCGGTTTTTAAACATGTAATTGTGTTTTCTTGCGGCACTGTTTCGGTGGATAATGATACTTTTCCTCGCGGTCTTACACTTACTGGCACCAATACTAGCGGTGAACTTGAAACATTGAGACTACCGTTATTTTCTAGTCATGAACGTCCATCTCTCATTTGTTTGCTTCGTGCCTATGGTCAAGGTGAGATTACCAAAATGCGTAAAGCGGCCAAAGACCTTACGCGGGCGGGTTCTATTACACAGGAAACATATTATAAAATTAATGAACTTATTACTGAGATTTACGATACTCCGGAAAGTTTGGCTTTGGGTAGTTATTCTGACCAAATCACCACTACAAATTATCAGTTATGGGAAAAGTTTTTCCCAGCCCAATTGGAACATCCAGGATTGATTTATTTGGAATTAGAAAGAATGGTAAGCAGATTATTTGTAGATCATCATTTGTATAAAGACACGGTTTTGCATCAATTATTTTTTACCGAAAAAGGTGCGAAATTATTAATGAAACATTTTGATGGAATTATTGGTGCTTTTTCTTCGGCTGATAAATCTGGAACCTATTTATTTTGGGCAGTGCCAAAAGGTGAACGGTACCGTGTGCGTCTTATGAAAAAAGATGGGTTGTTAGTGTCCGAAGATAATTCATATTCTGTCCCACTTACACCAGAAGGAATTGCTAAAGCTTTGACTGCTCAAGAAATTGTACCAGGCATGATGCTTGATTTTATTATCCTGGCTTGTTATTACGGACTTAAATGTTTGGGTGGTTTTTCTCAAGTAAATTATTTAACTGAATTTAAATACGCATATTTAAAAGTCATGGCTGAACTTGGGATTGAAGATGAATTAGAGATGGTGGAGGTTTTGCAAACCAAAGAGCTTGGTGAAGACATGACGATTGCTTATGTGGGCGGGGCTAAAGGGCGCACTGCTTTGGCCACTGGTTTAGATGTAGCGTTGCATTTAGCACCAGACACTTTTGAAATTTTAAAACAAGAAGCGAAACAAATTACTTTGGACCAAGCCTTGGACCCAATGTACCCAGCTTTTTATAAAGTAGTCTATCCTGATTGGGAACGTAAAGAACAATTACTTTCTGTAAGTCCTCATGATATTACCCATAACACAGGCATTGAAGAAAAAATTATGCCTTGTGTAAAGCTCCCAGAAACTAATAGTGATATTGTTTCTTAGAATTAATCATGGCCGCGCGATACAGTTGTTCAAATAAAACGACGCGTGCTAATTGGTGGGGAAATGTAAGATCAGATAAAGATATTGTTGCATTTACGCTCTTTAAAAAATCTCGGTCCAAACCCATTGGTCCACCAATAATTAAAACAATTGGTTGGCCTGTTTCATTTAGTTTTTCCATCCATTTGGAAAATTGTTCAGAATTAAATTTTTTACCTTCTTCAGTCAGTGCTATTACATACGCATTATCTGGAATTGAACTTTTAATTTTCTCTGCTTCTGCCAAACGAATCCGATCGCGATCAGCTTCAGTTTTAAAAGGTAAATCAGGTAATTCTATTAAAGAAATTTTGGCATACGGTGTGAGACGTTTTTTATATTCAGCTTCGGCTTCAGCCCAATATTTTTCTTTAAATTTTCCTACTACGATTACTTTAATATTCATCATAAAAAAAGTTATCCACTTATCCACATTTTACCCCCAAATCAGGGTATTGACAACGGTGTAGACTTAATATAAACTACTCCCACGTTCAAATAAATCCCATTAGGGACCATGTCCGCTACTAGCTTGGACCTCTGGATAAAGTTTCAAACAACAAGATGTTTACCCGCTTTATCACTCAGATTTCTCCAAGCACTTAACCCGATTGTATCTCAAATCGGCCGCTTGGAAAGCGGCCTTTTTTATTGAAAACTTGCTAACAGACGAATTGAAACGAGTTTCGCTTCAAACCGTCTGATATGTAAGAATGTTGCGACCGAACGATTGTCTCCTTACAATTTATGGGTAAGTAATAATGAAGCACAATTGTGTGCTTCTGTAGTGTATAAAGAGCGTTTGATGGATGCCTTGACACTGTTAGACGATGAAGGACGTAGCAATCTGCGATAAGCTTCGGTGAGGTGATAAGCAACCTT
>CAYYQC010000023.1:0-13628 GCA_964473715.1 uncultured Gammaproteobacteria bacterium
GCGCACAATTTTATGCTGCTGTAGCTCAGTTGGTAGAGCGCGTCCATGGTAAGGAACAGGTCTAATGTAAAAGGGGATTTGAATGCTAAGGTTAGCCAAATGTCCTAAGACATTAGACCCGTTCTCACCCAAAAGTGGTCACGGGCGAAAGCTTAAAAATACAAAGAGTACTTTGACAATCTAATGCTGCTGTAGCTCAGTTGGTAGAGCGCGTCCATGGTGGGTCGGAAAGACCTCGCCCACGTTACAGAAATGTAATTGTGAATCCTGAATAACGGTTAATATCCCGACCAAGTCGGGACAAGACCGTGGCACTAAGTAATTAGGGCCCGAACGACTGACAAGGGAGACTTCACCGCAAGGTAAGTCTAATATACAGTCTAGTCCGCTTATAAGGTCCCGTCGGGACTGAAATAGAGGTGAAAACGAAGGACGAGGTCACCAGTTCAATTCTGGTCAGTAGCTCTACGTGTACATTGCAACAATCTTGCAGTGTTTTTTATTTTATGGACATTTTTTTGCTGGCAGAAAGGTTCGCCCAGTATTCGTCTTACATCAGAGGATTTAGTCCAACCACCATTGTGCGGTACCGCAAGGTGATCAGGTTGTACGCAGCCCACGCTGGTATTACTGAGATTGAACAGGTGACTGACGAAAACACACGTAATTACTTCTTCTGGGGCCGCACTGAACGAAATTGGTCACCTAATGGTTTCATTACTTACCACAAGACCTTGGTGGTTTTCTTTCGCTGGTGCGTTGAACAAAAATTCATGGACAAGAACCCAATGGATGAGATCGAACTGCCAAAGCTGAATAAAAAAATACCACCCAAGTTGACCAAACAAGACGCACTGCGTTTGTTGGAGATTTCATTCAACTATCCGTATAAGTACCGTTTCCAGCGGTACCGCAATCACGCCATTTTTTCCACATTCTTGTTTACTGGTTTGCGTCGCAAAGAATTACTGAACTTGAAATACCAAGATGTTGACCTGCCAAACCTGTCATTGTTTGTGAATCAAGGCAAGGGAGGCAAAGACCGCATTATTCCCATTTCATTCACCTTGGCTGAAAGCCTCAAGAAGTACCTGGTTGAGCGCCAGAGGCTTAGAAAGAAGTGCCCTGAGTTCTTCACCTCATTGAACCGTGATTGTGCCTTTACTGAGACTGGATTAAGGAACCTGACCCACAACATTGTGGCTAGCTCAGGGATTAAGTTTGGTACTCATAAGCTGCGCCACACCTTCGCCACACTGATGCTAGAAGGCGGTTGTGACATCTTTTCTTTGTCCAAAATGATGGGGCATAGCGACATTAAGACCACTACAATCTACTTGGCTGCGAGTGCTGAGCATCTGAGGGGGCAGATGGGGAAGCACCCGTTAAATAATTTATAAAACCTTGGTATAATTTATGTGTGCGTTGTGTCGCTTTTTGCTATACTTAATGTAATTAAGTGCCGGGGCTGTTTATAAAGATTTATGACTAAGTCAAAACCAAAAATGCAATTTGCTACTGACAGAGAGATATGTGAATTATTAGGTAAAGCCGACATTTTCTTTGCAGGTCTTGAAGATTTAATTGAATTTTATATTTGGTATTTTGCCACTCCTGGTGATCAGAAAATGGGTCAGGCTATGACTGCTGAAATGCAATTTCATTCAATTTTACAAACGGTTATTGCGGTTTTTAAAATCAAGTTCCCCCATGATGAATATGGCTTAAAAAAGTTATGTTCACTAGTTAGGCGCGCAGATACAGTAGCTAGAGAGCGTAATGTATATATTCACTCCAGTTATATGCCGGGAAGTACAGTAGGTAAACTGACGCAAATGAAAAGATCGACCAGGGATAAAACAGGACTGAAAAATGATTTTAAAGATATAACATCTGATGTTTTGGAAGACTTTATTTAAAAAATAGATCTATTGGCGGCATATCTTCAATAATTTTTTAATACTGTAACTATACCTAACTATAAGCGCAAATAACATCGAATTAAAACAGAATTTTTTCCACACGCCAGTAGCAGCCAGCAAATCTACGGGTATCATTAAAGATTTTCCAACCCGCTGTTTCAAATAGTTTTCTCATACTGCGCATTCGGTCTTCCGTTACCAAATCTTGAACGTGCACATAATATAGTAACTTTTTGGTTCCTTGTGGTTTAACCTGCTTTAGTAATATCTGGAGTAACTGACCCATCACTTTGTAACAGTCAAATTCAGGTATACCATATAATTCTTCAAGTTCAGTGACCCCATTCGGGTATATCCTAAAATGTGACCAGCCTATAATTCTTCCACCGTCCTCATAGGCATCCACTACCCAAGTTTTTGGTTTATTTAACAGAGACGGTGTGGTGAAAGTTTCGAAAGTGATATTTTCAACGGTTTCTTGGTTCATCACAGATTTTTGCCAACTCGAACTTAGCCTCTGGTCAGCATTGCCAATTCCGACCCAGGCCTCAACAAAATAACGTTCTACATATTTATAAGGTAAGTACCCATAGCCTTTATCACCCCACCCCACTCCCCAAGAATTTCTAAAAATAATATGTTTGGATTGGTCAGAGTAACTTTCAACGCAGACACAATGGTTGCCTGTGGTTTTTTCATCTGGGTTTGGTAGTGGTACATAACCAGTTTCAGTCTTGTAAATACCTGGAAACATTTGAAAGCAAAGTGATGGAAAATAGAACCTACCACCACCGTTACTTCGAAGTAGCTGTAGTGCTTCGCTTAGGCTATTTAGACGCTCGTAAAGCGCCCACCTGCGAGTATACCCATCTCCTAAGGCAATAATGTTTGGCTTAGCAGAAATGAATTTTATAAAGTCGGGCTTACTGCAATTTGATGGTAATTGATAGTACTGGTCAAGACATATACCATAACCCTTATTTGCGCGTTGCCCCCATAAGCCAGTGGTGGCCTCACCAAATTCAAAACCACCATCGATATTTTTGGCAATGCTGTACAAAAACCAAGGCGAGACATTAGTCAGCATACTAGTTCGTTCCTGGTCGGTTGATGAAAATGGCTTGTTTGAAGATGAGGGTTCTGGTGAACCGCTCACTACTGTTGCATAGTATTCACTTGGTTTTTTAATTTGTACCACTTTCTTTTTCTTAGGACGTTTGTTTTTCTTTTTTGGCATAAAATCTGGCTACTTCCAATTATAATAAAACAGAGCAAGTACTGAGATTATTAGTCCGACTGTTACTAGAAAAACAGCAAATTCATAAAGTCCAGCTTTCCACTGGTGTGTCTTTAGGTTGTCAGTAAACGCTTGCTTTATGTCTGCGGCCATCTGGTTTTTTAGGTCAGTTAAATCCGCATTAAGTGATTCCTGTGAGTACAATTTATCTTCGTTTGGTGGGTAGCTCCATTTAGTGGGGTAGTGAATGATACAGAGGGTCACAAGAGCGCCTAGGAGCAAAAAAAGACCAAATGTATAGAGGTTGTAGCTAATCAGGTTTTTTGACAAGACTAGACTGGAGGTCAAAATAGCTGGGATGAATGCGGTGAGTAACCCTGATTTCTTTTCTAAAGCTTGGGTCGCATCCCGTAGGTGATTAAACTTAACCAGCAGCATATCCAGTACGAAATCAATGTTTTGTGTGGCGTGGTTCTTTGTGGACATAGGTGTAAAAGTAAAACCAATACCCTTACAATAGCATATTCAGTCTTGGTTTCACAGGCAACATATTGAGTTGACTTTGACCCCGCCCCTGGTATAGACTAACCATACAATTTAGTGACCTAACCCTATGGTGTTAAAACCTTAGGTATGGCCAAAAAACGAACAAACACACAGAGGCGGTCTCCCGTCTTTGGCATGTTTGTTCGTCAGTACTGGAAACGGTACTGGGCGCCGAAAGGTGCCGCCAAAGCAACGGTAGACCCATTTTTTGTTTTTACTTTTTTATGAACCAATTAGATTTGGCTGGTAAGTCACAGACCACAACACAGACTGTTCGCAAGAAGCAATATCTTGGTTGGCTTAGTATTATCAGTGCATTACCGTATCCAGGTTTAGGGATAATCTTGGCGATTGTTGCTTTGTGCCTTAAGAACCATGACCACACATTACCTAAAATTGCCTTAGTTTTTGCATCAGCCTGGTTTCTCATTTTGTTTGTAGTTTTGGCACGTTGATTTCCTAATATGGCTGTACGCCTTTTCTTTATCTTTACTTTCTTCTGGTCTCTAGCCTATTTTCAGTTGCATCTGTGGAATAGTATTGCTTTGGGGGTTGGATTGTATCTGGTCTGGCGACTTGTACGCAAAAGACTTGAAGTTCGACTTGGGGATTCAAAGAATTTAACTGAGGACTTAGCATATAGATGCATTGTTTGTCAGGCATTCAACGAAGTGTCTAGGGCAGAGGACATAGCTTGTCTTGGTGACAATAGATGTAAAAACTGCAAAAGCTTACTAGTTGAGAAAGGTATGATTAGAAGACGTCAGACTTTGTATGAGCAGACGGAAAGAGGTGTGGTAAACAATCTTCCACATGTTATTGCGTTTAGTATTCTAGTTTTTTGTTTACTTGGTTCAAGAAATGAGGTTTATCACCTTGACAGTGGAACCTACTTTCTTCAGTTGGCGGTTGTTTACTATTTGGCCTGCGCTGCGTGTCAGGCTTTTTCAAACAACTAGTATATTTATTGGCGTATGAATCAACCGGATCCAATCGTTTCTCCAAAACTTGAAAATCTGTCGCAGCAGTGCAAATGTGATATACCAAGCTGTCGTAAGTGTCTGGTGGTAAACTGCATCGATGATGGCTGTAAGGTTCATACAATGAGTCACAAACGTATTGCTAAGGCTAACGGTCATCCATCAACACCGCCCACCTCTTGACAGTTTTTTTCTTTCCTATATCCTTAGTAACACCATGAAGATGTTAATTATTTTTGTGGTGAATCTAACGGTCTTTTAACCTGACATTGTGGTGCTTGTTTGCTCACTACGGCTTAGTCGAACCGTGTGAACCACTGAATAAGTATTTATAAAATGTCTATTGTTTTCGGCAGACTGTATGGGCCGCCGTCATTACCCAACTAAAAAAACTGAAGTTGAATCCCTGATTCAGCTCAGAATCTCTAATTTAAAGACATTGGGGTATTTATCGGGACGGAAGCTCGGTGGTTTGAGTTGGCAAAACAATCAATGGGCTAGGCATGTCGGGCTTAGTCTGGAAGGTTATGAAGATAAAACGTCTCGGTGGATTAGGCTATCTAGTGGCACTGCCCAACAGCCACTTGATTATCACATCAAGCTTGAGACCACAACGTGTTATTTTGGTGGAGTTAGATATTGGTTTCTGTGTCCGATCATCACAGAAGTCGGAAAAAATTGCGGCCGTAGAGTAGCCGTTTTGTATAAAGGTGGTGACTATTTTGGTTGTAGATACTGCTACAACCTAACGTACGCGAGTCGTACGGTGAATCGTCGTTTTCCCCTATATCCAAGCTACCAAACACTAATACTTGATCGTCAGGCAAGATACATCGCTAGGAACACTAAGCGCTTTGTTTATGCTGGTAAACCAACTAGGCAGGCAAGGCGGGTACTAGCAATTAGGCAGCGAATGTACTGCGAGCCTGTGTATTAAGATGGGTATTAATTTATTAGTACACGCACATCCCACGAGCAATAGGCTTGTGATATATGAAAAAATCGTTACAGGAACTGTTCAAAGTATTCCTGGAAGAGTGCCGCTATTCTGGCGGGTTAAGAAGTGAAACATTGCGAGGATATGAAGCGTGCTTCAATTTATTTATCAAAATTTTCCCCGAAGCAACGCTAGACATACTGACACCTGAAATAATGACCGAGTTCTTTAAGCGACTGCAAACTAGAGAACGGCTGGTGGGTAAAACAAAAATAGTTACAGGTATTAAAAATTCAACCATTGCTACATACCGCAACAAACTAGACAAATTCTTTAAATGGCTCAAAGCAAAGAACTATCTAAAAAAGAATCCATTTTTGGGGGTGCCGTACCCAGATGTTAGCTACAGTGATAAGAAGTACTTGGGTAAGGAAGATGTTGAGCGTATTTTTTCGGCAATTGCTTTTTCGCTCCAGTGGAAGTCAGTATTGATAAAGAGGCGTAACCTTGCTATGTTTTCGGTGTTACTTTATTGCGGTTTGCGAAAAGGTGAGTTAATTGGTCTGAAATTACTAGACATCAACCTTGATGAGCATCAGCTTACTGTGCGCGCTGAGACTTCAAAATCAAAAAGAAATCGAGTGTTGCCACTGAATCCAGTTGTTATTGCTGCACTCAAAGAGTACTTAGAAGAACGACGACGTGGACACTACAACACACCTTATTTGTGGGTCTCTGGAAGTGGCGACGCACCGTTTACCAGAGCTGGATTTAAACATCTTGTCGTTCAAGTTGTAGTAGCTAGCGGAGTGAAATTTCACCCACACCAGTTCCGCCATACATTTGCCGCTAATTTAGTAAATGGCGGAACGGATGTTTATCGTGTGAAAAAATTATTGGGTCATTCGGATATACGCATGACTGATGCTTATTTGCGTCAGCTGCCTGTGAGTTCGCTGCAAGGTGATGTGGAGCGGTTGACGATGGATAATTTACTGTGACGTGGGTGTGCTGAGTGATTAGCCAAACATAATTTTTCAGAAATATTCATTACCTTCAACCTAAACCTTGAAGGTAAAAAACACTTCTGAAAGTGGTGAATTCTAAACAGTTGCCTAAGTCTATCCTAATAATCAGTGGCCAAAAACCCAGTTTTATTTTATACTTGTCCCGTATGCGTCCAAAGAATTCTTTTCTTACCTGGCTAGTCACTATGAGCCTCCTAGTTATGGCGGTTTTTGTGTGCACCGCAAATATTCACCTTCTGCTAAATAAGCATATTCCTGAGATATACCCCGCTGGTATGGAATCAGCCGAAGCAGGGGCAGAGACTGATTGCTGTGCTATGGTAAAAGAGCCAATTGGGATTAGTCATCAGGTTCTGGCGATTTTGCCAGTGGTTACCTTGTTCTTACTCGTGGTTTTGGTTGGTCTTTTTACGGTTCGCTTCCAGTCCAGGTTTGTCAGTGGGTACGCACGCACAATTCGCCGTCACCTGGGAAGTTTTGCAGTCTTGAATTCTTTTTTAGATTATTTCCGCTTCGGGTTATTGAACCCAAAAATATTTTAACCTACCTAATAATTAACATCCTGTTTTTTAAAGAACAGGGATTTTATTATTTTAGGTAACTATGAAATTTGATTATACAAAATTATCGCCTCAAGCCACTTTTATGGCTGGTGTAGGAGGGGCAGTCCTAGTCTTAGGAGCTTTAATCGTAGGAATTCTGTTTAAAGATGTGTTTACGATTCCAAAATTAAACACTGAAAAAACTACGGAAGCGGCGGCTAACCCAAGCCTAGTGGCAAAAGAAGAAACTCAGGCAAATATTCAATTGGCCGCAATCACAGACCAGGACTATTACAAAGGCGGTAAAGATGCGAAAGTAACTATCGTGGAGTTTTCTGATACTGAGTGTCCGTTCTGCAAACGGTTTCACGATACAATGAACCAAGCAATGGCCAAATACGGTGATAATATTAAGTGGGTGTATAAGCACGCGCCACTGGATTCCTTACATAAAAAAGCTCGGAAAGAAGCCGTGGCCGCCGAGTGTGCGGGGGAAATCGGTGGCAATAAAGGCTTTTGGAAATTCCTGGATACGTTGTTTGAAGTTACGCCATCCAATGATGGCCTAGTTGAATCAGAACTGCCTAAAATTGCGCAAAAGGCTGGCTTAGATGTAAAGAAATTCAATACTTGTTTGGCTAGTGATAAGTACTCGGCCAAAGTTCAAAACCAGCTTGAGGAAGCGGAAAAGGCGGGGATGCGTGGCACACCGTACGCAATCATTGTCTCAGGTGACCAGAAAATCCCAGTGAGCGGGGCTTTGCCACTGGCTCAACTTAGTGCGCTCATTGACCCGCTCCTAAAGTAAAGTATGTTCGCAAACTATTATCTGGCGCTCAAAAAAACCATTCCGCTGTTTAAAGAACTGCGCCTGATACTAGTTATGGCCGTGGCCAGTCTTGGGTTTTTTCTCATTAACTTGTGGATTGCCAATTACCAATTGTTTTGGTCAGTCCTCACTTCAAGCAGTTTTTCAGTGTGGGAAAAATTAACGGTGCTGGCCGCGTCCTTTGGTTTGTTTACCTCAAACTTCACCTTTGGTTCGCAAGTACTCATTGTCTTGTCTTCGCTTTTGGGCGGCATTACTGTGAGCGTACTCTTTGTTCAGATGAGTAAACAAGTTGCTTCTAAAAACACTGGTGCTGGACTCGGCGGCGTAGTACTCAGTATGGTGGGGGTGGGGTGCGGAGCGTGCGGGTCAATTATTTTGTCTACTTTGTTTGGGCTTTCGGCTGGACAATGGTTGACTGCCTTACTGCCGTTTAAAGGCGTGGAGTTTGGAGTACTCGGAATTTTAATTTTAGCGGTTTCCATTGTCCGTCTTAGTTATCGCCTGCATTTTCCACAGGCTTGTAAATTACCCTCGTAATTATGAAAGAATTCTTACGGAAGAATATTATTCAAATATTATTTTTCCAAGCCATCATTGCCACCTTTGGCAGTTTGTACTTTAGTGAAGTAATGTTATTACCACCTTGCATTTTATGCTGGTACCAAAGAATCGCAATGTATCCGCTAGTGGCCATTTTCGCGGTTGGCATTATTCGGCAAGATAAAAACGTGGCCTGGTATGCGTTGCCTTCAGCCTTGATTGGTCTTGGAATCGCCATTTACCACAATTTACTGTATTACGGAATCATTCCAGAAAGTATCCAGCCCTGTAAACTAGGGGTTTCCTGCACCACCAAATTTTTTGAATGGTTTGGTTTCATTACTATTCCATTCTTGTCTTTGGTCGCGTTTACGGTTATCACTGTTGGTCTCATTTACTTTATCAAGTTAAATTTTAAAAAATATGTCTAGCCAGAGTAAAGTCATTATTATCACCATTATTGTCTCCGTCGGCTTATTGTTTGGACTGGCTCGCTTTGGTGGCAGTACAAAAACAACTAGTATATCCACTCCAGCTAACACCGCATTATTAGAACTAAAGCCAGGTGATTGGATTAAAGGAAATCCAGAAGCGAAAGTGAGTTTGGTTGAATACTTAGATTTTGAGTGTGAAGCCTGTCGCGCCTTTTTCCCATTTGTGAAGCAGCTCCAAACAGAATTCCCTCAGGATTTGCGGGTGATTACTCGCTATTTCCCATTGCCAGGTCATAAAAACAGTTTTGCCGCTGCTCTTGCTGTGGAAGCCGCTGGTCAGCAAGGGAAGTATTGGGAAATGCACGATATGTTGTTTGAAAAACAAGATGAGTGGGGAAATAAACAATCAGCTGACCCAACCTTGTTTGTAAAATACGCTGAAGCAGTGGGACTGGATATGGTCAAATTCAAAGCTGATACTGAATCGTCAGTGACCGCAGAACGAGTACGCCGCGACCAAGTATCAGGCAATCAGCTGGGTGCTAATGCTACGCCCACCTTTTTTCTAAATGGGAAAAAAGTTGAAGGGGTGCGGAGCTATGACCAGTTTAAAAGTTTAGTGGAAGCTGAGATTACTAAATAGTTGACTTAATCTATAAAAAATATGGACAATATACCTACCCCAAATAGTGAAGCAGCGCCAGAGGAAAATCAAACAGTTTCTGCCACGAAAAAAATCAAGCAGCCGAAATTATTGGCAATTATGGGTGGCCTATTAACAGTACTGATAATTTTAGTTGTCTTTTTGTCAAAGGGATATTTCATAGCGGCAACAGTCAATGGCAGCCCAATCAGTAGATTGTCAATCATTAGCGAGTTGGAAAAAGAAGGGGGTAAACAAGTGCTTGAATCATTGATTGATAAAAAACTTATTGAACTTGAGCTTAATAAAAAAGGTATACAGGTAACTCCAGTGGAAGTGGATGAGGAAATAAAGAAAATCGAAGCAGACCTTGTTCTTCAAGGGCAAACGCTAAAGGGTGTGCTCGCTGAACAAGGTATGACCGAGAAGAAACTCCGCGAACAAATTGCTATTCAGAAAAGACTGGAAAAACTGCTGGCTGATAAAATAGCCGTTTCACCAGAGGAGATTGATGCCTTTATTAAGGACTCAAAGACAACTCCACCAAAAGATGTAAAAATGGAAGATTTCAGGGGGCAAGTAAAAACGCAATTGAAACAGCAAAAATTTCAGCAAGAAGCCCAAAAATGGGTGGCTGATCTCACCACGAACGCTACCATAAAATATTTTGTTACTTACTAAGACTTTCAGTCAGCCCGTCGTCTTATTTATTTCACTGAAATCTGTGTGAGGACATTGAGCATCATTTTCCTAGCCGAGTATTTGCACTGGGTAATCGTGGCTACGGTTCTAGTCTTTGGGTTTTTATCTACCCCAGCTCAGCGGAAGCGCCTGGTAACTCTGACCGTGCTGGCGGCTCCGATTGCCCTAATTATAGACCGAGTACTAAATAAAATAATCATCAGCCCCCGACCCTTTGTGGAAGGGGGCTTTGTCCCGCTGGTACAACACAGCGCTGACAATGGTTTTCCCTCGGAACATACACTCCTCGTTCTATTCATTGCCTGCACAGTCTGGGTATTTAACCGAAAGCTTGGTATCATTCTACTGTTCGCAGGGCTTTTGGTAGGGGTTGGCCGAATTTTGGCAGGCATTCATAGTCCGCTCGATATTCTTGGTAGCGCGATGATTGCGCTGGTCGCGGTCAGCGGCTCAGTCTGGATTCTTAAAAGAAAACATTTGTTATGAGTGATTCACACGCCCATTCTGGTTCAGGTAAAAATATTAAAACCGCGTTCTTCTTGAACTTTACGTTTACGATTTTTGAATTTGTCGGCGGGTTTTATTTAAACAGTCTGGCCATTATGGCTGACGCGGTTCACGACCTGGGCGATACACTGTCACTCGGCTTGTCCTGGTTTTTGAATAAGTCGTCACAGAAAGAAAAAACCAAAACCTTTTCGTACGGGTTTAAGCGACTCTCAGTCTTGTCCGCATTTATCAATTGTTTAGTACTCATTACGGGTTCACTGTTTATTTTATCCGAAGCTATTCCTCGTCTAATTAACCCTGAACATTTCAATGCCAAAGGGATGCTGATTTTCGCCTTATTTGGAATTTTCTTTAATGGCCTGGCTGCATACCGACTTAAAAAAGGCACGCGTATTGATGAAAAAGTTGTTTCCTGGCATTTATTTGAAGATGTGCTGGGCTGGTTTGCAGTTTTGATTGTGAGTATTATTTCTTTGGTCAAAGACATTCATTTTCTTGATCCACTGCTTTCGATTTTGATTGCGCTGTATGTTTTGTTTAATGTGGTCAAAAATCTAAAGCAGGCCGTATCCATTTTCCTGGAAGGCACGCCTAAGGCAATAAACTTGCCAGCCGTGGAAAGTGAAATCTGTAAAATTCCGCGCGTTAAAGCCGTCCACGATACCCACCTCTGGACTTTGGACGGAGAAAACCATATTTTAACCACGCATTTGATTTTGGAAAAAGGCACGTCTAATGACGAAGTGGTAACCATAAAATGCCAGGTGAAAAAACTATTAGCTAAGCAGAAGATTAACCACTCTACTCTTGAAGTTGAGGAAGAAGATGAGGCCTGCGCCGTGATTGATTAAATATGCAATTCATTATTAAAATTTTCATAACTGCCTTACTAGTTGCCTTGGCCTCAGAAGCGGGCAAACGATTTTCCGTGATTGGGGCGATTTTGGCTTCACTGCCGTTAACCCCTTTGCTCGCCATTTTGTGGCTTTATAATGATACCCGCGACGTTTCTAAAATCATTTCACTTTCGCAAGGGATTTTTTGGGCCGTGCTCCCGTCCTTATTATTTTTTATTGTCCTGCCCCTACTGTTAAAAAGCGGGGTGAAATTTGGCTGGGCAATGCTGATCGCGACTAGCGTGATGTTCGTAGGGTACACGGTCTATGTTTTTGTGCTTAGTAAATTGGGGATTAAATTGTAAGTATGCAAAACCTCCATAAAAAAGCTCTGTTTCTTTCGTACTTTACGGTTGCGTACAATGTCCTGGAAGGTCTGTGTGCCGTGGTTTTTGGTGTAGTGGCGGGAAGTATTGCCTTAATTGGGTTTGGGATCGATAGTTTTGTGGAATCTCTGTCTGGCAGTATTATGATTTGGCGGTTCAGGAAGCACGAAAACCTGAGCAAAGAGGACGAAGAACGAATTGAGAAAAAAGCCATTAAATTAGTCGGCTATAGTTTTTTTGTGCTGGGGGCGTATGTATTGTTTGAATCAGTGAAAAAGCTGTATTTGCAAGAACATCCTGAGCAAAGTTTGGCGGGGATTATTATTGCTCTTCTTTCCTTGCTGATAATGCCTGTTTTATTTTATTTAAAGTACCAGACGGGCAAAGCCTTGAACAGTAAAGGCTTGGTGGCTGATTCAAAACAAACCCTGGCCTGCGTGATGATGTCCGTGGCCCTTCTCCTTGGGTTGGGGCTAAATTATTTGTATGGCATTTGGTGGCTTGACCCAATAGTTGGCATTGTGATTGCGGTGCTGCTCTTTAAAGAAGGCAGGGAAGCGGTGGCCGAGGCAAAGCTGTGTAGTTGTTAGCGGGTATATTTAAATATGGATTTTATTATTATTGGATTAGTCGCGTTCGGTGCTTCTGGTTTAACCTTTTTTTCAGGGTTTGGTCTTGGCACCCTTCTTTTGCCAGCCTTTGCGCTTTTCTTTCCTGCGCCCATTGCATTAGCAGCCACTGGGGTTGTTCATTTACTCAATAATCTTTTCAAGGGAACTCTGGTCAGGAAAATGGTTGATTGGCAGATTGTGTGGAAGTTTGGATTGCCCGCCATTCCTGCGGCTGTGTTTGGTGCTTTTTTATTGACGTATGTCAGTTCAAAACTGGCCAGTATTATAATTGGCATAATTTTGATGGTGTTTGTGTGTTTAGAAATCCAACCTTGGTTTCAGCGATTGGCTTTCCCCAGAAAATACATTCCGCTAGGCGGCGCTCTCACTGGTCTGATGGGAGGATTGTCAGGACAACAAGGCGCACTGCGTTCAATGTTTCTCTTAAAATCAAACTTGGATACCGCAAAGTTTATTGCCACGGGTATTCTTATTGCCGTTCTTATTGACCTGGCCCGTATTCCCACCTATTTTGTTGGGCTTAGTAAGGTTTCGGGCACCATTGGCGCACACGAGCTTAAGCTGATTATGTGGGGAACTCTCTGTGCGTTTGTGGGTGCTTGGCTTGGCGCAAAATATATGCGGAAAACCCCCATTGTCGTGGTTCGGTATCTGGTGGCTGGGTTGATGTCTGTAATCGGGCTATTGTTGGTTTTTGGGGTCATTGGTTCATAACGTTTATATCTATAACCTATGTTAATGAACAAAATTGAATTTTACTTAATGAATAATCCACTGCGTGGTTTGATTCAAGATAAGCTGGAAGTTAAACGCCTGAGAACATTATCCAATCTCCCGACTGGAAAATTAGTGCTAGAGATTGGCTGTGGTAACGGCCGCGGAACAAAACTTATTAAAAAATATGTTGCGCCACCCAGACTT
>CAYYQC010000023.1:13638-16184 GCA_964473715.1 uncultured Gammaproteobacteria bacterium
TGTAAAAGGTAACACTGATCCAAATGTACATTTTCAGGTAGGCGACGCATCTAAACTTAATTTTCCCGATAGTACCTTTGACGCAGTGGTTGACTTTGGAATTATCCACCACATACCAAACTGGCGTGACTGTCTCAAAGAATTGTACCGTGTGGTGAAACCAGGTGGTCAACTGATTCTTGAGGATTTGTCTGTTGAAACATTTTCTACGCCATTTGGTCGGTTGTTAAGAAAGTTGCTTGTTCACCCGTACCAAGACATGTTTACTCAGGCTGAATTTGTAAATGAACTGAAGGCGCTTGGTTTTATAGTTGAGACTGAAAAACAGTATTACCCAGGGCTGAAATACTTTGTGGTAATTGCCCGTAAACCAAGCTAATTATTACCAAACAAAAAACCAGAGAGAGCAGGAGTATTCTTAATAAAAATACTCTTGCTCGGCTCTCTGGTTTTGAGTGCCTTGCATCTGACGACTGGAAGCGCAAAGGCCTTCAACAGTCATTAGATCGTGGCATTCGCGTTCGCTTTTGGAGGCGGACGGCGTGCAGCACATATGCCTAGGGAGATAGTGAGTTGTATTAGTAACAACCCCATCATGCACAATACCTGGTAGTCCCAGAAATCGAAGCGGTAGCCCCATCCTGGAGCATAGACCCCCCAGAATATAACGCCAAAGATGGCGACGCCACCGCCGACCGCCCATACAGAATGCGGCGCCCAGGTCTTCTTGACGAGCCAGCCGACTTGTCCCAGGATCATCTGGAACGAGAGATGAGTAGCGAGCAGGAATCCCGCCCGCAGGTCGACCTCGGTCTTACTGGCTGCCTGAACGTAGCCCGTGAGCCCCAGGACGATGACGATGAGCGCGAACATGAACCAGTTATAGCTCTTCATGGATATACTCCCGACGTACCTGTGGCACGTATGTTTGAGGCACTCAAAATATACTAGATTACAAAACAAAAAACCAGAGAGGGTATTAGAACCAGAACTGGAATTAAAAAATAACATGTGCTAGAGTTTACTCATTATTAAATTTAACTACTATGGACTTTAAAGAACTTTCTGACCGTGCCCTGAAAATCCGTGAGCAATACTCAGTTTTAGAAACTAAGAAATACGGCAAGCAGTGGTCACCGTCGCAGATTATGGCTGGGTTTGTGGGTGACGTTGGTGACCTTAGTAAGCTCACTATGGCTAAAGATGGTATCCGTGCCATTGATGATGTTGATGAAAAAATTGCCCACGAATTAGCTGACTGTCTTTGGTCTGTTCTGGTCCTTGCCAATAAATATAATGTGGACTTGGAAAAATCTTTCCTTGCTACTATGGACTTACTTGAAGAGAGAATTGCCAAGGAACTATAATCATTAGCGGTAAGTATTATATGAATTCACTAAAATTCAGACTCGCCACAGCTAAAGATCTCACAACTTTGGTAACCGTCAACATTGATGGGGCTGAGTCATACCGCGCAATCAATGTAAGAATGTTTAAAGATTTGGTGAAAACAAAACAAGTTCTTTGTGCCACTCAAGACGGACAAATGGTTGGGTTATTGTACTGGCGCAATGATTTTCTTGGTCGCTTTAACCAGTGGTACTTAAAGCAAATTACTGTTTCCAAAAAGTACCGCAAGCAAGGTGTTGGTCTAAGTCTGCTAAAAGAATTCTTAGATTATGCTAAAAAGAAAAAAGTAGAGAAGGTTTTTGCTGACGTTCATAATGACAACTACGCTTCGCTCAATACCTGCCTAAACGCTGGTGGCCTAATTAGTGGCTATATTGAAGGGGTTGGCAAGACCAAAGGAAAAGATGAGAGGGTTATTTTTAGGTTTGAATTATAGTCTGCCGATATGCTTGAAGTACCAAATTGTTTTTACCGAACTAGCGTTAAAGCCTTAATTTTGGATGAACAAAAAAGATTTTTACTGGCCCGAGAAGACAATGGTTTTTGGGAATTACCTGGTGGTGGCCTAGATTTTGGTGAAAATCCCCATGATTGCCTAGTTCGTGAATTACAAGAAGAAATGGGTTTGGAAGCGACATTTATTAACGACCAGCCTTCTTATTTTGTAACCACCCAACACACCAATGGGGTTTGGAAGGCAAATGTATTGTATGAAGTGAAACTCAAAGACCTTGACTTCACCCCTTCAAGTGAGTGTGTTGAGGTCAGATTTTTTACTCCCGAGACTGCGGCAAGTGAAAATTTGTTTCCTATTGTCAAAGAATTTGTGAAGGTCTATAGAGCAGAAAACCATTGATGCTGTTAATTATAAGACTGTTGCTTAATTTTGTGTACGTGGTATCATAAAACCAACCAAGTTTTATTCAAAACAAGCTTGTTGCAACACCCTAAAACTAGGGTTTTCAACTGAACTAAAGGCAGCAGGGAACAGGTCATCTCTTTGTCACCACTAAAACACCAAAAAATCCCAATTTTCCTTTTATCTTAGCCATAAAAGTGAAGAAAAGGGTATGGGTGTTTGATGGTAAGGACGAGGTCACCAGTTCAATCCTGGTCAGTAGCTCTAGTAAATGCCC
>CAYYQC010000024.1:0-13562 GCA_964473715.1 uncultured Gammaproteobacteria bacterium
TGTCTTCAGACAATTCTGAGCCCAAAAGACCCCGAACATCATAGGCTTTAAAAATATGGGCTGGAAATGGCATACCCTAGGAAAAATTAAGGAAATTAAGTATACTGCCATTGTATAAAGCTACTCCTCAAATGTCAAAATTCTATGACCCCGCAAAAACTTTTGGATAATTTTTCTACCCACCTTAAAAATGTCATTGCTCGCGCAATTTCTTGGGCTAATGATGCTAAAATTCCTCAAGTCGAACCGCTTCATCTTTTTGTTGGCCTCACCGAGGAGCCTGGTTCAGTAGCTGCGGAAATTTTGCAAAAAAATAATTTTCCTTTGCTGGAATTTAAGCGGTCTTTGGCTGACCGTAAAGGTGTCTCTAATAATGACGAAGGTAAACCAGCTTTACCAGATCTAGGACCAGCGGCTAGTAAAGTAATTGAACGCTCACTTCTACTCGCTTTTGAACGTGGGCATAGTTATATTGGAACCGAACATTTATTACTCGCTCTTTTGGAAAATCCAGATCAGCCCATGACTGAACTTTTTAAGGCTCTAAAGGTTGAGTTGGCGGACCTTAAAAAAATTGTTTCTAATTCTTTAGAAACCAGTGGCCAAAGCGCCAGTATTGATGCCATGATTGAAACCATGGATAATTTAGCCGCTGAAGCGGCGGAAAATGAATCTGAACCCCATGACCACGGCTCAAGCTCCCCTGCCCCAAAAGGCAAAAAAAGTGGGACTGAAAACGCGGTTGGTTATTTTACCGTAAATTTAACTGATAGCGCAGTTGAGAAAAAATTAGACCCAGTCATTGGCCGTGACAATGAAATTAATCGGGTGATCAATATTTTGTCGCGCCGAACAAAAAATAATCCAGTTTTAATTGGTGAGCCAGGCGTAGGTAAAACCGCGATTGTAGAAGGCTTAGCCAAACGCATTCGCGCTGGTGACGTGCCCGATATTTTGCGCCGTAAAAAAATTCTTTCACTTGACCTCACTCTCATGATTGCGGGTACCATTTACCGCGGTGAATTTGAATCAAGACTCAAACAAGTGATTGATGAATTATCTCACAGCCCTGATTGTATTTTATTTATAGATGAATTGCACACAATTATTGGGGCCGGCTCCAATCAAGGTACTTTGGACGCGGCCAATATTCTCAAACCTGCGCTGGCTCGCGGACAATTACATTGCATTGGCGCCACCACATACGATGAATATAAAAAATACATTGCTTCTGACGCGGCACTGGAACGTCGTTTCCAACCTGTCATGGTCGCAGAACCCACCAAAGTACAAACCGTAGCCATTTTAGCTGGGATTAAAAAATATTATGAAGAATTTCATAATGTGATTATTACACCCGAAGCTCTGGAAAAAGCCGTTGAACTCAGTAGTAAATACATTCATGATTCTTATCAACCAGACAAATCCATTGACCTTTTAGACGAAGCTTCAGCGGCAGTAAAAGTGCGCAATCATAAAAACCCAAGCGCGAAAAAATCTATTGCCCTAGAAAATCAACTGAGGGAAACTGAAGAAAAAAAAGACAAGGCCATGATAGAAAAAAATACACGTTCAGCTAATAAATATAAAAAACAAATTATTAAATTGGAGAAAGAATTAAAAAAACTAGAAGAGCAAAACACTAAAAAAATTAAACCAAGTCGCGTTGATGCTGAAGCAATTACCAATAGTCTTGCTTCGCGCCTTGGCATTGACCCAAGTATTTTAGCCACTGATGAATGGGAGACTTTAGACAAGTTAGCTAAAGTTTTACCAGAAAAAATTATTGGTCAAACCCAGGTGATTAATGAAATTATTCGCACTCTTAAAGAACGATATTTAGGCCTTGGACACAGTGGCAAGCCACTCGCCTCTTTCTTATTTGTTGGACCGAGCGGTGTGGGTAAAACCGAAATGGCCAAAATTTTAGCTGAAGAATTGTATCATGATCCAAACGCACTCATTAAACTAGATATGAGTGAATTTGGTGAAAGCCATAGTGTAGCCAAATTACTCGGCTCCCCGGCTGGTTATATTGGATACAAAGACCGGAATAAATTATTTGATGAATTGCGCCGTCGCCCATATTCAGTAGTAGTTTTTGATGAAATTGATAAAGCACACCCCGATGTACGGAAATTATTATTGCAAATTTTAGATGAAGGTGAACTAACCGAAGGTGGTGGTAAAAAAGTTCATTTCAATCATGCCATAATTATTCTCACCGCAAATATTGGCTCTTCATTATTTAAATCCAGTGGAATTGGTTTCGGTAGTCAAGGACCAAATACCATCAAAGCTGATGCTGTGCCTATCGAAATTGATAAAAAAGTACGGCAAGCTGTGAAAGATGAACTGGGTTCAGCCATTGTGAGCCGCCTTGATACTACCTGCGTATTCTCTCCTCTTACCCACGACCATATTGAATCAATTATTCGCAAAGAAATTGAGCGAATCAGTGGCGCGCTTGCCATTGCACAATCATTATCTATTACCGCTGATAAAAATATTATTTCTATTCTGGCGCAAGAAACATTTAATCCAGATCTTGGTGCCCGTCCTGTGCAAAAACGCATTGAACGCTTATTACCTGAATTAGTGGTAGAAATGCTTCGTAAAACCATTGCCAGCCGCCGCAAATCCCGTTACGCTCTAACCCGCGAACAGGAACACTATGTCCTCCGATGAAAAAAATTACGCGTATAAATGGGCCAAAGCACAGAATGCTCGGTCTACTTTTATTTCTGCCAAATCAGCACCAATCAAAGAAGAAGAGGTAGCTGAAGAAATGATTTTTTGGAAAAAAAAATTATTAAATGCTCCATTTGAAAATAGAGAGAAAATTATTGATAAACTCATTGACCTACGCGCCAAACAAACCATGGCTTTTATTGAAAACGCGCACGTAAACAGTGAGCCACTTACTGAGAAAAAAATCAATCAGGCGATTGAACATTATTATATTGATTGCATACGGCTCATAGCCGCGGCTAAACGCTTATAACATGGCTGCACCTGCTTTTAAATCAGACCCTAATCTTAAACCACTCAGTGATTCACTCCGAGGGTCTTTGGATAGCCAAACGGGAAAAATTAGTAATGCTTTAGAAAAAGCCTTGGGTGCCAGCGGCGTGCATGGTGAAGGTTTTAAAAAAATAAAAGATAAACTTCAAGATATTGGTGAAGAAATGGCTCAAGTTGTTGCCGGAGAAATAAGTGCGAGCGAAAACCTTAGTGATGCTTTAAATTTAGGAATATTAGCAGCACTTAGCGAAGGTGCAGCCAATGAAGATATTGAAAACGCGCTTCAAGAAAATGCCGCGGCTGAAGCTCTAAAAAATCAAGCCATTGATGATTTTGGAAAATCTGCTTTACCTGATCCAGAAGAATTAGCCAAACAAGAAGCATTAAAAGATGCCATCGGTGAAAACGCAGTTGCCGCCAATGACAATGTAGAACCACCTAAAGAACCAACAGTGCCTCGTGACCGCATGCAAGCAGGTATGGATCGTGCCAAAGAAAAATCTGAAGCTGCTAAACAGGATGCACTTAAACCAAACGCGCTTGATAATACCAAAGCAGCAAATGATAATACTGAATCTGAGATAAAACCAGAACCAGCCACAGTTGATAATCGTTTACCTACCACTAGTGGAGAACCAAACCAAAACCAAGCCGAGCCAACACCAAATACTGAGTCCCAAACTAACCAATCACAACCAACCTCAGTGCCACCAACACCCTCACAAGAACCCCCTCCAGATGAAACTAAAAAACCTGAAGAAGAGACCAATAAAAATAATAAACCACTAGAAGAAAACAAAGAAGAATCTAAACCAGTTGGAGAAAACAAAAATACAGAACCAACCGCTGAACCTGAAAAACCTGAGGCCGATAAAAAGACTGAAACTCCAGAAGAAAAAGAAGAAGCAGAACAAGCGGAAAAAGCTGAAGAAGAATCTAAAAAAATAGACCAAGCCCTTGATGGTGCTGGCATGCCTCTTGTAGATACTGATGAGGATAATCCAATGCTCCCAAAAAAATCTAATGAGGAACAGGCCAGAGAAAAAGAAGCACAAACTGACAATAATGGACCAGACGAAGGTGAAGACTCCCCTGAAGGACAAAATGAACAGCCACCAGAGCAAGGCACTCCACAACAAGGGCCAGAACGTGGTAGAATAATGCAGGGGTTCAATTCTTTGCGCAATCGTAATCGACTCAAAGAAATTGACCAAGAAACGCAACAACTGCAAACTGACATGAATAGCAACAGAAAAAAAATAAATGAGATTAATAAAAAAATAGAGCCTGAAGAAAAAAAGATTAAAAAATTAGAAAGATTAAATAAGATTTTAAAAATTATTGTTCCAATTTTATTCGTACTATCAATAGTACTCAGCTTATTTAGTTTAGTGTTAGGATGGGTACTCGTCTTATTACCAGGCCTCTCTACCGCCGCATCATTTGCCCACAAATATCTTAAAAAAATTAGAAAGAAAAATGAAGAAGAAATTAAAAAATTAAAAGATGAAATAGAAAAACCACTTGATGAACGAGCTGCTGAATATAAAAAATTAAAAGCCAACACAAAAGAACTAGAAAATCTGGCTCGTGAACGCTTTAGATTAAAAAATCAATCACTTACTGGAAGAAACGCTTAAAAAAATATTATGGATCGAAAACGCTTACTCATGATTATCGCTTTTGTCCTCTTTTCCGTAGGCATGGCTTATGCGATTTATTATGTTTTTTTTCGCACGGCTCCAGAACCAGTTTTTGATGGTGGTACAAACACCACTGACACCAACAGTGGCGGATCTTTTCCTACTGGAGGCGGAGCACAAACCGGCACTGGGACTGGCACCACCCTACCTAATACTAGCGGCAGCACTGGTAATAACACAGGTTCAGGCACAGGTATAGTTACTTTAAATCCAATCGCTGATAATCCAAATTTTACTCCTGAACGACTTACTCAAGTAATTGACCGCAAAGTTATTGGTGTAAATACTAATCTTGATACTAAATTTTACAATACTCAAGACGGAAAATTTTATAGACTTAATAGCAGTGGTGTTCCTGAACCAATTTCTGATCAAGTATTTTTTAATGTCCAAAATGTTACTTGGTCGCCCCAAAATAATTCTTCCATTATTGAATACCCCGATGGTTCAAATATTTATTATAATTTTGACACCAAAGAACAAGTTACCCTACCACGCCACTGGGAAGGATTTTCTTTTTCTCCAGGCGGTGAGCAAATGGCAGCCAAAAGCGTGGGCTTGGCCCCAGAAAATCGCTGGCTTATTAGTGCGAACCCAGATGGTAGTAGTATTCGATTAGTTGAACCAATGGGCGTAAATGATAAAAAAGTTACCGTAGATTGGTCACCAAATCGCCAAGTATTAGCTTTTTCTCGTACCGGCGAAGCTTTGGGTGATGACCGCCAACAAATATTATTGATTGGTCAAAATCATGAAAATTTTAAAGGCTTAGTGGTAGAAGGTCGCGGCTTAGAAACTAAATGGTCAAAAGAAGGTACTAAATTATTGCACAGTGTGTACAGTGCAAACAGTGATTTTAAACCAGAATTATGGATTGTAGATGCTACACCAGACACAGTGGGTGGTAATCGCAAACTTCTTAATGTGGCCACTTGGGCCAGCAAATGTGCCATGGCTGATGAACGCTTTGTATATTGTGGCGTACCAGATAAATTAGATACTGGCGCAGGTTTTGCACCACTTATTGCCAATAGCACTCCTGATCATTTATACCGCATAGATACTGTCACTGGGCTCAAAACTGAAATCCCACTTGATTCAGTGCATACCATTGATACTATTACTGTCAGTCCAGATGGAAATTCATTATTATTTACTGATAAAAATCAATCTGGTTTGTATAAAATAATTTTGTAGTATGGGGATAAAAAAAATGGCTTTAGTTTTCATTCCCGCGCTCCTTTTTTTGGGTTTAGTGCTTTTTATTGAAATTCTTCATTACGAACCACAATTCCCCAAACCAAAAGAAACAGCCAATGATTTTACTATTCCCATTTTACCAGATGATCCAATTCTTGGTGTAAAGCGAGCTGGTAAAACCGTAATTACTTTTGGTGATTTTAGTTGTTCAAATTGCCAAGTATATCATGAGGTATTTAAACAATTGATTGCCAAACATCCTACGGCCGTTCGTATTGTATGGAAAGGTTTGCCCGTTACTCGTTTTCCATACCCAAGTGAACCTGCCCTACTTCATGGATATTGTGCGGCTTCACAAGGAAAATTTAATGAATTTAGTGAAATTGCCTTTGCACATCGCGATAATTTATCTGACACCAGTTTGGCAACGCTAGTAAGTACCATGAACTTAGACAAAGAAGATTTAGCGGCTTGTGTGGCCAGCCAAGAAGCTACTCAGCATTTGGAAAATAACAAAGCAATAGCCAATGCCTTAAATATTCAATCTGTGCCTATTTTTTTCATCAATGATGAACAGGTTGAAGTTTCTCCGACAGTTGAAGCTTGGGAAGCAGCCTTGGGTTTCACTACTTCCACCACTCCATAAAATATGCGCGGTTTTTATTCAGCATACAGCTTGGTTCTGGGCATAAGCGCGGCATTTTTGTTTTTCCCCTACCAAACAAAGGCAGACATGATTCCAACTATTGAAGCTGATGGCGCCAAACTTTTTACTTATAATACACAATGCCAATCCTCTGCTCTGCGTCCAGAACAAGCCTTTATTCTGCCTGCTGGTGTAGGCACAATTGATAACTTGTATATCCATTTTCACGGGTCAGAAAATCCTTCCCCAAACACCCTGTGTAATAGTAACCCTGGCCAAAGTTTATGCGCTGCTGCCACTACACTTAGTAAAAATTCTGTTCGTGCGGCTATTATTTTATCCATGGAAAATTCAGTGGATAAACAACTCACCCAATCAGAACGTGAGTGCATGCTAACTGAGGCTAAAGAAAAAATCGCCTCATTAACAGTACTACAATCCCCCGCCTACACCGTTACCGCTAGCGGAGGTGGTAGTAAAGCGGCTATAACTTTTTTTGAACAAGGATTTACTGCCAAAAAAACTATTTTATTTGGTGGTTGTATAAATGATACTTGCACGAAAATAAGTAAATTCCAAGATTCAGGACAAATGATTTTATATGCGACCACTGGTGATTTAGCCGCGGCCACGGCAGCATACAAAGCACAGCCCAAAAAAATCTTTGCCCTTTCCCTACCTAGTGTTTCCGAATACACCACTGCCTCAAAATTATGCTACTTAGACCATCTTTTAAGTAATAAGTGCAATGGCAATGCCACTGCCATTACTATTCCTTTAGCCACTGAATACGGAATTGGAGAAAGTTGTACGGAAAATATAAGTAATAGTGATTGTAAACAAAAATTAGATTGTGAAGATAGTAGTATTGAAGGTGATGACGATTTTTGTGTGTGCTCTACTGCTCAGCACTGCCAAGCTGCTTATGGCGACCCTACTCAGCCAAATGAAACTTGGGAATGCAAAGATGGTACTGGTGAAGATAAAGCTTATAAATTACATTATTGTGTAAGCAATACCAATAAAATTCATTATCCACTTCAACAACAAGAAGCATTCAAAGATGAGGACAGTACTTTACTTGGAGATTTAACACGTGGTTTTAACCAAACTCCACTAACCGAAGCACAGCTACTAGCCTTGATTCAAAAACCAAATCCAAAAATTAAAATTCCTGGTTTATCATTTACTGATTTAACTGTAAACGGCGAGCTTAGTAGTGACACCGACGGTTCTACCTATCTTGAAGTTCCTTACTTAGGTGAATATGTAAAAACAGTCTACAATTATTTAATTCTAATTGCAGGGTTAGTTTGTGTAGCACGGATCATTGTGGCCGGGTTTATTTACACTGTTCCTGATACTTCGGGCGAAGCCAAATCCTCAGCCATTAAAATGATTCAAAACGCGCTCATTGGTTTATTGTTAGCGGTTGGTTCATATACAATTTTATATCTATTTAATCCCGAATTAGTAGAATTTAAAAACTTAAAAGTATTTTACACACGCGGCGAACCATACTTTGAAGCTGCTGAATTGCCGCAAACTGTAACTGCCGGATATGTAGCTGGCGCAGCTGCTGTTTCTGCAGAAGCACAAAAAAGTATTGGTGGTTTACTTGGTGGGCCAAACACCTTACCTTCATGCTCAGCTCAAGCAGCCCAAACTCACGCCAAATCTTTACACGATAAAAAAATCTGTGTTGGCCCAGTACATTGCGCTTATACGGCCACTAGATTTTTGCAATACATTGGTTGTAACAGCAAAACTCTCACTGGAAATGCCAATACTATGGTCGGCAATTTAGAACAAGAAGGCTGGGTCTCCATGGAAATAACTCCGGAAAACGCCAGTAATTTACCTGTTGGTGCTCTTTGGTTTCCTGGCCACGCTGGTGTTTCTACCGGTAATGCCACCATGTTTGAATCTACCATTGGCGGAGCCTTTGATTGGGCGGCTGATAAAAAAGGTTGTCCAAATATTTCTGGCCAAACTTCGCCAAGTAATTGCGGGTATTGCGCTAAATTAGCTGGGCAAGAACCTTGGCAAAAAAATGCATTTTATAAAAAAGGCACTGGTAAAAATCAAGGTTGGAAAACTAGCGGTGTCGGAAACATCAAACAATTTCGGTTAGTTATTTATCCAGCTCCGTCCAATGTTACTCGCCCACCACTTGGATGCTGTAAATTTAATGGCGGAAGACAAAACCTTTCTTCCAAACTTTTTTGCCAGCAAGTTCATATTGAAAAAAACGCACGCGGCAAAATTACTTCTAATGATTGGACCCCGAGCATGTGGGACCCTATCCGGAACAGTGTCAACACATGTCCAACAAAATAATATGAGTGCTAAACTACATACAGTAGCTTGGTATTTAAAGCTTCTGACTTATTTTATTTTTGGATTAAGTTTGGCTTCAATTATTTGGTTATGGCTCATTAAAAGCCCAACCACCACACTATTACTTAATTATACTATCCCTCCTGAACTTCCACCTGCCCCAGAATATGTATGGTCAGCCGACCATACCAAAATAATTTTTCAAACTCTGCAACCAGAAAGTGAGCAAAGCCATATTATGCTTTGGAATACCAAAACTCACACCAGTACCACTCTCACTACTTTAAATACTGTTGATTTTTGGATAAGTGGTGGACAGGTTGACCTGGCTTGGCTTGGTCCAGACACGGTGGCCTATGCACCAATAGTAACCGATGACAGCTTACCAACCTGGGAAATTATTGGGGCCAGTACTACCCCATCTATTTGGCATGAACGCGATATTGTCACGATTTCTCCTGATGGAAAAAAAATATTAACCGTGGTTAGTCACGGCACGGTTCCCAATCAATCATTGCAATATGAAATAGTCACTATACCTGAACACACTATTATTACTACTCAAATTAATGCCAATGTCATTAACTGTGATTGGTTTGAAAATACTAGTCTCAAATGCTATTATACCTCTGTAGATAATAAAAAAATTACATTCACCGTCAAAGTAGTAACACCATAGCATGGGGAAAATTTTTAACAATAGTATTCGTACATTTTTACCCGCTATTATCATCAGCGTGGCTTTTTTATTATTCCCAAATACCACCAAAGCCGTTACTGCCCCCACCCTAACTCTTACTGATAATGGCGGGAAATTATATACCTATGATACAGCCTGCCAATCTACTGCTTTGCGCACCAAACAAGCTTTTATTGTACCCGCCAACGTAGGCACCATTGATACCATATATTTGCATTTTCATGGTGAAGATAATCCTACTCCAGAAAAATTATGTGCACTAGCATCTGGATACGGGCTTTGTGGTGCAAATGCTCTTTTGGCCAAAGATTTTGTTACACGCTCCGCGATTATTTTATCCATGGAAAATAAAGGTGGCACAGAAGGAAATGATAAAAATCTTACAGAAAATGAACGAAAATGCATGCTTCAAGAAGCATTAGGAAAAATCGCTACCACCGTAACCGTGCAAGCTAGTGGATATACTCTTACTGCACATGGCATGGGTACTAACACAGCGATTAAATTTCTTGAACAAGGATTTCCAGCCAAACAAACTATTTTATTTGATGGTTGCAATGATGGACGTTGCGAAAAAATTGCCAGTTTTAAAGATTCAGGAAAAATGTCTATCTATGCTTCTGCGTATGCTGGAAATATTACTGCCACGAAGGCGGCCTATCAAAAATTTTCTACTAAAATTTTCGCTCTCCAACTTCCTAAACTTACCGATGTAGCCGGTCATCAATCATTACCGTCTCTATGCTATTTAGACCCTGTTAAAGGTAATAAATGTAATGGGAATGCTGAAGTTTTGACAGTAGCAATACCCAATGAATACGGGATTGGAAAAAGTTGTGACACAAATAGTGACTGCCCAAACAAACTTGATTGTGAAGATAGTAATGTAGATACTGATGGCGATGGTGAAGACAATGATTTTTGTGTTTGTAATACCAGCGAACCTCTTAATTGTTCAGAGGCCTATGGTAAAGAATATCCCGGGCAAACTTGGACTTGTGAAGATGGCACCGGTATTACAGCGGCCAATACTTTACATTATTGTAAAAGCAGCGCGGGCGTGGTGAAATACCCCTTACAAAGTCAAGAAAAAAGCACTGGTGCTGATGGAAGCCTTTCAGATGATTTAATGCGTGCGTATGAAAATACCCCACTCACAGAAAGTGAAGTCTTGGCACTTATTCAAAAACCTACTCCAAAAATTAAAATTCCTGGTTTATCATTTACCGATCTAACCATTAACGGCAAATTAACTGGCGACGATGAAGGCAATACGTACCTAGATATTCCTTATCTTGGTGAATATGTTAGAGCAATTTATAATTATTTAATTTTAATTGTTGGTATAGTGTGCGTGGGACGCATTATTTTTGCCGGATTTGTATACACTATTCCTGATACTTCTGGTGAAGCCAAATCTTCAGCCATTAAAATGATTACTTCTGCAGTGATTGGTTTATTTTTGGCAATTACATCATTCACTATTCTTTATCTTTTTAATCCTGAGTTAGTTGAATTTAAAAATTTGCGCGTAATTTTTGTGCGCACCGCTAACATGAATAAATATATTGTTCGAGTACAAGAAAATGGCACGGTTCTTAGTGGTGACGCTGGTACAGACGGCGTTACACCTACGGCCATTGATGCTAATTTTCATCATAATGCACCAGCTTCAAATGCCAAACTTACTGACCAAAATATCAAAGACGTGGCCACAAAAGTAGGCATTGATCAATGTTTAATTTGGGCTTTTGTAAATAAAGAATCTGGCGGTAAATTGCATGCCATTGGCCATGATGAAAATTATGCTTCCAACGCCAAACCAGTTTTAGCCAGAAGAGACTTTTTAATTTCTGGCAAGAAAAAGAGTGGCGCGCAATTTACTCCACCAGCTACAACCGTGGCTGAGTGGGATAGTAAAGGTGGGTATGCTAAATTAAATAATTATACCGGTGGCGGTGGTAAAATTTTAAATGATGATGCACTCGATCTAAGCAAACCACCAGATTATGGTTTAGACTGGCGTTTTAGTCATGGTATTTCTTTCATGCAAATCACTATTTTTCCTGTTCATGCTGCTGAAAAAGGTGCGCTTGGTTCTAAAATTACTGGCCCAAATGGTCCTGAATGGGCCCGTAGTATTTATGGACGCTGGTATACTGTTACAGACCTTTTAAATCCTGATACATCATTAGAAGCAGCTCTACGTTTTATTACTGGTGGAGGCAAAAAACTCTCTGGCTGTGCTAGCCTCACCAACGCAGCCGAGGCTTTTCGATGCTTGTCAGTAAGTAAACCAGCCATGTGGTACGCACTAAATTTTTATGACAAATGCCCGCTCAATAAGGGCATGCAGGTAACTGACACAGATCGCCAAAACTATTGCTCTGGTAAATATCGTGTTAAAGGGTGTAAAGTTAAATAAACAAAATAAAATCACATGCCTAAAAATACCCTAATTTTTGAATGTACCCATTGCGCCGCCCAATACCAAAAATGGGCAGGTCGTTGTTTGGAATGTGGCAAATGGGGCACTATTCCCCAAGAAGGGATTAGTGAGGCCATTCCGCAAAAAGCCGGTATTCAAAGTGAAAAAGAAATAAAAGCTCGCGCTGGCAAAACCATTGCGTTAGGTGAAGTTAAAAGTGCTAATACCCCTCGTTTACCCACCGGTCTCGTGGAATTAGATCGTGTTTTAGGTGGCGGCATTGTACCAGGTTCATTAATTTTACTGGGTGGCGAACCTGGCATTGGAAAATCCACCCTCGCGCTTCAACTCACCTCCCTACTCTCCCCTTCTTTATATATTTCTGGTGAAGAATCAGCCGAACAAATTAAATTACGTGCAGAGCGCATTACTCCTAATAGCGGAAAAATTTTAATTTCATCTGAGACCGATGTTGATACCATCACTGCCACCATTGTCGCCCAAAAACCAGCCCTGGCGATTGTGGATTCTATCCAAACCATTAGTTCAAGTGAGGTACAAGGTGAACCAGGCAACCCGACGCAAGTCCGCGCCGCCACCACCAAATTATTAAATGTTGCCAAAACTTTTAATATCGCGATTGTCATTATTGGTCATGTAACCAAAGAAGGCACCGTGGCTGGTCCACGCACTTTGGAGCATTTAGTCGACACAGTTTTATATTTGGAAGGTGAACGCCACCACAGTTACCGTTTGCTTCGTACGGTAAAAAATCGCTTTGGTGCCACCGACGAAGTGGGGATTTTTGAAATGCAAGAATCAGGACTCGCCGAAGTCAAAAACGCGGCCGGTGTATTTATTGCTGATCGTGGCGAACCCGTACCCGGCTCAATTCTTACATGCTTATTAGAAGGCACGCGCCCCATGCTCATTGAAGTGCAGGCACTGGTCAATAAAACCGTGTTTGGTTATCCCGTGCGCAAAGCCTCTGGTTTTGATTTGAATCGTTTACATGTCCTTACCGCGGTTTTGGAAAAACACGCTGGTTTACAATTAGGCCAATACGATATTTATATTAATGTCGTTGGCGGGGTTAAAGCCAATGAACCATCAGCAGATTTGGCGGTGTGTTTAGCCATTGCCAGTTCATATAAAGACAAAGCTTTGGGAAATGATTTAGTCGTGTTTGGTGAAGTTGGTCTCGGTGGTGAAGTGCGCGCTGTTGGTCAAGCCGACAAACGCATTCGCGAAGCCTCATCATTGGGTATGAAACGCGTCATTACCGCCTCAGCCACCCAATCAAAAGAAACAACCATTAAAGTTCTTAAAGTAAAAAATATTGCGGAGTTAATTACGCATACGTAAACGTAAAAATATTTTTATAAAAAAAATATCCCGACATAATCGGGATATTTTAATAGATGATTTGACTGCCTTCCACGAGCAGTCAGCCGACCTTCTGGTGGCCATTTTGCTGTCGCAGCGAAGCGACAACGTGGAACATCCCTTAATGGGACCGGA
>CAYYQC010000025.1:0-13351 GCA_964473715.1 uncultured Gammaproteobacteria bacterium
ATACAATCGCCGGTACTGCCCGTCAAATGGGCGTGACCGTTGAAGCTTAAACTTCACAAAAATAAAAATCCCTCGTCCGTCAGTTGACAGATCGAGGGATTTTTTTATTCACAACCTACACACATCTTTTTACACAGATTTATAAACAGTCTGTGTATTTTTTATATTAAATTCATATTTATTTTGGTAGAGTAAAATAATACTATTAAAAAAATATGGAGGAAATAATAAAACAATTTTTTGATTGGACGAAGAAGAAAATATTTCACCACCTAAACAAGGTATCGGAAAAATTAGTTTTTTATCGAGAGAAGGAAATTTGGTGGACAGCTCTAGGACAAAATATTGGTTACGAGATAAATGGAAAAAACGAACTTTATGAAAGGCCGGTTTTAATTCTAAAAAAATATAATGCCGAGACTTGTTTTATTGTGCCTTTTACTACCCAAATTAAGTACCCTTTGCCATGGTATCAAATTTTCATAAGCCCCAAGCTTGGGGCAATTAATCTTACTCAAGGTCGTACCATTAGTTCCAAACGATTACTTCGTAGATATGAAATGCTGGATGGAGAAAAATATGAGCAAATTTTACAAAGTTATATAAAACAGTTCGTAAATAAATAAGCACTCTGACCAAGAGCCAGAGTGCGGAGCAACCAGATTTCTCTGGATACCGAATATACGTATTATATTTAAAATTTGTTTAAATGCCAAGACTTAAAGGAACTACTTTAATCTAATCGTTTCCACATTACATCAAATATAATGCGGAATGTTTTGGCGAGTGGAGAATTACTAAGCATAGTCCCAAAAATCGGTTCAGTTAAATTAATCAATGCGATCTTATCTTCCCATAATAAAATATCAGTAGGAAAATCTGCGTACGATTGGGGAATAAATTTAAAATCATACAAACTCATGAGCATTGCTTGCATTTCTGGCGCGCCTTTTTCTTTTGAAGGACCAGACAAAATATCTTTAAAAAAAATTCCTCGATTTTTTATTTCTTTTAAATACTCAGTATAAAAATCTGGCGCCACAGTACTTAATTGCTTAGTAGAACCAATTCCAAAAATTTCCTCGGCATTTAAACTTTGCCGATAAATTTCTTCTACTTGTTTTAGTCCATCATAAAACTGAATTTTTGGTTTATTTTTTTGTGTAGTATATAGGGCGCGTAAATCTGGCAACAAGCGATTAACGGCTTCTTTTTTACGTTCTAGCGAACGAGCCAAAGCTTCTGGATCACTAGCCAAATATACTTTACGCTTGCCTTGAGTTTGTTCTTCAACCAATCCTTTTTCTTTTAAGCTTTGTAAAACATGGTAGGCATTGGTGCGAGTGATTTTAGTGCCCTTAGCAATTTGTGGGGGCGAAGATAGGCCGTTTTCAAGTAAATATAAATAAATCACCCCTTCTGAGGGGTTAAGACCAATTTCTTTAAGTTGTGGGTGGATATCCATAGTTATGTGTCAATATAAACTATATCATTTTTTTGGCCAATTGTCAAGCTATTTAGGCAATAATATAGCACAATAGTATTAAATATATTGACAAATTAGCCAAAAAACCGTATACTGCGATGTTCGATTGTAATAATCGATCCTCACCAAAGTGGTGAACCGCTCTTTTCAAGATAAGACAAATCACAGCACATATAGATAGAAGGAGACAGCCATGAGCACCAAGATCAAAATCAGCGACCTTCAGAAGCGGACTGAGGCGTACACCCGCAGTGTCAACCCCGAATCCGAATCCAACCTCGAGCAGTACGTAAAAGAGGACAAAGACACATCTCTAAATCTGGGGTACGTCGGAAAGATCGCCAGAATCGATCACGTCAGCGAGGTCAACTCCGATGGGGTGTCCACTTTCTTCATGGGTTACAACAAAGATAGAGAAGAGGCAGACATTTGCCTCCAGCTCGTCGGCCAGGCCATGATCGTTGGCAAGATGAAGGTCGTGTACAACGGTATCGAGTACGTGATCATCGGGCTGGATCTCGAGGGCACAAACAACATGAAGTACTTCGGGCAGACCATCACAAAGGATGTGGCGTTCGCAATCGATAAGATCTTCATGGGTCCCATTGAACTCTTCGAAATCGACATCTAGTCGGTACAGAGACAAACACATCACAGCCCTCCCGAGCGGCTTATAATTGCTCGGGACTCAACTCTTAGTAAATGATTATTTACTCAGTGAGAGCAAACAACTCGCTTTTATAGCGGGTTTTTTGTTATACTACTGTGCATATGAAAAACACCAAAAAACCATTTTGCCAATTTTTTCTCAGTCTCTCCCCAGACCTGGTCGCCGAAGTCAAAAAAGGAGTCAAAGGTCTTCCACACACCATTTCTAATCAAGTTTTGAGTTTGGACCAACTGGATTCCAAAACCGAAATTCTTGGTTTATTTACTGATTCCAAAGTGACCAAAGAAGTCTTGAAAAAACTCCCCCACTTAAAGGCGATTATTACTTTTTCCACTGGGTTTGATCACATTGATTTAGCTGAAACCAAAAAACGCGGCATTGTGGTAAGTAATGTGCCAAGTTATGGCGATTACACCGTAGCACAGCACACTTTGACCTTAATTTTGGCCCTTTCCAAGAAACTCTTTGAATCAGTTAAACGCGTCAAAGAAGGCATTTACGATTACCACGGCATGCGCGGTTTTGATTTGCGCGGCAAAACCATTGGGATTGTTGGGACTGGCAAAATTGGTAAAGCGGTAATCAAAATGTTAGTGGGTTTTGAAATGAATATTATTGCCTACGACCCATTTCCTGACAAAGAATTTGCTAAAGCGAATAATTTTACCTATTTATCACTAAATTCTCTACTCAAAGAAGCCGATATTATTTCCCTTCACGTTCCCCTTCTCAAGGAGACCAAACATTTACTCAATGCCAAAAATATCAAATTACTCAAGCCAACCGCATACGTAATTAACACCTCTCGTGGTGGTTTGGTTGATGGCGAAGCTCTATTGCGCGCATTACAAAACAATCAAATTGCTGGTGCCGGTCTTGATGTCTTAGAAGATGAAGAAATTATGCGTGATCCAGTGTTGTTATTCAGTGATTCTTGTCATGATTGCAATATTCGCACCAGTCTGGTTAATTCCATGCTCATTGATAATCCCAAAACCATTGTGACACCACATAATGCGTTCAACACTACTGAGGCGATTATGCGGATTATCAATACTTCAATCGAAAATTTGAAAGGGTTTGTAAATGGAAAACCAGCCAACGTCGTTGCGCCAAAATAATTTATGATCAGACCCTGCCAAAAAGTAGATTTGGATCAATGTGAAAAGATATTCAATCTTCCTGAACTTGCGGCCGCTTCTGGCAATAGTCTTTCCGCAGGCTACTTAAAAAATTTTATTAATGATAAATATTTTTTAGTTGCAACCAATAAAAAACAAATCATTGGTGCAATTTATGGCGAACCTTTAAAGGCTGGAGGAGTCATGATGTGGGCACTGGCGGTGGATCCAAAATTTCAAGGTCAACAAGTAGGTACTAAACTACTTAAAACTTTTGAGAAAAACGCTCGTATCAATGGAAAAAAATGGATTATTCTTCACGCCTCGACCAAAACAAAAGCCAGTGTCAGTTTCTACAAAAAACATAAATACGATATTGGAAATAATTATATTGAGTGCGCGAAGGATTTGAATTAAAATTTTTATTCACAAGATGCACACAATTTTTTCCACAGAATTATTCACATTTGAGTAATTTTAATCTATTCAATTTCAAACATTCTGTTACAGTAAATAATGGTGGTACGAAGGGCGGAGAACACACGGTGTGTAATTAGAATTACCACTCTAGTTCTAGGGGTTCGACTCCCCCTCTGTCCACCATTCCAAAACAATCCTCTAGGGGATTGTTTTGTTTTATTAATCTTGACATTACTCATTTTTAATAATATAATTATTTTAAGAGTGGTAATTCTCGTACACTTTAAAACCGTGTACTACGAACACTGGAACCCCCAACGGGGTTCTTTTGTTTTAAAGTTCATCTTGACAAATCCCCCACTTTTGGCTACACTACGACCATTATTTATGTGGGACTTCTGACCCTTCAGAAGGCTATTACCACACCATACAACTATATGGCAGCAGGAAAACGCATCGCGGCCGCCAAGGCCCTGGTCGACAAGACCAAAACTTACTCTGTAGACGAAGCCATTGCGCTCGTTAAACAGACCAGTACTGTTAAATTTGTGGCTTCAGTTGAAGTTCACGCTCAGCTTGGGATCGACCCAGCTAAAAGTGACCAACAAATCCGTACTACAGTGAGTCTCCCTCATGGCACTGGTAAAACCAAAAAAATCGCTGCTTTTGTTGGCTCAAACAGTGAAAAAGCTGCAGAGGAAGCTGGTGCAGACTTTGTTTACGGAGAAGAAGATATTAAGAAAATCAAAGACGGTCTTCTTAAAATTGAATTTGACATTGCCGTCGCTACTCCAGAAATGATGCCTAAGATGGCCGTAGCCGCTAAAGTTTTGGGTCCAAAAGGTCTCATGCCTAACCCAAAGACTGATACTGTAAACCCGGATGTCAAGAAAATGATCACTGAATTGAAAAAAGGTAAGGCTGCCTTCAAAAATGACGACGGCTCAAACATTCACCAAATCATTGGTAATGTTGGCTTTACCGATGCTCAGCTCAAAGAAAACTTTACTGCTTTCCTTGATGCAGTAAAACGCGTAAAACCAAACAGCACCAAAGGCACTTACATCAAATCTCTTTACTTGGCCTCAGCAATGGGCCCAAGTGTAAAAGTTGAAGTTGGAGCTTAATCTCGTTTGATTAAAATTTAAAAAAGCCTTGCAAATGCAGGGCTTTTTTATTTCAAAGTATCATCAACATATCTAAACAAAGTCTTCATGGTCTGCGAAATATTTTCATCTTCAATAATCACGGCCATTGGTTTTTCTTTGGAAAAAGAAAATAGCCCGACTTTATTATCATAAAGTACCACCTCAGTTGCGAATTTATATTCCACTGGAATTAATTTGGTAATGCGCAAAGATTTAGCGTCATTTTCTTGTGTCCACTGCGACCATTTAGTATTGGGAGCAATAATTTTACAACGAATATTTTTTTCAGTGCGTTTTTGAATATAACTTCGCACCCATTTTTCTTGACCCAATTCATCAAACATGGCGTCTGGTCCGGTAAATTCTTCAATTAATTTACCTTTATTATTTTCCAAAGTATCTTCATAGGCTTGTTTTAGCCCATCAAGTCCTTCAAAAAAATATAATTTAGGAAACACACTTTTTTCACTCCGCATTTTTTGGATCTGCGGCAAAATACTCTGAATTTCTTTTTTTCGTTCTTGCAAAAGTTCTTCTTGCCTGCTGATATAGCTTGGCAAAAGGGCTGGTTCAATAGATTGGTATTCTTGCACTCCGTATTTAACTACTGAAGACACCAAACCTTTTTCAATTAAGGTTTTCAAAATCCCGTAGGCAGTAGTGCGATTCAAATGTGCTTTTTTGGCCAAGTCAGCCACGCGCAAACTTTCGTGCTGGAGCAAGATATTCAATACTTCACTTTCTTTGGGACTCAGACCCAAAGTATCTAATAATTTTTTAATCGCAGGGAGCATATTTGGCTTAATATAGCCCAATTATATATACGTTGTTGATTTTTGTCAACAAGTTAATAAATACAGTCTAAAATTATTGACATTTTAGCTAAAAATTAGTAAATTTAACTGTCTACTTAGGTAGACGAACTACTAGCACATTTCTCCTTGCACGGGTGTGCGGGGAAGAATTGCGCTCATAAAGGAACGAATTCGTTTGGAAGATACCAGCAGACCAATCGTGGGTCAAAAGAAGGTCGGAATCGTGCAAGCGGTCTCCGGCGTTCTCGAAATCCTGGCCCTGATGTGCGAAGAAGTACGTCAGAGTATCTCTACCGGGGAGTTCCAAATCCCCATGGCCGCGGCATCCGACCGCGTAAAAAAGTCGGAATCAGAAGAGGTGTCCAAGGAGTACACGGTGACCATCCGCGAGGACCGCACACTGACCAAGATGCTCAAGGGTGGCGCCTACAACTGGGTGAACGAAAACATTCACGCGATGCTTTCAGACACCCAAGAGTTGGTCACAGTTCACTTCAACCGCATCATCATGGCAGAGGAAGCGGTCGCTGAGATTCGCAGTCTCGGCCTCGAGCCAGCGACGATTCGCCAGCTCCTCGCATTCGGAGAGAAGCATCTCAACCTGCAATTCCCAGTCGTTGCACTGGGAACGAGCGTTATGAGCGCTCGTGGAAAGTGCCTCGTCCCCTGGCTGGGAAAGGGAGGCGAGCAACGCTTTCTTGGACTACTCGTCCATGACGAGCGGCGGTACGAGCCGAGGTTTCGTTTCCTCGCGTACCGATCGACCGTCGCTCCGGGCAATCCGTAGAGCGAGGTCAAAGCCCGTGCTCCCCACACGCTAAAGGGGATCTCAACTTGTGCACAAACGAGACAAATAATCCGGATTGATCACCTGGGTTTTTTGTTTACTTAGAGCGAAGTCGAGGGGTTTATTACGGGTTTGCGCAATTCCCTCCAAGTGCTATTATTAGTGTATAAATTTTATAGAAAAATATGGCTAATCCCGCATTAATGGACGAACTTCGTCGCTTAACCAAGGTTGATTGGATCCCCAATGAAATATCTGCGACTCTGCCGATAATTTCTGAACTTGCCGAGGAACAAAACCGAAGTGGTGCAAGTGCCAAACAACTTATTGAAGGAGATGAATTTGCAAAAAATGTAATCCTCAAACCGTTCCGAGGTTTTGCCGAAAAATACACCGGAGTCAGAGATCCACAAAAACAAGGTGGTACATTTAGCACTATGGATTTTTTAGCAGATGAAGACGCTCAAAAATTCGTTCAAAAAATTGAAGCTGGATTTAAGGAAATACACGATCAATTAGTTGTGTTAGGTAACAACGATCATGCTGGCACAGGTGTGCGTTCCTTGGCTGTGGCAGAAAGTTTTTTTCAAGAAAAAATCCACTTACTCATGGAACAGTGCAAAGAAAATAACGAAAACACAGAAGCCAATGATCTGCATGAAAAAGTTGAACTTGAAGATATAAATGAAGTGCGTTTTAAAGGTGAGACATACAAATAAATATGCACACATCCCAAGCTTTTCTTGACCTCTTATACATTGCGAAAAATGATTGGATAGGAAATCAATTAGGTCAAGTGGTGAGCGCAGTCCGAGTGATTAAAATGTTTAGGCATGAGTTTACACCTAAAGGAGAGCCTGGTACAGACCACACATTAACTAAAGAATTATTAGCGTTTAAACCTAAGCTTGGTAAACGTCTCTATACACCACTCCCTTCTTTCGTTGAACGATATAGCTCACCTGAAAGTCGCGAGCATTTAATAGTTGCGACATCATTTGATGAAATACTTGATGATACACAATGTAAACAATTTATTACCACAGTTGAAAGTGAATTTAAAAAAATATCAAAGATTTTAGAAGATTATGATAACCCAGAAGCTGACATGAATTTTCTTCAAGTGGCGGAACAAATTGAAAATGTATACCAAGAAGTTCAAAATTATCTTGCCGAAAATTTAGAACGCATAAAAAGTGCAGAGATCATTGAGCCGAACGAGGCAAATGAAAATTTAAAAAATACGTCACATATCCCCGAAAATCTTGCAGCAAGAGGTGAGGTGTCACATCAGCAACACCATTAAAAAACAAATATGTCCATGAAAGAAATAATTGACCAAAAAATGCCCTCACTTACTGAATGGCTCGAAAAAATTGGACATAAAGATGCGGTTGCGTTTCGTGATGAAGATAATAAAAAGCGCGATCGTTTGGAAGTTTTGTATCAAACGATTGGTCTCCGCTATGACCGACCAGAACGCATGACTGCCCGCGATATTGTCGACGAAACTGAATTGTTTCAAGATATTTTTAGTCGCAAAGCCGATAATTTTTGCGCTCTTCGCTTAGTTCCGTTTGATTCCAATTTACCAAAATTGCGTGTACGTGGCAAAACGTTGCGAGAAAATTTGGTTTGGTTTCATGCGCAAAGCATCGATCCTGATGCATACAAAGTAGAAGTAATCCCTCACCCTACGGAAAGTTTAGCTGCCGGAATTTTTTTATTGACTGACAATGGTGTAGTGGGTGAAATTACTAATGGTTGGCATTGGGATTTAACTCAGGGATTTTATGACGAAGCACCTGTAACTTTTTTCTATAATTTTAACACTTGGCAAATTTCTGAATCTAATGAAGCTTTTTTTGAAACTCTGCAACGAGCTATGCAAGCTTTACGCATAACAGATTCAGTCATGCAAGAAAAATTAAGTGCGGAAATTGGTGCTGAATTTACGAATCGTGGATATTTAAAAGGATACTTTGAATTCGCAGTAGTAGATCCACATTACGAAGTGGAATTCATGGATTATAATCGAGTCTTATACAAGTTGATGGCTCATGAAGTGGGTGCGGTTCTGCCTCAAGCTGAAAATAATCATATCAAAGGCACCATTGCTAGTCGCGGCAAAGCCATTGGCAAAGCGCGTTTTGTTGAAAACCCAGCGGAAGAAGAATTTAATGAAGGGGAAATTTTAATTTGCCCAATGACCACCGTGGATTTTGTGCCTCTTATGCAAAAAGCCGCGGGAATTATTACTGAGCAAGGTACCATTTTGTCGCACGCGGCCATTGTAAGCCGTGAACTAAAAAAGCCCTGCTTAGTGAATATCAAAAACGCACGTTCGCTTTTCCCCAACGGCACTTTGGTGGAAATTAATGCCAATCAGGGTTTGGTTAAAATCCTCTAATTTAAGCCTAAAATAAGTGGCTTGGCAGACCTGTCAGGCTTTGTTACAATGCCTACAAAATAACCATAAATATATGAGCGAAGAAGCTTTTACAAGACCAAGTTGGGATGAATATTTTATGGAAATTACCCGGGCAGTGGCCAAACGGGCTACTTGTGACCGCGGTCGCTCTGGCTGTGTTATCGCCCGTGATAAACAAATTTTAGTGACTGGCTACGTTGGTTCACCAGCTGGTTTACAGCATTGCGACGAAGTTGGCCACCTAATGAAAACTGTCACCCATGGTGACGGCCACCAAAGCCAACATTGTGTGCGCACTACCCATGCCGAACAGAATGCCATTGTACAAGCCGCTCGGTTGGGCGTTTCAATTTTAGGTGCCACAGTATATTGCAAAATGACTCCCTGTGCAGTTTGTGCTGGTATGATTATTAATTCTGGAGTCAAGCGCGTGGTTTGTGAAAAACGTTATCACGCTGGCGTGGAAAGTGAAGATATGTTCCGTAAAGTTGGCCTTGAATTAGATTATATTAATGAAGAAGTAGAAAATTATGCCAACCAATAAAATTGTTCTGGGAATTGTGGGTGAAATGGGTGTTGGCAAAAGTACCATTACTAATTATATTACCCAAAAATACGGAGCGGTCTCGTTCCGTTTTTCTGACATGCTTACCGACATTGCTAAACGGTTGTATTTGGAACCAACTCGGCCTAACTTACAGATGATTTCTTCCATGCTCCGCCAAACCATTAGTCAGGACATTATGTCCAAAGTAATTATGCGTGATGCGGCTGAGGCCGCAGCAACCATTGTAATCACCGAAGGCATCCGCCGCCCCAGTGACATTACCTACCTCAAAGAACTACCCAATTTTTATTTAATCGGCATGAATGCTGACGAACGCGTGCGCTACGAACGTGTGTGTTTGCGCAGTGAAAAGCCTGATGATCAAACTAAAACATGGGAAGCCTTTCAGCAAGAAGGTTTGGCTGAAGCTGAATTAGAAATTAAAAATATCAAAGCCGAAGCGCGCGTCCAAATTGATAATAATGGCACCGAAGCAGAATTGTTTGCGCAAGTAGATAAAATTCTAACTGAAGTTGGTATTGCCTAATATGAAAGTGCAAATTAAATTAATCGACGACACACTCCCCCTTCCTGAATATCAGACTTCAGGCGCAGTGGCGTTTGATTTATATAGTCGAATTGATTTAGAAATTCCAGCCAAAAGTATTGCTAAAATTCCGACCAATTTAATCGTCCAAACTCCACCGGGATATTTGCTCAGTATTGTGACTCGTTCCAGTACGGCCAGTAAAAAAGGATTATCATTACTGCAGGGCTACGGAATTATTGACCAAGATTATTGCGGGCCAACTGATGAAATTTTATACCAAGTGTATAATTTTACTGACGCCCCAGTGACAGTTGAACGCGGTGAACGCGTGGGCCAAGCTGCTTTTTTACGCGTCGATCAAGCAGAGTGGGAACAGGTCCCAGAAATGACCAGACCAAATCGTGGCGGTTTTGGTACTACCGGAAAATAACAAAAAAATATGAAAACCTATTTGGATATTGTCAAAAAAATTATTACTGAAGGCACCCTCAAAGCTGATCGCACTGGCACAGGCACGATTGCGATTGCTGGGGCAATTTTTGAACATGACATGGCCACTGGATTTCCATTACTCACCACCAAAAAAATGCCGTTCAAGGTGATTGCCAGTGAATTGGAATTTTTTATTAAAGGCATTACTGACAAAGAGTGGCTCCGCGATCGCAACAATCACATTTGGGATGAATGGGCTCGGCCAAGTAAGGCACCTTACGGTCACACGGCTCACGCCAAAGAAGCCATGTTCAAAGAACGTGATCTCGGTCCAGTCTATGGTTTTCAATGGCGGCATTTTGGCGCCAAGTACATTAGTTATGATACAGATTACACTGGTCAAGGCGTGGATCAATTTAAGAATCTCGTCGAAGGAATAAAAAAAGATCCCAGCAGTCGCCGTTTAATTGTTAATTCGTGGAATGCCAGTATGCTTAGTGATATGGGTTTACCACCTTGTCACTATAGTTTTCAAGTAACGGTTTTGGATGGTCGGTTGAATTTATTATGGAACCAACGCTCAGTAGACACCATGCTTGGTTTGCCTTTTAATATTGCGAGTTACGCTTTATTGTTGCACTTACTCGCCAAAGAAACAGGCTTGCAAGAAGGAAAATTAGTTGGTTTTTTATCAGATGTACATATTTACCAAAATCATTTGGAAGGTGTTAAAGAACAAATTTTCCGCGATCCAAATTTATACAAATTACCAACCCTTCACACAGAAAATTTCACTTCCATTTTTAATTGGAATTACGAAGATACTCGCCTCGTGGGTTATGAAAGTTACCCAAAAGTTAGTTTTCAAATTGCAGTTTAATTTTTGCCTGTGTCATTATCTTTAATCGCCGGAATTTCCAAAAATAATTGCATTGGCAAAAACGGCCAATTGCCTTGGGATATTCCAGAAGATTTAAAACATTTTCGCGAAGTGACTGCTGGCAAAACTGTTCTCATGGGCCGTAAAACTTGGGAATCATTGCCAGAAAAATTCCGTCCTTTGCCAAAGCGCACTAATATTATTATTACGCGCCAAACAGATTACTCAGTTCCTGCAGGCGTGAAAGTGTATGCAACTATTGATGAAGCCACAGCCGCACACCCAAGTGAAGAAATCATGGTCATTGGTGGTGCTGAAATCTATCGCCAAACCATTGATATTGCTGATACACTATACATGACTCATATTGATCAAACTGTAGACGGTGATGCCTTTTTCCCAACTATTAATTTAACCATCTGGAAAGAAACAGCACGCGAAGATCATGACGGCTATTCATTTGTGACCTACCAAAAATAATATGCCGGGAATTTTTATTTCAATTGAAGGCACCGATGGTTCTGGAAAAGGCACGCAAACCGAGCTCTTGGTTAATCGACTTCGTGCTGAAGGCAAAGAAGTAGAAGTAGTGAGTTTTCCACAATACGGCGAATCCAGTGCCGCCGTAGTAGAAGATTATTTGCATGGAAAATTTGGCACAGCCCAAGAAGTTGGCCCGTATCGCGGTTCAGTTTTTTATGCCATTGATAGATACGCTGCTTCAAAAAAAATCCGCGCATGGCTCGCTGAAAATAAAATTGTCATTGCCAATCGGTATGTTGGTTCCAACATGGCACACCAAGGTGGAAAAATTTCTAATTCAAGTGAACAGGAAAAATATTTTGCGTGGGTATATAATTTGGAGTATACTATCTTTGCTATTCCCAAACCTGATTTTAGTTTAATCTTACACGTTCCCGCGGAAGTAGCGCAGAACTTAGTTGATCAAAAAGAAGCTCGCGAATATTTGCATGGCAAAAAACGCGACATTCATGAAGATGATATCGCCCATTTAAAAGCAGCGGAAACCACCTATCTCAAAATTGCGCAAACATTTCCTGAATATACAGTCATTGAATGCGCGCCAGGTGGTGAATTACAAAGTGTTGAACAAGTCCATCAATCTATTTGGACATTAGTAAATTCTCATTTAGCATAATTATGCTTATCTCTGTCACTGACCTCATTAAACAAACCTTTCGTTTTTACACACAACATTTTGGTCTTATTTTAAAATATCTTTTATTTGTAATTGGCGCATGGTTGCTGATTGTTTTGAATTCTGGAATCGGTTTTAACATTTCTGCTTTTGAAACTTTAAACGGACAACGTGTTTCCATTGTTATTTCCCTACTATTGCAAGTAGTATTCCTAATTATTTCTTATATTGTTCTCTTAGCATTCAAACGTGGCATGGCTCATATTGTACGAGGTACCTTACCTACTTCAGTTTTTAAAGAAATTCTCCAAACCAGAAAAATATTTTGGAAAGCCATTGGTGTCAGCATTCTCTACGGTCTTGCAATTATTAGTGGTTCATTATTAATCATTGTACCAGGCATTATCTTTGCGTTGTGGTTTTACTTTTCACGCTTTGCCGTGATTTTAGATAATCAGCGCCCAATGGAAGCCATGAAATTTAGCAAGAAAATAGTGGCCGGACGTTTTGGTGCAGTGCTATGGCGATTATGCGCCCCTACTCTCATCTATGTTCTTGTATTCGGAAGTATTAGTTGGGCGATTTTAACTCCAGGTGAGTATTTTTGGGCCTCTACAGGAAATGTGCCTGTGTATATTTTGACTGCGGCCTTAACTACCATCTTCAATTTCCTTATTATTCCAATCACCACCATTACCCCAATTCTCTTATACGAACATCTCAAAGCCACACCAGAGCCTATTGAATAATTGCAAAAAACACTCCATTCCGGGGTGTTTTTTAAAAAGAAAAAAGCCTTTTCAAGTCTAAAAAATAATGATAGGATAGGCAGGATATGGAACTTATCCCAATTATCGGTTTAGAAGTACACGTGGAACTCGCCACCAAAAGCAAGATGTTTTGTG
>CAYYQC010000026.1:0-12798 GCA_964473715.1 uncultured Gammaproteobacteria bacterium
TCACATCAACCGGTGTACCATCGGCCAAGAATGGCATGTCTTCGGCAGGAACTACGCGAGAGATAACACCTTTGTTTCCATGACGACCGGCCATCTTGTCACCAACCTGCACTTTACGCATGTCAGCTACAGTCACTTGAACTTGTTTGATTACACCTGGTTGTAATTTGTCACCAGCATCAGCAGAGAAGATTTTAACATCAATTACTTTACCGTGTTCACCGTGTTCCAAATACAATGATGAATCACGTACGTCGCGAGCTTTTTCACCAAAGATGGCGCGGAGCAACCGTTCTTCTGGAGTAAGTTCAGTTTCACCTTTTGGTGTAATTTTACCTACCAAAATATCACCAGAATGAACTTCAGCACCTACACGCACAATACCTTCAGAATCTAAGTTCTTTAATTTTTCTTCACTAACATTTGGAATATCACTGGTTACCACTTCCGGTCCAAGTTTAGTTTCACGAACATCAGTAGTGTAATGTTCAATTTGGATTGAAGTATAACGGTCGTTTTGTACCAAACGTTCAGAAAGAATAATCGCATCTTCATAGTTATACCCTTCCCAAATCATGTAAGCTACCAAAACGTTTTGACCAAGTGAAAGTTCAGCATCTTTAATGGCTGGACCATCACAGAGTGGTTGGCCTTTTTTAACTTTTTGACCAAGTACTACGCTTGGGGTCTGATTAATACAACTGGAAGCATTTGAGCGAATAAATTTGTGTAAATTATATTCGTATACTTTACCTTTTTTACCAGTTACTTGAATAAAGTTACCAGTGACCGCGGTAATTTCACCATCATCTTCAGCGGTATGAACATACCCACTTGAAAGTGCAGCGGCGCGCTCTACACCAGTACCCACGAGTGGTGGATCAGCTTTAATACAAGGCACAGCTTGGCGCTGCATGTTGGTACCCATCAAAGCACGAGTAGCATCATCATGTTCCAAGAATGGAATCAAACTAGTAGCCACAGACAAAATTTGGTTTGAAGCAACATCAGTATAATCAATCTCACTCACATCTGAATTTGCCGGTTGGCCATGCACACGAGCAGGAACTTTACCTGGCAACAAGAAACCATTTTCATCACGAGCAATTTTGGCAGAAGCAGTAGTAACGCGTTCTTCTTCAAATGAATTGAGGTATACCACTTCACTTGAAACGCGAGGTTTTACAGGCACTTCAATAATATCTTTTTTACCAGCTAATTTCTTAGCCATGTCAGCGGTAATTTTTTCACCAGCTTTTCCTACACCGCTAGTATCATCACGAAGAATTTCACCTTCAGTAAATTCAGCTTTGTTTGGAACCAAGCGAATTACTTTACGATATGGAGTTTCCAAAAAGCCAAAGGCATTCATGCGCGCAAATGTAGACAAGTGACCTACCAAACCAATGTTCGGACCTTCTGGTGTCGCAATTGGACAAATGCGACCATAGTGGGTGGTGTGCACATCACGAACTTCAAAGCCTGCGCGGTCACGAGACAAACCTCCAGGTCCAAGGGCTGAAACACGACGCTTATGTTCAAGTTCAGCGAGTGGGTTAACTTGATCCATGAATTGTGACAACTGTGAACTCATGAAAAATTCACGAATCACGCTAATCACAGGGCGAGCATTGATGAGTTTATTTGGCACAATACTATCAATATCCATGGTACTCATGCGATCTTTGATAATACGTTCCATGCGGGCTAAACCAATCCGGAAACGATTCTGTACTAATTCGCCAACCGCACGAACGCGGCGATTACCAAGATGGTCAATATCATCAGGAATTTCCTGAGTAACGTTAAGACGAACAACTTCTTTTAGCACCAAGAGAATTTTGTCGAGTGATAAAACGCGATGTTCTTTTTCAGAAAGTTGCGCATCAGCTAAGCCTTGGTTAAATTTAGTATTAAATTTATATACACCCACGTTACCAAGATCGTAACGATCAAAGTTAAAGAACATGGCATGAATCAATGAACGAGCATTATCAGAAGTAGCCAAATCACCCGGACGAATACGGCGATACACTTCAATCAAACCTTCTTCTTCACTTGAAGCAGTATCTTTTTTCAAAGTTTCTTCAATGTAATCAATGTTTGGGTGATTATTCACTTCTTTGAAAGCTTCGCGAATGCCATCATCAGTTGATAAACCAAAAGCACGGAGAAGTGAAGTAGCTGCAACTTTACGTTTACGATCTACTTTTACCCAGAGCACGTTGTTCTGATCAGTTTCTACTTCAATCCAAGCACCGCGGTTTGGGATAATTTTTGCTCCGTAAAAACGACGGCCGCGCATGTCATCAGCAGTAAAGAAAGCTCCAGGTGAGCGGATGAGCTGTGAAACTACCACACGCTCAATACCGTTAATCATAAAGGTACCGCGGTCAGTCATAAGCGGTACATCTCCCAAATAAATTTCTTGTTTATTGGATTTACCAGTGCGCTTATTAACCAATTTTACTTGCACGCGAAGTGGTGCTTCAAAGGTTACGTTCTTATTGCGGCACTGTGTTTCACTAAATTTAGCCTCGTCAAGGTAATATTCTTCAAAAAACAATTCCAAATCACGGCCAGTAAAGTCGGTTAATGGGGAAATTTCTTCAAACAACTCTTTGATCCCCTCTTTTAAGAACCATTCGTATGAAGTTTTTTGCACTTCAATTAAATCTGGGGTTTCCACGGCGTCGCGCAAGTTTGTAAAAAACTTTCGCTCCGTAGTTTTAAGTGGTTGCCGCTTATAGATTGGAGGCATACGTTTTTAGAAAACAAAAAATTCCTTTTGGGAAAAGGTTTTTATTATTAAAGTAAATTGTGGTTATTTGTGGACATCATGGAGGGTTACCGGACTAAGGTGGCCTGCGCCATAGCCAGTTTTTTCCCTTGCTTTAGAAGCTTGCAAGAGAGAGAACTGCCTCAAAACATGACTTTAAATCTCCACAAGCATACCTGAATTTTTAGGGACTGTCAAGAAAGAACGCTAAACAGATTTTTTGTCAAGAGTGTGGTTTTTTTGGCTAGGTTGAGAGATTTCATAAAAACGAAAAAAATTCAAATTTCACTTTATCTAGGCAATTATCCACATTCTGTGGAAAAGACCTGTTGATAACTTATTATTTTTGAAAATTTTCAAATAATTTCCTTAGATTCTGGAGCCCAGGACTAATTTCTGAATATATAAAATCACCAATCTGTTTGATCGGCACTATTCCTCCACTAGTATTAGTGATAAAAGCACCTTCACATTCTGAAATTTCCGCTAATTTAAGCAATTTTTCTTCTATTTGATATCCATTTTGCTCTGCACAAGCAATCACGGTTTGGCGAGTAATTCCCCCCAAAACCAATTCTAAAGGCGGCGTGATTAAGGTTTTATTTTGAATAGCAAAAAAATTAGTGCGCGTCCCTTCATATACCCTACTTTCCTGGTCAATAAAGAGCGTATCAAAAGCTCCGGCTTTTTGCGCTTTCTTATAAGCCAAATAACTAGGTAGCATGTTCAGGGTCTTGGCCTGAGGTAAAAACCGCTCATGTTTGACTGTAATTACCTTGACCCCATCCCGATACTCTTTATTTTCTACAAAACGTGGAGCCGTAAGAAACATGTACAAAGTCGCCTCAGCTGGGCTTGGGCCGCCCAAAAGAATCATTTTAAGGTTGGCTGCCTCAATATCATTCTCTTTAAGTAATTTTACCGTATATTCCTCTATTTTTTCTACGGTAAACAGATGCTCAAGACCAATAATTTTAGCTGAATTCATGAGACGTTCAGCATGGTCAACTAGTAAATGCGCTTTTTCATGACGTACTTTAATTAATTCATATACCCCAAAACCATAAAATAATTCCAAATGATCAATTGGAATTACACCTTCTGAAATTGGTACAAGTTCACCATTTTTTATCAAAAATTTTCCAATCATACAATTTACATTCCCAAATTCCACTAATAGATAACGGGATTTGGGAATGCGCTGACCAGGTGGGATGGTGTCAGCGCTGGGCAGCAGGCGACTTTGTCTTCACTGGTGGAAGAAGTCTAGCCCACAGCTCGGGGATCTCCTGAACGACCGCGAGCCCCTTGTGGTTCCGAAGACGCAGGATGAACTCCTTCGCCTTTAGCTCAGACTCACATACACCTCCCATGCGCAGAAGGTGCGGGGTGAAACTATCATTCTTGAACAGGGAACGGATCTTCTTAACCCGCTCTTCGTCCTCAGCAGTCATCTTCAACTGAGTAGCAACCCGCATATGAGACCTCCAAAATTTGGGTGACCATTATAAACTCTAAATTAAAAAAAGAATAAGTGCAAATCTTTACTAGAGATTAAAATAGTAAATATGATATACTATCCACACTTATTCTATGCCCCGTCGCTCTAGAGATGAATCTTCTTTGAATCCCACTTTATCACGGGGAATTATTTTTATTGTCTTAGTACTTTCGGCGTTTATTATTACCTTGAGTTTTTTTGGTAAAGCGGGAGTTGTGGGAGTAATGCTTAATGATTATGTACTCAGCTTTTTATTTGGTGTCATTAGATTTGCCACGCCATTTATAATTTTAACTTTAGCGTGGTTTATTATCCGTGATACTGATTATGATTATCGGCCCACACATATTTTGGGTACAATTTTATTTTTCATTTCACTGTGTAGTTTAGTACACATTCATTATTTTCCAGATCAAATGTGGAATGAAGCTATCGCCGGTCATGGCGGCGGAGTTTTTGGAATGTTTGCTTGGGTTTTGAAAAGTTATTTAGGAATTATTGCTGGCTCTTCAATCTTAGTGGCCCTAGGACTAGTTTCAATTTTCCTTTTGTACAACACAGCCATTACACATTTTGTCATGCTCCACCGCGCTCTTTTAGCAGGCCTAGGCATGGCGGGAAATGGTTTAATACATTTGTGTAGAAAATTATTTGTTCGCAGTGAAAAAGCTCCAGTGCAATTTAGTGTAAAAGGTGATTATTCTGAAGAAGATGAGGAAGAAGAACCTGCTTTTGCAAAAAAGAGTTTAGCTGAAGATGAGGAAGAAGAGGACGAGGAAATGGAAGAAGAGGAAGAAGAAACTGAAGAAGACGAGGAAATGGAAGAAGAGGAAGAAGATGATAGACCACCACAAGGTGATGTTTGGTCAAAAAAAGTCGTGATTAAAAATTTACCACCAATGGATTTGCTTTCAGATAAACGCGGTAAACCAACTAGTGGTGATGTAGATACAAATGCGGAAATAATCAAAAGTACTTTTGATCAATTCGGTATTGATGTGCAAATGGGTGAAGTTCGTGTTGGCCCAACGGTTACGCAATACACCATGAAACCAGCTGCGGGTGTAAAATTAACCCGTATTACCGGTCTTAGCCAAAATTTAGCTTTAGCATTGGCAGCACAAACCATTCGCATTGAAGCACCAATTCCAGGCAAGGCTTTGGTGGGCGTGGAAGTACCAAACCAAAAAACTGCCATGGTGAGTATTAAAGAATTAATTGAAGATAAAGAATATCGCCAACGTCCACATAACATGATGATGGTGCTTGGTAAAGATGTGGCCGGTAAGGTCTGGCTCGGTGAATTAACCAAAATGCCTCACTTATTAATTGCTGGTGCAACCGGTTCTGGTAAAACAGTGTGTGTAAATACCATTATCATGGGTTTACTCTATCAAAACACTGCGGAAACATTGCGCTTTATCATGGTAGATCCTAAACGTGTGGAATTAACATTATACAACGGCATTCCACATTTACTTACTCCAGTAATTACCAACACTCAAAAAACCGTGAACGCGCTCAAGTGGACCATTGGAGAAATGGAACGTCGTTTTGAATTACTTGCTTCAGTAGGTAGTCGCGATATTAATTCTTACAACCAAAAACATCCTGATACTAAATTACCATACATTGTTTTTGTCATTGATGAGCTTGCAGATTTAATGGCCACTGCAGCCAGTGAAGTAGAAGCCGGCATTATTCGTATTGCCCAAATGGCCCGCGCTGTTGGTATTCATTTATTAGTCGCAACACAACGTCCAAGTGTCGATGTTATTACCGGTTTAATGAAAGCTAATATTCCAGGCCGCATCGCTTTCTCTGTTGCTTCAGCAATTGATTCACGCACCATTCTTGATGCACCTGGTGCCGAAAAATTACTTGGTCGTGGTGACATGCTATTCTCATCATCAGACATGAGCAAACCAATGCGTATTCAAGGTGCGTATATTTCTGAAGAAGAAATGAAGCGGATTGTAGAATATCTCAAAGGTGATGAAGAACCAGAATACGATGAATCAATTGTAGGTGCACCTGCTCATGGCGCAACCAATAATATGTTTGGTGGCCCAAGCGATGATCGTGACCCATTATTTGAAGAAGCAAAAAAATTCATTATTCAAGCAGGCAAAGCTTCGGCTTCACTTTTGCAACGCAGACTTAAAGTAGGATATGCTCGAGCCGCTCGTCTCTTGGATGAATTAGAAGAAGCTGGAGTAGTTGGCCCTGGTGATGGCGCTAAACCACGAGAAATTTTGGCGACTCATACAGGATATGGTACAATTGAGCCACCTTCTACTGCTACAGTCTTTGACCCAGTAACTGAAGAAGAGCCAGAAGAGGAAGAGGAAACTGAAGAAAGCGAAGATGAAGAAGAAAGCGGTGTAGAAGAAGAAATTGATACTGATGATAAAGGAAATAAATTTTTGTACTAACTGTGCTTAACTTTACTAAGAAAAATTTACAAGGTTCACAAAGAGTTTGTTTTCGGCTACAAGCTATTCGTGAAGCCAAAGGTTTAACTTTGGAATACGTAGCTGAGCAAACAAAAATCAATAAAACTTATTTAAGTGCTCTTGAAGAATGTCGTTTTGAAGATATCCCCTTCTCTTCTTTGTATCAAAAAAACTTTATCAAAAAATACGCGCGCGCGATTGGAGAAAATCCTGAATCATTTATTAGTCAATTTTGCATTGAAGAAATGGAGCCGGCTGCTCCGCGTTTAGTTCCAAACCGCAAACACTGGTTTTTCTTCACAGCTTGGCCAAGCGTGGCTCGAACAGCCATGATTAGTAGTGTAGCGCTACTTCTCACAGGATACTTGGGTTGGCAAATTCAAAATACTATTTCTCCACCATCATTATCTTTGGTTTCACCAGACAATGGTTTTATTACTCGCGACAATACTATTACTCTACGCGGTGCCAGTGAACCAGCCACCACTATTATGATCAACGGCCAAGCAATTCGCAGTGATGACTTAGGTAATTTTACTGAAGCCATTGCCCTTAATCCTGGTGTTAATACTATTGTAATTGAAGCCAAGAAAAAACATGGTAAAAGCACTCAAACCACCCGTCATATTGTATACAAAGAACCTTCTCGGTTAAGTTCACAAGCTGACTTTTTAGAGACTAATAATTAGACCAGTTATACACTGGTTGTACACATTGACGGGCCTCTACAAAACCCGTACCATATAAAAGAGCGAAGCGCTCTTTTTTTGTCCACTGCTCTTAAATTGAGTTAATTTAAAAAAATATGCCAAAAATGTCAGAAGAAATGCAATCCAAAATGAAGGCCGCCTCCTCAGCCATTGATCAAATTAAAGAAAAGTTTGGTGATAATGCTATCATGCGCTTTGGTGAAGCTCGTCGCAGTGATGTTGATGCTATTCCTACAGGTTCCTTGTCACTTGATATCGCGCTCGGTGTCAAAGGCGTGCCAAGAGGACGTATTATTGAAATCTTTGGACCAGAAGCTAGTGGTAAAACCACTTTAGCCCAACATATTATTTCCGAAGTACAAAAACGTGGTGGTATTGCTGCGTTTGTGGATGCTGAACACGCTCTTGACCCAGACTATGCACGCAAAATTGGTGTAGATGTAGATAACATGCTTATCTCACAACCAGACACTGGTGAGCAAGCTTTGGAAATCGTAGAAACCTTAGTGCGGTCCAATGCTGTAGATGTCGTTGTTATTGACTCAGTGGCTGCCTTGGTTCCAAAAGCAGAAATCGAAGGTGATATGGGAGATTCTCACATGGGTTTACAAGCCCGTCTCATGAGTCAGGCTCTCCGCAAACTCACAGGTATTGTGAGCAAGACTAACACAGTCGTAATTTTCATTAACCAGATCCGTCAAAAAATTGGTGTATTCTTTGGAAACCCAGAAACCACAACTGGTGGTAATGCGCTTAAATTTTATTGTTCAGTGCGTATTGAAGTTCGTCGTGCTGCACAAATTAAGCAAGGTGAAAAAATCATTGGTAACCGTGTAAAAGTAAAAGTAGTTAAAAATAAAGTAGCCGCCCCTTTCCGTACCACTGAATTTGACATCATGTATAACGAAGGTATTTCTGTATCTGGTGACTTGCTCGATACTGGTGTTCTCCACCGTGTCATTGCCAAATCTGGTAACAGTTATGCTTTTGGTGATGAAAAACTTGGCGTTGGTCGCGAAAAAGCCAAACAATTCCTCCGCGAAAATCCTCCACTCATGGCTGAAATCGTAGACAGAGTGTGGGAAGCAGTAGAACGCGGTGAAATGCCTGAACAAGAAAAAGGCAAAGCTGGAATGCCTGAAGATTTAGATGAAGAAGTACCACCTCCACTCGAATAATCCTATTGTAATAAAAAAACGGCCCATAATCGTGGGTCGTTTTTTAATTCTTAATAAATCTTATGGAGTTCAACTCCAGTGTAATAGTATTTGATAAGTTGCACCCAATCTAGATGCTCCTCTTCAGCTCGAATGGCTGCATCACGCTGACTCATACCCACCCCATGACCAAACATCTTTTTATTGTCACGCTCGTCATAGGTTGCAACAACTGGAACCAACCAAGGCTTAGCAGAACCTCCCCAGGCTTGGGTCCAGGAACGAGTATTACCATCACTGTTTCCAAAATACGGCGTAATCACCACATCATTATTATAAGTCACCATCATGCCGCGTGTAGCGTTTACCGCATCAATAAAACGTGGCATTTCTGGTTCATTATTTGCACCCAAATACAATTGGTCTCCAGTATGTGCAACAACATCAAAGTAACGGGCATCATGTTTTGAAGTATTTTGGACCACGTAGGCGTAAGTACGTTGTGCTACTGCCTGAGCTTTTAAATATTCTAACGGTGAAGCATTGGAATTTTCCCCCATTCCAGCCATATAATCTTCAAAATTCAAATCATTGATTACATATAAGGTATTATTTTCATCTTTAGCTTGACGAAGTTCAAGTGCACCACGATATTTATTGAAATTTTTAGAACTTTTTCCGGAAATTTTTCGTTCGTAATTAGTAATTACCATGATGGCCCGTAAATTACTTACAGGCTCAACACGGATAAAAGAGGTTGAGGAAACATTCACTGACTCTGATTGAAATGAATATACACCACTTTTAAAACTCATAGTTCCGGTTTGTCCACTTGGCAGTACACCAAGCACTCCAGTTGCATCCAAAACATTGTAATTATCATCGGCTGATTGAATAATTGCCGTATTATTGGTGGGCTCTTTCCACAAACCAACACGAATGCGAGGCTCTGCCGCTAAACGCGGTGATTCATTTAAAAATTCATAACCAGTTGGCAAGGCACGAGCAAAAGGTTCAGTATATCCACTTGGTGCATCACTGGTCACGGTAACAGGAATAGTGAAAGTCGCGCTTGTTGAGCTGTCCCCTTTCATAGTCACTTTAAACTTGGCTTCATAAGTACCAACTTTGGCAGGTGCACGGAAAACAAATTCATCACGCCAAAATGAATCTTTATTTACAGTAATCGCGCGGTTAAAAGCAGTGCCACGACTAGTCCAAGTAGTATCAGCAAAATTTGTAATTGAAGTTTGTTCAATTGTGCCTGCAGTCCAAACTGTTTTACCAATATTTTGATATCCAAAACGAAGAGTCACTGGTTCTCCGCCAGCTACACTAACAATTTTAGGACTTAAAAATACACGATTAGCTGAACTGGTTTCTATAGGTGACGCAGTTGGATTTTGAGTTGGGACAGTTGAAGTACCAGAACCAGTGTTAGCAGAAGTGGCAGCCGTCACTTTAATTTTTACAAAAAAATAACCACCCTTAACCCAAGAATAATTTTCTGCAGCCAAATAAAATTTTTCTGTATATTCACCAGGCTTAGTATTGGCAGGAACTTTAAATGTCATGGTGAGTTTGCCAGTTTGTCCAGGTTTAATAGTTCCAATAATTTTGTCTGTTTGTTTAGAAGAAATCCAATTAGAAGCAAAGAAAATTGATTTACGCTCACGTGGCTCCATGGTGTGTCCGGAAATAAATTTATTGCCCGTACTGGTCCAAGTAGCCGTACCTGTGTTTTTAAATGTAAATGTAACGGCTTTGCTACTTCCAGCCGGAATGACAATTGGATCTGGAACTGATTGGTTAACTAAAGTAGCCGAATAAGCAGCATCTTTTACAATAACTTGAGGAGTAGCAGCCTGAGCAGAGAAAGGAAAAATTAATGTACCAAGAAGGACAAAATTGAGGAAAAAAATTGAAGAAAAAAGGATTTTTTTGCTAATCATAGATAAACCGTATTATAGCAGAAAATGATGATGCTTTCAATTGAATTTTTCCTTGAAATAAGGTTTAATAGGCAGGTCATTATGGTCTAATATTTTTTATGTCAGTTGCGCGAAAAATTGCTCAAAACACGGTTATTCAACTTATTGGTAAAGTGGTTTCCACAGTACTTGGTTTAGTGGCTATTGGCCTGCTTACACGGTATTTAGGAGTAGAACAATTTGGTTGGTACACCACGGCCATTACTTTTTTGCAATTTGGTGGAATTTTGATCGATTTTGGTCTTATTCCCGTAACCGCGCAAATGTTAGGCGCTGGTAAATACAATACCACTGAATTATTCAAAAACTTATTGGCTTATCGTTTTGTCACAGCCGCAGTTTTTTTTGGACTCACACCTTTAATTGCCTGGCTTTTTCCATATCCAACCGAAGTTAAATGGGCCATTACCCTACTTTCAGTTTCTTTCCTGGCGATTTCCATGAACCAAGTGTTAACTGGGTATTATCAAAAAGAATTGACCATGCAAGTACCCGTACTTGGGGAAATTGTGGGAAGAATAATTCTAGTGGCCGGCTTAGTGATTGGACAGTGGAGCAGTGCTTCGTTTTTAACAATCATGGCGATAGTTGCTTCTGGTAGTCTGGCTTACACGGCTGTTATGTGGATTGCAGCTGCACGCAAAATTTCGGCTGGCTTTGCCTTTAATCCAAAAATCTGGAAAGCCATTACCATTACCATGTGGCCAGTGGCGATTTCTGTAATTTTTAATGTCGTGTATTTAAAGGGTGATACAATTTTACTTTCACTCTATCGCACTCAAGTAGAAGTAGGATTTTATGGCGCAGCTTACCGCGTAGTCGATATTTTAGCGCAAATGGCCATGCTCATGATGGGGGTAATGCTCCCACTTTTATCCAGTTCTTTTGCGCAGAAAAAATTTACTGAATTTAAAGAATTTTACCAAAATAGTTTTGACAGTCTCATGCTTTTAGCAGTACCAATGTTTATTAGCACGTGGGTTTTGGCAGACAAAATTATGGTCTTTGTCGCAGGACCAGAATTTGTCAGTTCTGGCACAATGCTTCGGTTACTTGCAGTTGCGATTTTCGGTGTATATTTGGGTGCCGTCTTTGGACATACGGCTGTGGCCATTGGCCAACAAAAAGCTACCATGTGGATTTATATTTCTGACGCGATTATCACTTTTGCAGGATATATGTATGCAATTCCTCGCTATGGCTGGATGGGCGCAGCTGCGTTTACGATTTTTTCTGAATTATACGCGGGCATTTCATTAGCTTGGGTTGTTAGCAAACATACACCCACTTCATTGTCACTAGCACGTTTTGGAAAAATTATTTTAGCTGGCGCAATAATGGGTGGAGTTTTATGGTTTACCATTGACCTGCCGATTATTGCTCTCGTTATTGAAGGCGCAATACTATACATTGTGGCTATTTTGGGCCTGAGAATTTATTCTTGGGAAGGCATTAAACAAATTACTTCTGGTCGTAAATAATATGATTTGGCTACTCACGATACTTTTCACGCTTTTGCCACTTTATTTGATTAGATTTCAAATTGGTCCAATACCTACTACAGTTTTGGAAATTTTAGTGGGAATCGCGATTATTGCATGGGTGTATATAAAAATTAAAAATCGCGATTATTCATTAGTTAAAAATGTTCCTAATCGAAATTTATTTTTGAGCGGAGTGGGACTATTTTTAGTTGGTGCCACGATTGGTATTTTTATCAGCCCCAATCTTCGCGCTGCGCTTGGTGAATGGAAGGCGTTTTATTTTGAGCCAATAATTATTGGATTGATCGTGATTGATTGTATTAAAAGTAAGGAAGATGTAAAAAAGATTTTAGGAGGCTTATTATTAGGATCTCTGACAACGGCAATTCTTGGTGTATATCAACATTTTACAGGTTGGTTAGTCCCCCACAGTTTCTGGGCCAATCGTAATACCTATCGCGTCACTGGCTGGTATGGTTTTCCTAATAGTGTCGGAATTCTTCTCGCCCCTTTGATTCCTTTGGCAGTTTATGTAGCTATAGAGACTTTGAAAAAATCTAAAAACAAAATAACTTCAAAAAATAATTATTTTATTTTATTTTTATTAGGCTTATTTTTGATCGCCTCGCCGCTCGCAATTATATTTGCCAAAACTACCGCAGCCATGGTTGGACTCGCCGCTGGAGCTGGAGTTCTACTGCTGTGTTTTAAAAAAACTCG
>CAYYQC010000027.1:0-11765 GCA_964473715.1 uncultured Gammaproteobacteria bacterium
TGTCCTTCACCAGGAATATAAGCAATGATTTCACTACCATTTGAAAGACGAACCTTGGCAACTTTACGTAACGCAGAGTTCGGTTTCTTTGGAGTGGTTGTGTATACTTTGGTACACACACCACGTTTAAATGGAGCGCCACGACGGAGCTCAGTGCGAACGCGATGCAGTGAATCGTAGGTAAACTGCAAAGCCGGTGACTTTGATTTGCGCTTGAGCGGGGTACGGCCCTTGCGCAAAATTTGGTTCATTGTAGGCATAGCCAAATGTGAATGTAACTAAATAAATGATAAATAAAAATCCCGCCAGAAAGCGGGGTTCGGAAGCCTTTCTACCAAGAGAAAGTCTGGACCGAACGGTTCACCATATAAGTGAACTTCTTCGCCTGTTTGGTCTTTTGGACCACCGGACGAATACTCCGTTCTGGTTCTCTGGATAAACCAAGAGAATTAAGATGTGGCGATTATATCTGTATCCCCCTTCTTTGTCAAGAGCTAGGTAATGAGCACGTATAGCCAGGCAATGATTGGAGACAAAAATTTGGCTCCATAAAAAATAAAGATAATCAAAACGAGAAAACTGTACCGCTCCAAGGTAGCCAGTGCCTGAGCCGCATTGGCGGGCCAGAGAGCATACAAAAGTTTTGAACCATCGAGTGGTGGCAGTGGGACCAAGTTAAAGACCATGAGTGATAGATTGGCAATAACAACCGTATTAAAAAACTTAAATGTAGGACTACTAACCGGGAAATAATTCAGTAAAAACGCAAAAACTATAGCCAGGGCAAAATTGGCCAAAGGTCCAGCCAAGCCCACCAAAACCGGTCCCCATTTTTGATTTCTCAAATTATACGGGTTGTAAGGCACTGGCTTAGCATAGGCAAACAAAAATCCACCACCAGAGATGAAAAATAGCAAAATTGGCATTAAAATTGTTCCAAACCAGTCAATGTGCGCACGAGGATCCAAGGTCAAACGGCCCGCATAGCGCGCTGTAGGGTCTCCCAGCTGTTCCGCGGTCCAACCATGCATGTATTCATGAAAAATTGCTGAAGGTACAATAACGACAAAATATAGTATAAGGGAAAGATAATCCATATAGATAAAAGCTCTTGACAACCTTCACAATATACCCTATAATCAGCCCACTTACAAGTATTTATATTTTATGTCCCGAACTTGCGAAATGTGCTTAAAGAGCTCACAAAAATCCGCTTCACGGAGTTTTTCTAATATTAAAACTTTGCGTCGCCAAATGATTAACTTGCAAAAAAACAATGGTCTCTGGCTTTGCACTCGCTGCATTAAGTTAGAAGGTAAAAAGCCTCGTACTGTTGCCAAAAAAGCCAAAGTTTCCCGCGCTACTCACAAAATGAAAGTGACCGCGTAAATTTCTTCACTACTAAAAATCCTCTTACACTAGAGGATTTTTTATTTACCATTTATATACCCCATAAATTTATACTAATAAAAATTTAATTTTTTCAAGCAGCTGCTCTGGTTTCTCCGAAAATGTTCCTTCAGCTGCTCGAAACAAAAGATTTATAATAGTTTTATATTTTTTTAAAGGAATATCATACGGGACATCTCGTTTTGCAATCACATTTGATATTTCGGAAAATATTAAAAAAAATGAATTAATTTTTGGGTGGAGTTGGGGTTCCTTATGATGAGATAATTCAACACAATCTTGCCAGGTCCGGGCATACTGAACAGTTTTTTCTTTTTTTACTAAATTAGACACAATATTCAATGGCGATTGCGCGAAAAAATATTCTTGATCTTCTGGTGACACATTAAACTTCTCAAACAAACATTTTAAGCTTTCATTATCGTCTGGTTTTTCTTTTAAAATATGTAGTGTAAGCTCCATTTTTACAATAAATGAACAAGACAGCGACTCAATCCACTGCTCTAAGAATAAAACAAATTTCTCATAAGAAACTACTATTGAATCGAGGTGTGACAAATCCACCTTGTCAGGAAACATAACTTCATTTTCTTCATGATGCCTCTTATGCTGCGCCAAGGTTTTTATAAAAACAGAATGACTTATTCTTGTTTCTGCCGCTCGACCATAAGAGTCCTCAGGGTATCCATACCAGTCTTTTCTATCAAGTAACGCAGAATCTAAAACAAAATACACCCCCGATTTTAAAGCACGATACTGTTCATCATGAAGTCGTTCAACTGCCAATCTAGTAAAAACATTCGAAGCCCCACCAGTTCTCTTATCTTTTTCACTTGATTTACCTTCAATCCTTAGACCAAGCTTCTCTCTTTCTAACGTAGACATGAGGAAGCCAGATTTAAATATTTCTGGTATATGCTCAGACGAAGAAACCTCATGTAATAAACACATTCTTCCAAATTGCTTTTCATATTCAGAGTATTTTCTTTCCGCTGAGTTTTCTGAAAAAAAAGTCTCTTCTGGAAGTTGGAAATGAGGTGATTCCATAATTATAAAAAAATAATAAAATTTTTTTAATACATGTCATTTTTGTCGGAGTAGCGGGATTTGAACCCACGACCTCATGCACCCCATGCATGCGCGCTACCAACTGCGCTATACCCCGTTTGGATAAACAAAGGACAAAATTATTTTTTTAAAAAATCTGCCAAAGTTTCAACCGCCGCTACCAATTCAGCCGGTTCAGCACCAAAAGAAAACCGCACATATCCTGGTGCACCAAAAGGAGTGCCAGGCACGAGTGCCACATTACCTTCTTCTAATAATTGTTCGCAAAATTTTACATCATCTTTTTCTTCTACTCCTAAATCTATCAAAGACACAAAAACATACAAACCTGCGGCCGGACTTTTAATTTTATCATTACATTTTTCTTGTAACGTTTGTACCAAACAATTGCGCCGGACAAGCATTTCCGCACGTACACGCGCATTAACAATTTCACCATTTGCAAAAACAGCCGCAGCCGCATACTGACTAATAATTGATGTGCCCGTAGTGCTTTGTGATTGTAAATCCGCGAGTGCGGTTATAATTTCTGCAGCACCAAACACAATTCCCACGCGCCACCCAGTCATGGCAAAATGTTTAGACACACTTTGAATGACCACTACATTATTTTTATATTCTGGAAATGAACCAGCTGATACAAATTCACCTTCATATACTAAACCACTGTACACTTCATCGGAAACAAATAAAACATTATGTTCAACTGCTACGCTAATCAGCGCACTAATTTCCTCACGCGTATAGATAACGCCAGTAGGATTAGCTGCATTATTAAAAAAAATAATTTTTGTTTTTGAAGTAATATTCGCACGCAATTGTTCAGCATTTACTTTCCAATTATTTTGTTCTTCAGTTTTAATTTCTACACTAGTAGCACCCGTCATTTCTACCAAACTCGGATATGATACCCAATATGGCGCAATTGAAATCGCTTCGTCCCCTACTCCTAAAAAAGTTCGCGCCAGAGCATACAAACCAAATTTACCACCACACGTAACCAAAGTTTCTTCAACAGCAAAATCACTGCCATAATTAGCGTTCGCCCATTCACTGGCCGCTTTGCGAAGTTCAGAAATACCCATGGTTGGTGGATATCCAGTTTTACCTGCTCTCATAGCTTCATTTGCCGCGGCCAATATCAATTCATGAGGAGCCAAAATTGGCTCACCAGCACTGAGATTAAAAACACGCTGACCCACTGCTTTTTTCTTCATGGCCAAAGTATTAATAGCAACAGTGGCCGAAGGTTTTAATTTATTTTTGATTTCAATCATATAACGTGCAGTACTCTACCTAATTAAAAGGTATTTTTCAAGTATCATAAAACCTCCCTTAAGAGGAGGTTTTATGATACATCAGGCGATTACAAAGTACGTGTCAATGTGTTACCCATTACGTCATACGAATCTGATTGAGCAAAGGGACCCATTTCCTTATTTGCCCCAACAGGAGTGTAGTAATACTGTACCGGACCAGTACTCCAAACAGCGCTGTAACGATTAAACCCGGTCATACCATCTAACACCGCAGTGACTGCCACTGTGCCCTGTGTCTTAGCAGTAAAGATATTTCTGGTATCAGCGGTAATAATAAAGGTACGAGAACTGCCGGCAGGAATACTTAAATTACTCAATTGATTATTAATCTGGGTTGATTTATCAAAAGTTAATAAAATTGTTTGGTAGACACTATTATAAACACAACCAGCCGCAGTAGCACCCGCCAACTGACAGGTGGAAGTAGCTGCTAAATTTACCCCCAAACCACCCATGGCATTTGCCTCCCAAAGACGCCAGTTTTTAATGTGACCAAAGTTAGCTGATGAACCAGACAAACCCGAAGCTGATATTTTTGCAGCAATCGTACCCAGGCGCATTTCGCGATCACCTGGATTAGAGACCGTAAACTTGAACAATGGCGCACTTGAAGTAACTCCTAAATCATAACCCAAATTAACTGGAGCAATAACTGGAGCACTGTTATGTAACAAATAATATCCGTATCCCGGCACTGAACCTGGCGCAGTAGTGGTACTCGATGTCAATAAAATCTGACTATTTGTCAAAGATTTTCCATTAGACTGTTCAGTAAAACTAAGACTTGAAGGAGTTGTCGCCCGAAGTGTAAACGTACGCACACTATTTGATTTCATGTATCCAGAGCCATTAACAGTTGCTCTCAAAATCAAATACTGTGGCTGATCCTTAACTAAGGTAATAATATTATTCCCAGAAAACTGCACATACCCCTTACCGATACCAGGCACATAGGTACCCATTGATAACACCGTGGATAAATCTTTGGCATTATAAAGTACAAATGGACCAAAATCTTTTGAGTCAGTTACAAGTTTATTTTTTTCATCAAGCACTTGGAAGGTAATTTTATTTAAGCTAACATCACCATTTTTTGCAGTTAATCGCCATTTACCCACCTGAACCGGGGCAACACTTGGAGTTAAAATACGATCAACCGTTGTTGCATCATAGGCCTGTTCAATTAAGACCGCTGCCGGGGTTGATGTTGGTGCAATTACTGGTGTAGATGTTGAATTTGAAGTTGCATTCTTCATGATGACATAGGTAATATCATCAGCGGCTACTTCTGGAATCATGTGAACACCGTCTTCATTTTTAGTAAGCACAAAGAAAGTCATGTAACCAGTTTTAGAAAGCTCAGGATCAAGTGTTAAACTCAATCGAGGTTTATTTGACCAAGTAAGCACGCCCTTATCTAAGACTTCTATTTGAAATGGATTTACCTCACCATTGAATTTAGGAGCTGGGAATTGGTTGTACACAACTCCAAATCCATACGAAACCGGTGATGTGCCTTCATAAATCGAAGGGGTAATCTGCAAGGTTGCTTTCACTCCAGCAGCAGTTTTATTAAATGTATTACTGTTCAAAACTGGGTCAAAAGACAAATTTTGGTATGAAAATGAATTAGCCACAAATACAGCCTTATCAGGTGCAATTTGCATGTCAAAACGCTTAATGTCTGGCTGATCATTAATTACTGGCAAAGGATTATCATAACCAAAACCTGATTCAGATGCGGCTAATTTACCCGTGGGCATGGACGCAGCGGCAGCTGCCAAAGCAGCGGCTCCTAAAAACGCAAAGGCCACAGCCAATTTTGTGGCTGAGGTAGTAGCGGTTTTAGTTTGAACATTAAGGCTCATAACAAAATTAAAATTACTAAACAATTTAATAAATTAATGAATATCTGCAGCTGACATTCCCACCCATTCTGCTACAATTTCGCGAATATGATCCGCACCTACCACTGGCCAACCAGCACTGTAACTCATCACTCGTTCCTCGGCTTCAATCTTTTTTACATCTTCTACCATTTTTTTTCTGAGCAATTGTAATTCTTTAAGATCAGTAGCTTCTGCTTCTTTTTTACGTAAATCTTGCAGCTCAGAGGTCAAAAGGTCAAGAGCAGCTGTGCTTACTTGCCCTTTGGTGATTTTTTGTGCTGCCCCATGCATTAGCGCCACAGCGTGGTCTTGCGTTCCACCTTTTTTAATATTTACCATAGCCCCTGCCTCATCAATCAGATCAATGGCTTTGTCTGGTAATCGACGCCCTTTAATATATTCATGAGAAAAACGCACGGCTGCTTCAATTGCTTCATCACTAAATGTTACTTGATGGTAGGTTTCATAATTCCGTTTAATACCTTGAACAATCTTAATCGCTTCATCCACCGATGGCTCATCAACAATTACCGGTTGAAAACGACGATCCCAACTTTCTTCAGGTTGAATAAATTGTTCATATTCCTTTTGCGTCGTAGCACCCAAAAGTTGCAGATCACCGCGGGCTAAAGCCGGTTTTAAAATATCAGACAAATTTACTGACCCTTCTGTACCACGCGCTTGCATGATAGTATGAATTTCATCAACAAATAAAATCACGCCGCGATTAGCAGTGCGTAGTTCAGTAATTAAGCGTTTAATTCGTTCTTCAAATTCACCACGATACTTTGTGCCTGCTAAAATTTCCGCTACCTGCAAAGAAAGCACGCGTTTATTTTGCAAAACAGTTGGTACATCACCCGTGACAATGCGTAACGCTAAACCTTCAACAATCGCGGTTTTGCCCACGCCTGGCGGGCCTAATAAAATCACATTATTTTTTGTACGGCGCGTAAGAATCTGCGTGGCACGAGCAATTTCTTCTTCACGCCCCACCACGGGGTCAATCTTTCCATTCTTACACTGCTCTGTAATATCTACGGTAAATTGTGCTAACGCACCACCAGATTTAGCAGAAGAATACGTTGTGCCTTGTTTACGGCCAAACAAATAATAAGTCGCGCCAATCACAATCATGACAATTCCAAAATTGCGCAAATATTCTGACATGATTGCTTGGTCAAAAACCATAGGTATTTGTTATTAGTGTAGCACAACTACACTAAAATCAGAAGCAAAATTTGGTGGATAACAATTAAGAGCGCGGTTCCAATGCCAAATGACAATGGCCACAAAAGCCAAAAACTCGCTGTGCGTAAACGTGGCTCAAACCAAAACAATAATCCCCCACCAATTAAAGTACAAAGTGCGTAAGCAATTATAAAACCTGCCATACATAATCATTTATTTTTCGCATATTCTTATTGTGCTTAAGCCGCTCAGTAAAGTAAGCATCACGTTCTCCTGCAAAAATATAGAGCGGCTGCGTTTGATACTCCTTTAGCATCTCTGTTTGCGTTTGACTGTCAACTTGTCCGCGAAACATATTCCATTTCTCTAGATTCCAATGGTCATACTCAAACATACCAGGAGCAATGATTTCCTGGTTAGTAAATCCATACAGCCAAGGAGCATAATATGGATTGATTGTTAGAATGCGCGCGTTTTCTTCTACTTTTAATTCTGTAATGACTGATATTTCCGATGGTGTAAGTAATGTTTTTTTATGGACAATATAATTTCCTGAATAACCCGCAAAAATAATCAGAAAAATAATTACTACTATTTTAATTTCTTTTCTTGGCCATTCCCATACTATTGATAAACCAATTCCAGCCAATATAATAAGGATTAAATCAATTGATACTAAAAATCGTTGATAAAATACTGTGCGTGCTAAAACAAGTACGATATTTACTCCTAAAAAAATAATTGGCAATAAATACTTTTTATACGATATTGTGACAAGCGCAAAAATAGCCAATGGCGCGTACCACAAAATTGCGTACAGAAAACTTTTACCTTTCATAAATAGCCCCGTAGCTTCAGTATTGCCCGCAGCCACAGCGGCAAATGTAGCACCAAAATACTTAGTAATAAAAGGTAGATACACTAAAAATTCCCGCCCATTTAAAATCAAAGCCAAAAGAGCAGTAATGGTACCAGAAATTAAAATAAATTTTCGATCTTCTTTTTTTATTACCGCGTAAATACATAATGAAATAGCCACTGGTATCGCAGTCAGAGGGTGAACGATGGTCAAAGCTGTTAAGGGTAAAAACAATAATTGTGAACGAATCTTAATTAGATAAAATACTATGAAAGTAAAAAATAGGGCTAAATAATTGCGATAATAATATCCCCAAAAAAATTCATATTGCACAATGGATAATACCAAAAGCGCGGTAGCAAACCAGGCACTCTTTTTTTGATCTGTATATTCTAAAACTACAAAATAAAAAAGTCCTGCCAAAAGCAGACTTAAAAAAATATAACCACCAAATATGATTGAATCTGTACTCGCTCCTAAAAATCGTAAACTGTTTGAATAACCGGTAAACGCAAAGGGTACAACAGTTGGATCAAAAAATCGTTCAAAATACCCATTTACAATATGCCGGTAAATCCCCGTATCATATCCAAATGCAGCCTGCCCATAGCGCATGAAGCTATACAATCGCGTCACTAAATACCACAGAGCTACCATACTCCTAAAACAAAAGAATCCCATAGGGATCTTTCGGACCCCAATCAAGCAGCACAATCATCATCCCTACGTAAATAGGTGGGTGGCCGCAACACTAGCCCACGGGCCAGGATAATATAGGCTTCCCATGACAACGATTGTAGAATGAGATTTGCTGCATTGAATCAGGATCTGATCTGATTATATAAAATACTATAACCTACGTCAATATTTAGTCTACATTAAGTTTGATGACTGCGTGGCTGGCTTTCCCGCATTCCTGCTTCAGTAATGCGCACAAATTCAGCCTTTTCCCAAAACTCTTTAATACTTCTAGCGCCAGTATAACTCATGCCTGATTGCAAACCATCTACTAATAAATTTATCACTTTAGCCACTCCCCCTTTGTATGAAACCTTATAACTAATTCCTTCTGGTGCACGGTCTTGGCGCGCTACATTTTGCTCTACGGCTTGGCGGTCAATTGAAGCTTCGCGTGATGCCAAACCACGGTACACTTTTACGGCCTGCCCATCTTCAATATAATATTCACCTGGTGATTCCAAAGTTCCAGAAAATAAATTTCCAATCATCACCGTATCTGCGCCTGCGCCAATGGCTTTGGCCAAATCACCAGAAGTTTTGATACCACCATCAGCAATTAATGGCACACCGTATTGTCTGCAAGCGCCCGCAATATTACACACAGCCGTTAATTGAGGCACACCAGAACCAGCCACAATTCTGGTTGAACAAGCAGCACCTGGACCCACACCCACTTTAATTGCATCTGCACCAGCTTTGATTAAATCAAGTGCGCCAGTTAGTGTGGCTACATTCCCAGCCACCACATCAATCTCTGGCCAAACTAATTTTAATTCTTTTGTTAATTGCAAACATTTTTCACTATGACCATGGGCAATGTCAATTACCAATGCGTCTGCGCCTGCTTTAATTAAGGCCTCACTACGTTCCATTCCATCTTTTACACCTACCGCCGCGGCCACCAATAAACGTCCATTTTTATCATGTGAAGCATTGGTATTTTCCGCATGTTTTCTAAAATCTGAAGCTGTAATTAAGCCAACAATTTTATCTTCAAAATCAATCACTGGTAATTTTTCTACTTTATATTCATCAAATATTTTCACGGCTCTTTCCGGAGTCACATCTGCTGTGGTAGTGATTAATCTGGCGCGAGGAGTCATAAATTCGCGCACAGGACCAGTTAAACTAGTTTTAAATTTTATGTCACGCGAAGTTAAAATTCCTTGTAAATGCTTATCTCCATTACAAACTAGTAAACCATGAATTCCATGTTGTTTCATGAGTTTAATTGCATCAGAAAGTGATGTGTCAGGTGAAACGCAAACTGGGTCAGTAATCATGAAATTTTGTGCACGTTTTACTTTGCGCACTTCTTGCGCTTCTTCTTCAATAGTCATGAAACGATGAATCACACCAATGCCGCCAGCGAGCGCAACGGCAGTAGCCATAACACTTTCAGTAACCGTATCCATGTTTGCCGAAACAATGGGAATATTAATTTTTAATCGGCGGGAAAAATGAGTAGTTAAATCAATTTGTTTGCGTGACGCAGTATCAGAATAATGCGGCACCAAAAGAACGTCATCGTAAGTTAAACCAAGGGTAATATTGTGTAATTTATTCATAGAATTTAATTCTATCACACAATCTTTTTTAGACAAATGTTTGTCCCGAGGGCCCGGCGCTTGAAGCGCCAGGCCGCTCGGGTTTGATCAGGCCATATAGAAGGCGCTGTTACGCGCCTTCTCATCGCCCCAGATCTCGTCGTCACCGTTCGGGCGCGGCAACGAGCCAGGTTGAACGCCCTTCTCCTTGTCTTTGGGCGGCTTCATGCCACCCGATTCCGAGTGAGTTGGCGCAGGACAGATATCCTGCCTGAACCGGCTCATGTCAAACGGGTCGTGCTTCTGCTGCTCGGTCATGACCTGCCTCCTCCACTGAAAAGTGCACCCAACACGGACCACCCGTATCTTCGGCAACTATTTATTCAGTTGGAAAAAATAATTTAATAAATTACCTTTTCCCACAAAATAAAATAACCCCGATGTCGGGATTTTATTGTACAAACAAATATACCCAACATCAATAGAAGAAAGTAAAATAAAAACAAAATTGTTGAGATTGATTTTTCATGATATTCCCCATCACTGACAACTTATTTAAATTATCAATGATGGGGAGGCGGCATAAACAACAAGCAGACTCCCCCCGCCTAAACACACGGCGTGGAGACTTCGCTGGTCGACTGCTGCGTGAGCTTGAACACCTCCAGATCCTTGCGGACTTGTTTGGGTGTTTTACCAAACTTCACGGCGACACGACCGATCGCACTCGTCACGAGATCACGGATGTAGATCTCATAAAATGCAATCTGCGACAGTTCCTTACGATAAGAACTAGGCATTTTGTTTGCTCCTCCCAGAGCTTCAGGTAGTCGAACGGCTCAACTACTCAATCTGCTCCAGGAAGAATTTTGCCACCTCAATTATAAAGAACTATTTAACGAAAAGCATCCCATTTTTGTGGGATGCTTGTTGGTTTCTTTTTGCTGCTTAGCAATTGCCTGCGCAACCGCCTCCACAACAATCTCCACCACCCTGCATCCCGTTTGCCCGCACAAAGTAAAAGCGAGGCATCTTGGCAAGACACTTAATGGTAATAATGAGATTGTTTAATTGGGTCTGCAACATATTAAAATTAAGGTTACCGTAACTTTTTAGAACGGTCAAGAGATATGTGGATAAGTCTTTTAAATAAAACATCTCGATTTTAGTCGAGATGTTTTTTAGACCGGATTTATTGCTTAAGCGCGTTCGTCTTCCATGTACACGTGCATGTACTCAGTTTTGTTATAGTCAAAAATTTCTTCATCTTTAAAGAACCGTTTTACTTCAGCTTGACCAGATTCAGCTGAATCTGAACAGTGAACCACATTGCACATACCCATGGCCAAGTCACCGCGGATAGTACCACCATCAGCTTTACCAGCATGAGTAATACCAGCAATAGTACGAACAGCAGTGGTAGCATCTTTACCTTCTAAACAGGCAATCACCACTGGACTTGATTTCATGAATGATTCCAAACCTGGGTAAAAAGGCTTTTCTACCAAATGTGAATAGTGCTCACGAAGTTCACTTTCTTTGAGGTAAGCCATTTTAAGACCAACCACTTTAAGACCTTTCATTTCTACACGCTTCAAAACTTCACCTACCAAACTGCGCTGCACTCCGTCTGGTTTAACAATGATAATTGTTTTCTCGTAAATACCGTCAAAACGCATATTCGTAATGATTAAAATATAAGTTAATAGAGGCAAATTTTAAGCGTATTATATAGAAAAAC
>CAYYQC010000028.1:0-11631 GCA_964473715.1 uncultured Gammaproteobacteria bacterium
TTTTTGCTGTTCACCGATCCCTGGTCTGAGTGAACAGGCTTGGGATCGGTGGTTGCCGCAACCTGCGGATCAAAGGTCGACGATCTCGGTGAAGGCTGCGAAGCCGTCCTCCCACCGGGGGTTGAAAGCCGGGTTGCGAAAGGTTGCCGCGTAGAGGGGGTGCTCCGCACAGAACTCGGCGCGACTCGTGTAGTCGTCGACTTTCACCTCTTCCTCGGTGATAACGACGAGATGCTCCACGGTCCCAAACTTCAGGCGAAGTGCGGTATCGTAGACTTCTCCTATCGTCATCGGCCAATGCTGACGGATGTTTCGCGCCAACTTAGGCGCAAAGGATCCGTCACAGCCGGTCACGATCTTCATCACCACGTGCCCGTCCCTCATGATACTAACAACTCCATTCGTCATTGCCGTTTTCCTCCCTGGTTGTGGTTGCGGCCGAGCAAAATACCATTTTATAGAAAAAATGTCAATATAAGCCAAGAAAGGTGACTTTCATTCTTCCTGATGCTACTATATAGACTATGATTGAGTCAGGAATGCCAGCTTTATTTGAAACCCTAAAATATGGGGTATTTTTTTTCGCTGCGTGGTTTGAGGGCCCTATTGCCATGACTGCTTCTGGTTTTTTATTAAGGCTTGGGCATGTGGAATTGTGGCCAGTGTACATTGCATTACTTTTGGGTGATTTGGCAGGGGACACGATGTGGTATTTTTTGGGTAAAAAATATGCGCACACACTTATAAAAAAATACGGAAAATATATTGGAATAGAAGAAAACATTGTTACGACCATAGAAAAAGCCTTTGAGCGACACCATCATAAAATTTTATTATTTTCCAAAATGACCATGGGTCTGGGATTTGCCTTGCCTGTTATTATCGCGGCAGGCGCGGCCCGAGTACCATTTAAAAAATTCATGCTATCTAATGCCGCTGGACAAGTCATCTGGACTGGAATACTATTAGCCATAGGATATTTTTTTGGAGATTTCTATCTTACGTTAAATCACGGCTTTAAAAGACTTTCATTGATATCAGGGGTAATTATTTTATTGCTAGTTTTGCACGGTTTTGGCAAATATATCAAAAAGAAAAAACTGTACGAAAAATTATGATTTCCATTGTTATACCAACATTAAATGAAGAGCGAAGAATTGGCCAAACTTTGCAAAGATTACGTGATACATTAGTAGGAGATTTTGAAATTATTGTTTCTGATGGTGGAAGTAAAGATAAAACCGCGGATATTGCACGTGCTTTGGCTGATAAAGTAATTGTACATAGTGGTCTTGATCGTCAAACCATTGCTGGTGGCAGAAACGCAGGTGCCAAAGTAGCTGCAGGCGAATACATTACTTTTTTGGATGCTGATGTAACTATTCCAAACCCAGCCATTCTTTTTCCAGGAGCAATAGCCTTATTTGAAAAAAATAAAAAATTATTAGGATTATGTGTGGCTTTAAAAGTGCATCCTTCTGAATGTAAACGCGGAGATGGATTTTTTTCTTGGCTTGTAAATACAGTGCATCGTTTTTTAAATAATGTACTTAGAATAGGTAGTGCAATGGGAGAATTTCAAATGGTTCGTCGTGAAGTATTTATTACGGTTGGTGGTTATCGCGAAGATTTAGTGGCTGGTGAAGACAATGAATTATTTTGGCGATTTAATAAAATTGGACGTACCAGATTATGTACCGAGTGGGTGGTGTATCATAGTGGTCGTCGCGCACATCAAATTGGTTGGATAAAACTTATCTATACCTGGATGATAAATGTAGGTTCTGTATATATTTTTAAGCGTTCAGTCAGCAAAGAATGGACTGAGGTAAGGTAGTATGAATTTGAAATTAAATAGTGATAATTTAAAAATCGCCACAGCGATTATTGGCGTGGATACATTGTGGGGTGGAAATGTGGATGATTTTAGCGGTACGAATCGGCTCATTGCTGATTCGTATTTTTCAGATTATGAATTGCCTCCTTGTTTTTTTGATTTAACCGCAGACGCGCTCCGTGAGTCTGAGGGAGTTTTGGGCAAAGCAGTTTCAAATGAAGATATTATTGAATACGCTCGGAAATTTAGTATCCGTGAATGCATTGAATTTTTACAATCGGGGTCTAGTGCTACGACTGACGTACAGAAAAATTATCAGGTGCGAATGGGTAAGGCTTTGGAAGTCATGCTTGATTTGGCTTTGAGTCAGCGTGGAATTGTAGAAGAGATTTCATACGCGCGTTTAGTAGAAGCAGGCACTGGTTTTGCACCTCAATTATTTGATGTTTCAGAGCATCGTAAAATAATTATAGATGTACTTGAACAAATTGGTGAAGGTCCATCATTGCATCATAACAATTTACTCGCGGCCGTAGATGCTTGGCGTAGTAAGCGTTTGCTTGCTTCATCAGAAATGGCCGAGGTAAATAAAGTGTTAATTCCAGAATTAGACGTGAGTACGCAAAAAAATATCCTTCCATATTTACCAGCAGATTTTGCCAATGTTTCACGGACCAATGTAGTTTTTAAACCAATCGCGGGTGCGAATTTTAGTGGTTCACTCAATTATTTAGGAAAAGAGCGAAGCGCCGATGGTTCACCACTATATGAAGCCGTGTATGAAATTAATGCAGAAATTGAAATTACTAAAACTGAATTTGAATTTTTAGTAGCACATGAAGTGGTACCTGGACATGTGATGACCACAGCACTTACACAGTATTTGTGTTTTACAAATACATCTGGATTTGGTTTTGAAAACACAATTTTTCCCATGTGTTCTCCTGCCGCAACATTGTCTGAGGGCGTAGCAAATATGGCTTTGTTTTTGGCGCGCGGTTGGAAGAGTGATGCCGATATTACTGACCCAGATATGCGCTTGGCATATTTGCTGAGTGTGCTCCAAGATTACGGCAAAGCTAATATTAGTTATCGATTGCATCAGGAAAAAATGGAGCCAGCCAAAGTAAGTGAATTGACTCGGTCTGAATGTTTGTTAACAGCTGAGCGCGCGGAAAAACTTACTTTTGCGTGGGGTGCGCATCCACTCTTGGGAAAAATGTATATGCCTGCATATGCTGTCGGGACAAATATTGTAGGGGACTTGCTTAAAAAATATGGTCCGGAAAAATTAATCCCTGTGGCATATGGCGCACAGGGGCCTGTAGATATTATAAGTTTAGGTCATTTGCTTCATGAAAAATATGGCCATTAAAACAATTATTATTGACATGGGTGGAACATTATTTGCTGATGGCGGAAAACGTATTGGTCCAATGGCTGCGGCTGAAAAAGGGTATGATCCTGATTTAATCAAACAAGAAATTGTGCGTTCTCCGATTCGGTATGAAGCCATGCGCGGAAGAATATCTGATAAAGAATTTTGGAATCATGTGAAAATTTCTTTGCCGGCTGAATATGATATTGATTATTTAGAGCAGGCATTTTATAAAGCGTACGCAGACATACATCAAGAAGTGTTAGAAGTCGTAAAAAAACTCAAGGCTCAAAATTACCGTCTTGTTATTTGGTCAGGAAATATGCGTGACCGTGTGGCATATATAGAAAATAAATTTCATTTTTTGCAGTATTTTGACCAAACAGTTTTTTCCTTTGATTTTGGTGCTTCTAAGCCAGAACCTTTGTTTACTGATGCGTTGGTGAGTAACTTAGAATGTTTGCCAGAAGAGGCCGTGCTTATTGATGATAGCACTTCAACCATTGCTGAAGTTAAGGCCCAAGGTATTCACACTATTCAATATAAAGAAGGGGATTATGAATATCTTTGTGCTGAGTTAGCTAAGCTTGGAGTTTCTCTCTAGCCTTGCAAAAATGGCATTTTGCGATATAATGCCAGTCTATGGATTGGACAGATAAAATTAATTTGGGAAGTGCAGATCCTCGTCTTATTGCCGGCAACCTCATTGGAACTTTTATCAGCTATTTAGGCATTCTCGTAGTGCTAATTGTACTCTGGGCAGGCTTTAAATGGATGATTTCAGGCGGAAAAGAAGAAAAAGTTAAAGACGCTAAAATGACCCTGGTGAACATGGTTTTTGGGCTTTTAGTGATTTTGAGTGCCTATAGTATTGTAAATTTTGTGATTAAATCAATCAGTGATGCTAATGGAGTAACGCCCACTAACCAGCCTACTAACTCTCCACCAGAGAATTTATGAGTCTTGTTTTTGAAATTGCCGTAATTATTACCCTGGTTTTATTGAACGGACTTCTTTCAATGTCTGAAATCGCGATTATTGCTTCACGAAAAAGTCGGTTGCAACAAATGGCCAATGAAGGTAATCACAAAGCAGAATTAGCACTTAAACTTTCTGAACATCCGGAAAATCTTTTGTCTGTAGTACAAATTGGAATTACGTTGGTGGGAATTATTGCTGGTGTGTATGGTGGCGCCACCATTGCCGAACGTTTGGCTGTGTATTTGTCTGCCTTTGAATTTTTGGGAAACTATGCAGAAATTTTTTCTGTTTTAATTGTGGTTGGGCTTATCACTTACGTTTCGCTACTTATCGGTGAATTAGTGCCAAAACGCATTGCCCTTAGTAATCCAGAAAAAATTGCTTCCAAAACCGCGGGCTTCATGAAATTCATGGGAACGGTAACTTTTCCATTAGTAAAAGTATTAACTAAATCTGCTGACCTTGTTTTGCGTCTTTTAAAAGTAAGACATATTTCTGAACCAGAAGTAACTGAAGAAGAAGTAAAAGTATTAATTGATGAAGGTACAAAAGCAGGAATTTTTGAAGAAGTAGAACAAGACATGGTAGAAAGTGTTTTGACTTTGGATAATCGTCCAATCAGCGCGCTTATGACACCGCGTACAGAAATTGATTGGTATGATTTAGAAGACCCGATTGATGTATTTGAAAATAAAATTAAATCCAGTCAGCGTTCAGTCTTTCCAGTGGCGCATGACACTTTAGATAATGTACTGGGTGTACTTGATGTGAAAGATTATTTGGTTTTAAAATTAGAACAAAAAAATAAAAAAGGAAAAACAGATGTACGTGAAATTTTGCGCAATTCATTGTTTATTGTGGAAAGTACGCCAATTTTAAAAACCGTAGAAATGTTCAAACGCACAGGAATTCACATTGCCATGATTATTGATGAACACGGTGTGGTACAAGGATTAGTAACTATTAATGATGTGTTAGAAGCCATTGTCGGTGATATTTCATTATCTGGTGAACCAGAAGCTGTAGAGCGCGAAGATGGTTCCTGGCTCATTGATGGCATGCTTCCGCTTGATGAATTTAAACGAATCTTTAATCTTGATAAATGGGAGGGAGAAGAAGGTGGACATTATTACACCATGGGCGGGCTTTTAGTAGTACACATGGGACGTGCACCCAAAGCCGGTGATAAATTTGAATGGAATAATTTCTTGTTTGAAGTTGTGGACATGGATGGTCGGCGCGTAGATAAAATGATTGTCTATGCCTAAAATTTCTTCACCCTGGCTATATCAATTAAAGCGAGAGCGTAAAGAGAAAAAGTTAAATCAAGATGCGCATGCTACGGTGGTCGTAGTTGGTGGTGGAATTGCTGGCATGTGTACAGCCTATTTTTTGTTAAAAAATACTCGTTCATCTGTCTTGCTTTTAGAAGCACACCGTGTGGCGCATGGAGCCACTGGACATAATGCTGGACAAATTGCCAGTTATTTTGAAAAACCCTTTGCTGATATTGTTAAAGAATTTGGTTTTAAAATGGCCAGTGAGGGACAAAGTGCAATTGAGTCAGCGTGGAATTTGCTTGAAGAAATATATAAAGACGCAAAATTAAAAACACCATTTTGGTCATTTCCAGGATATGCAGGTTGCCGTTCTTATGAAGAAGTTTTATATCATTTAAAAGATATTGCGTGGCAACAAAAAAGTGGTTCTACGGAAATAGAAAAAATGTTAATTGCTGAGTCCGCACCTTTTTTGCGAAAAATACCACGCGCGTATCGTGATTGTTTTACCTTAGCCGCGCATCGCGATGTTCTTAATTTACTTCAAACCAATGACCATAAGTTTCAAGCTACTTTAATTAAACGCAAAGGCTGTTTGAATAGCGCGACTTTTACCGAAGAATTGGCCGGATATTTAATTGCTAAATACAAAGACCGATTTGAACTCGCAGAACAGTCACCGGTCAGTCATGTGATTTTGCGTGAAAAAAGCGCACTTCTTACTGTGAATCAGCATGTGGTAGTAGCAAAAAAAGTTGTGCTCTGTACCAATGGTTTTGAAAAGTTTAGTATTGTAAATACAGCGGGTGAAGAAATTGATTCAGCTTTTCACCACATGGTTCGCGGAGCAATTGGATATATGGCGGGATATTTGGACAAGGCTGGATCACCGCCAACCGCGATTAGTTATTTACCAGATCATGATAAAACTGGTGCGGCATATGTGACTGACCCATATTTTTATTTAACACGCCGTCCTTTTGAAGAAGAGGGGAAACGTGCTCGTAATTTAATTTGTATCGGTGGGCCAGAAGTGGATATTGAAGATACCAATGAGTATGATCGTGATATGCACAAATATCCAGCGCAAGCACAAAAAGATATTGATGAGTTTTTGCATAAAAGTTATGCGCCAGCGCCAAATGGAAAAATTAATTATAAATTTCGTTGGCATGGTTTGATGGGGTATACCCCAAATGGAATTCGTCGAATTGGTCCAGAACCACGTAATTCGGTTTTGCTATATAATTTAGGTTGTAATGGTGTGGGAATTTTGCCGTCTATTTATGGCGGTTCGCGGATTGCACAAATAATTGCTGGTAGAAAAGTGGGGCGGTCGATTTTTGATCCGAAAAAATAATTATGTCCACAGTAATCAAAACTCGACAAATTCCAGATCTGTCTTGGGGTTCAGTTCTATTACAAGCAATAATTCCAATTGCTGGAGTATTATTGTGGGGTTGGGAAGTAAGTACAATTTTAGTTTTATTCTGGCTGGAAAGTATAATCATTTGGTTTTTTTGTTGCATTAAAATGTATCAGGCACAGCTGATGGCGGTTCAAGATCCTGCCACTGGTGCTACGCTTTCAGAGTTAATGCCGATAACCTCAGGTAAGCGGTGGTATTACTTATTAATAATCACGTTGATTTTTTTTATATCCGCCACGGTACATTGGTTTTTGATTAACAAATTAGCTGATTCATTTGGTGAATTAGTGGTTTTTAACCGTGAAATTTTATTTGCGGCACTTTTTATTTTTATAATTCAGGGAATAGATTATTTCCAAAAATACTATTTACCGAAAATCTTCAAAACAACTGCTATTAATAGTTTTTCTACCAGTATCTTTCTAAGAATATTTGCTTTACAATATATTATTTTAGGTGGCGGAAGGTTGGTTGAAAATATTGGCAATTCTTTATTTTCAATAGTAGGATTTGTTTTTCTTAAAACAATGATTAGTTGTTATTTTAATCAATACGCGGAGTGGCTTAAACAACCTGCAGATGGTGCTGGTACAACTCTACGTACAAAAAAACAATGGATTACCATGGATTCGTTCCTTAAAATTTTAAGTAAAGTTTTTTGGATTTCACTGTTGTTGGTATTTCTACTTGTCATTTCAGTAATCGCTTTTATGTTTTTGTTTGAAAAATTAAAATAAATAGTATGGAAACATTTGCTTTAGAAAATTTAATAAAAGAAATTGTTGATCAGGCACGAACTGAACGAAATAAAAATAATTCAGAATCGCGTACACCTATTAATTTTGTGTCAGTGTATGCCCAAACACCATTTGAGTTTATTAAATTATTGTCAGCGGCGCATGCGCTTGGTAAATTAATTAAAGAAACCCCAGAAGGTTCATTATTTTCAATTCCAGTAATTGAGACAGCCTGTGGTCCTCTCCGAATGATTAAAATTTGCGAAACCACAACTACACAACTGGCACGTGGTGTGGTGGAATGGGGATAAGTCCTTGACAGTATTTTTTAGTATGATACAGTCGATATATATGAAATCTTTATTGGTTCAATTTTTCCCCCCTAACGTACTCTCTTTCGCGAGTGGGTCGCTTTAATGTTTTCTTTTTAAAAAATTGAAACAACCCGTTCTCGAAAGAGGGCGGGTTTTTAATTTTAAAAACTCTTTACTTTTTTGAGATATCTGGAGGCACACATGTCGATCGTTTGGCATCCTGCGCCGGGTGTAACTGACTATCAGATCGGATTCAGTTTCCCCTGTGCACGTAAATTCGGCTGGGAAAAAATTGGACCTGGGTACCTGGAGGACTGCTGTACCTACAACTACCCGACCAAGCACGGACATCTTCACGTTCGCACCGAAGAAGGTGTGGGACGGTTCCTGTTCTGCTGCTTTTCCCAGGAAGGGGTGAAGCGACTGGTTCAATGCCTGGATAAGAAGGGGCTCATCAACCTGGCGGCTGCGGACATGATTCTGAATCTTCCCGAGGTTCAGGTTCTGCCGGAACTGCTCTGTGAGGTTGAGAAGCGTGTACTGCGTTCGCCACTCAAGTGGAAGCGTGATACAAACTTCACCCTCACGAATAAGTGAATCCATCGGACCACCCACCTGACCTTGGTCCAGTCATGTCCCGCTTTCACCAGCGGGACAAAAAACCGTTTCAGATCCGGTTCATTTTGTGATTAAAACTTTTTTAAAGTTGCGCTTCTAGTCCAACAATTTTCTCCTGCAATTCCAGCCAACCTGCTTCTTTTTTTTCTAAATCCTCTTCAGTCGCTTTGAGAGCATCAATTTTTACGCGTGAATATTCACCGGCATGCCGCGCAAACCACGCATGTAATTTTTGTTTTTCGTGTTCCAAAACTGCCAGTTCGTGTTCAATTTCTTGCGCTTCTTTTTGTAAGCCGCGAATTTCCGTGCGCAAAGCTTTGCGCTGATTTTCCGGGACGCGTGCAGGCAATGGTTCTGGTGTGTACTTTTCTTCTCTTTCTGGCTGATACTGTTGTTGCAAATGATAAATATATTCTTCGTAATTATGTAAATATCTTTTTACTACGCCACCACCAACTTCAATAATGCCTGTGGCTACTAAATTTACAAAAGTACGATTATGACTGACAAAAATTATTGTGCGATTACTTTCAGATAATGCGCGCGCCAAAGCCTCTACTGTTTCAAAATCCAAGTGATTAGTGGGCTCATCGAGTAGTAATACAGAATGTTCTTCTAGTAATAATCCAGCCAAAACCAACCGTGCTTTTTCTCCACCACTCAGCACAGAAATTGGTTTTTTTATATCATCATTTTTAAATAAAAAATTTCCCGCCATGGCCATGATGGCGTCACTTTTTAAATATGGCGAAGCCACACGATTTAAATAATCAATCACTTGTTCATGTGGTTGTAAGCCTGCGGCCACATGTTGTGCATAATAACCTACAGAAATATGCGGACCCCAGCGAAATATTCCACTCAAAGCTTCCAAGCGACTGGCAATGGTTTTTAAAAAAGTAGATTTTCCTTGTCCATTGTCACCAACAATCGCAATATGTTCGCCACGTCCAATTTCTACATTAATATTTTTGGCAATTATTTTATCTGGATACCCAATTTCTAAATCAGTGGAATGTAGAGCCACGCCTTTTCGTTCAGCTACTGCCGGAATCATAATCCGGGCTGTACTCATGGGATGAACAATATCAATGGTATGTAAACGACCAATTTGTTTAAGTTTTGATTGTGCTTGTGTGGCTTTGCTGGCGCGAAAACGATCTACAAAAGATTGCAAATGTTTTTTCTCTCGCTCAACTTTTTTATTAAATCGCTGCGCCATCTCTAATTGGTCTTCTTTATACTGCAAATAATCTTCTAAGCCACCTGGAAAAATTGCCAGCTTACCCTGATCTACTTCTAAAGTTTCGGTACAAGTATTTTTGAGAAATTCTCGGTCATGTGACACTACTAAAAAACCACCGCGATACGTTTGTAAAAATTGCTCCAATAAAATTTGAGTGGAAACATCTAAATAATTGGTTGGTTCATCTAAAAACAATAGATTTGGGTCTTGCAATAACATGGCCGTCAACTTAACACGCATCTGAAATCCACCAGCCAATGAACCAATTTCTGAATGATGTAATTCTTTTCCTACTTGAAATTTACTAAGCATCTTAGCACATTCCCAGACCTCCTTATTACTCATTCGTTGTAAAAACTCCATCACTTTTTCTTCTGGTGTAAACGGGTCATGCTGGGTTAGATACCCAATGCGCGCCCGGTCATGAATCTGCACTTCACCAGAATTATATTCTTCTTCACCAACAATAATTTTTAAAAGCGTAGATTTACCCGCACCATTTCGACCAATCACTCCAATTTTTTGACGCTCGGCAATTGTAACCGTAGCATTGTCAAAAATCATGCGCGGGCCGAATGATTTATTTAAATTGGTGACTTGCACTAATGTGGACATACTATTGTGGTGTATCTAAAGTGATCATTAAAATTTTTCCATCAGTTTTATATTTCCTTACAGCCATTTGTTCTGATGTAATATATTCATCTTTTTTCACTAGTTTTGTATTGCGTAAAGCTTCTAAAATATACTCCCGTTCATGATCAATATTTCGGTCAATACGATGTGTAATTTGATAGGTAAGTCGCGCTAATCCAAAACCGGTATCTTTTACTGCCGCACCTAACCATATGTTATTTTCTTTTTTCCATAAACGAATGTGGTGTCTAGCACGTGGACTATTGCCAATGGCTTGTTGAAAGGCTAAATCTTGTTTTCGTCCAAATAAATATAATGAACTAAATGGTGCAGTGGGATATGGTCTTTTTAAAATAAAAGCGATTCCCATTTTTATGGTGGTGGCCACAGTCAAGGCTTCGGCAGTATGCCAGCCTGCGCGCGCAAATGCATAATTAATTTCTGCTTCTGTACCAACTAACGTAATGTTAATAGGGTCAGCAGGTAAGCCGTCTGCAGCGTGGACTGTACTAGGAATTCGTTCCTTGTAAATAATGGCCATGCCTAGACGCACTATTTGTGGCAAAATAAAATAAGCAGCCGCCACATAAGTACCTAAAATAGCCCAAAACAAGGGCAATCTATCTTCCAGTCGATTAAAGATTTGCGCTCCAATTAGCCATAAAGCTCCAATTACAAGGAGGGCAATGATAAAACGCTCGGCCATTCTTTTTATAAAATTCATACGAGGGGTGGTTCTATACGCGGCATAGTAGCAAAAAAGCTTGATTTAGACAAAAAACAAGCCTGAAATGGCTTTACCCCTTGCATCGCTAGCCAAAGAATTGAAATAAATTTAAACCCTGGTTTGTAATAAGTCGACTCATGAATCGCTTCTTATTTATCGGCAAGCCCTGTCCCAAAATATCCAACCTTTTGGTTGGACTCGTTTTCGTCTGGAGTAAAGAGATCGTGTTGAGTTAAATAGCCAATGCGTGTTCTGCAATGGTTATCGTGGTATTATCAAAAATCGTACGCGCCGAATGATTTAGTGAGATTGGTGACTTGGACGAGGGTGCTTATAGTTTTAGAATACATGGTATGTCATGGGCCTGTAAATGCAATGTTATCCACACTACCTATTTGACGACCGTAGTATCGTGTGATAATAATACTTATGTACTGCTACACGAGTA
>CAYYQC010000029.1:0-11391 GCA_964473715.1 uncultured Gammaproteobacteria bacterium
GCACTTCGCGTTCAAGTAGCGCGGCCATGGTCATGATTTCATGCAAACTGCGTCCGCTTTTTACAATTTCAGGCATGAGTGGCAAAAGTTGATCCTCACGATGCGTAAGTAATTTATCCACCACCTCTTCTAAGGTAGCGTTATTATAAATAGAATACGTATCTGGTGCCAAATAACCTTCTAAACTTACCCGACTTGGTTTACTGGCAATCCAGGAAATTTTGGTTGGCGAAATATTCGGAATAGCATATTCAGCTGGTTTACCCAAAAGTACGTATACTTCATGTTCATTTTCGGCAATCCCCTTTTCCACCATGTATTTAGCAAAATCGCGCAAATCCCAACCAGGTAAAATTGTAATTTTTTCTTCAATCTTAACTTTTTCACTTAGTGCCTTAATAAGCTCGGCCACGGTGATTGGCAATTCAATTTCAAAAGTTCCTGGCTGCAAACTCCGATCAAAACCAGTGTGTTTAGCATACCAATTAAAACCAAAAGGGGTATTCAAACCCAAACTAGAAAGTTCATCAAGCAACCCAGAAAAAGTCATGCCTGGTTCAATCACTATTTTTACTGCCTGATTCGTGGTCATCACCTCAGGCGCTAAATTTTTCACAAAAATATTTCGGTAAATAATGAGACCGAAAACTCCCATCGTAAGAATTATGAATAAGAGAAGTTTCTTAATCATAAATAGGATTGTAATCCTTGTTCTTCTATTTTTTTCAAAACCGCTTTAATTTCCGGTACTTGGTCTTTGTGACAAACAAGTAGAGCATCTTTAGTATTTACAACTACCAAACCTTCTAGTCCAATCCCCACCACCAATTTTCCCGCCTCTTCGTTGTATAACATAGAATCAGTGCTGAGATGCGCCAAAGTATTTCCAGACAGGAAATTGGTATCTTTACCAGGCGACAAAGCTTCTTTGAGCGCATACAAAGTACCCGGATCAGACCACCCCAAATTTACTTTCAGAACCACGGCCTGGTCTGGATTAATTTTTTCCACAATCGCTTGGTCAAATGATGTGGCCACAAGTTTTGGATATTCAGTTTTGAGTATTTTTTCATTACTCACCATCTTTTCCAATTGTGCAGACATTTCTGGCTGATGTTTTTTATACAAATTAACGACAAAATCAATATCAAAAACAAAATAACCAGTATTCCAAACCCAATCATGACTGGCAAACATTTCTTCACATTCCTGAATTTCTGGTCGGTATTTCCAAGCAGAAAAAGCATAAGCATTTTCTTGTACAGGCTTACCCAATTTAATCCAACCTAAATTGTGATTAGCAAAACGCGCTTTTTCACCCAAAAAAATAAATCGATTTGGATTCTCAGTAATTAATTCATCGGCTTGTTTTAGAGCATTCACAAAATTATCAGGCTTATCCATAAAATGATCAGCCCAAAGCATGGCCACAGTACCACTCTCTCCACGTGCTTTTAGTCTAAAAAGTGCCAAACCTACGGCTGCGGCCAAATCACGCCGCGCTGGCTCAGTCATAATTTGGTCAGTAGGAATTTCCGGTATCTGTTCACTAACAATCTTAACATAGTCAGCATTGGTAGCTATGTAAGTATTTTTAAAACCAAAGTCTTTTACCCGATTTACCGCCATTTGAAGGGTGGATTGGTTATCTTTAAGTTCAGCAAATTGTTTTGGTGAATTTTGACGAGATAGAGGCCATAACCGAGTACCGGCGCCACCAGCAAAGATAATGATTTTCATAGACCTTTAGTTTAGCGGAAAAAGACCAAGGCCACAACCCAGCCTAGCGCGCTTCCGGCCACAATGTCGCGTGGGTAATGTACCCCCGCAAACACCCTTGAAATACAAATAATAATCGCAGCCATAATAATTAATAGGTCAAAACAGAAGGCAAAATGCGTAAACCACAGAAAAGCCGTGGCCAAAATCCAAGCAATCATCGAATGGTCAGAGGGTAACGATTTCCAGTGACTAAGCGGCGTAATCAGCTCAGTAATCTCTGGGAATTCTACCTTTGGCCTGTGATGAGGCCAAACCCAAGCAATACTAAAACTAATAACCACGCCTACTGCCAGGGCCAAACCAGTGCGCAGATTTACCCAAATAAAAGACCAAAAATCTGGGGTCGCAAACCAAAAACCAATTAAGACTGCCAATCCAAGCAAAAAAATAGCGTATTCAGCCCAAAATTTAATCAAACTATCCAAAGCTGAGGATTGCCCAAGCATCCGATTGGTCTGGAAAAATAATTTGTGGCTCCAGGAAAGTTTCATAATCCTAATGATACCAATTCATGAATAAAAAAAGAAGCCCTGTTGGGGCTTCTTAAATTATTAACAGACTAGAATTTAAATTGAATCAGACTCCATCAACCCCATATTAGCGCAATAATCATCGGCTTTAACCCCGGCATCATCACTGACATTTTCAGTGATATCACACTCTTCATCAACAAATGGCGCAGGTTTGGTATATACCATATCCCAAACTTTCAAACCATCCAAACTATAGCTTGGTGCTTCCAAATAGAGAAGAGTTACTGGGCGGAAATTGGCCACTGTTTTTACATTCAATGTGGAGTATCCTTTTAATTTTTTAACTGAAGTATATGTACCTTTTACATACTTATAATCATAGGTATACTCTGCATCGCGTGAACTATAATTCACCGCTACGTCTGAAATTGCACCAGTCGTAAGATTCAAAGTAAGGTCAGTTTGAATTTTATTAAGTATTTTTTTCAATTCAGCAATATCAGTGTTAAATTTTTTTCTTTCAGCGGCAATTTCTTTGGAAGTAGCTTTTGGATTTTCTTTCTTATATTCAGCAATTACTAAATTTTCCAAAGCTGCATACCACTTACTGTTAAAAGTAACGCGCACGGTTTGTACTTTTTCACCAGCATTATTAGTAGTAACACGATTCAAACGAGTAATTACCAGTGGGCTGCCAGATTTTTTTACTGTACTTTGGTACCAATCTTTCATCATCTTAACATCTTCATCAGTAAAAAATGAACTAACTTGTTTATCTAATCCAAAAACACTACGGTCTTTTGTATTAAAATCTTTTACCAATTCATCAACCGGCACGCTAATCCATTTACCTACTACAGAAGACAAGTCAACATTAAAACTTTTTAAACGAGTTTGCATTTCCGGACTCACGTGATTTATGCGCACATACATAGAATCCGCACCCAAAGACAATACATCAATTCCAAGTGGATTATTCCAAGTCTGTGTTTTGCCCTTTTCCGTAAAGTTTAATTTTGGCAATGACAGAGAAAAACGAGCATTTTGCATGCCGTTGGCACGATACTGCACTTCATAATTATATTTAATTTCAGCTGCACCACTTTCTACCACCACATTTTTTAAATCTTTTTCTGTGTAGTTAATATTTGTAGTGATAGTGGCTCCATGATCTGGCTTGGTCCAAAAAGCTCGTTCCAAAGTATTTTTAATAACTGTGGTTGGACTCATGACAGGTGTAACTGCCAAAGCAGTGGCGGGGCTAAGAAGCAAACTTCCAAGCACTAAACTGGCAATAATTTTTTTCATACGATTGATATCAGTTAAATAACCAAATAATTATGGCATGTTTAAGCCCACAAGTCAATCTTGACTAATCTTCGTTTTCCGCAGATTTTCGGTCTGGTCTACCCTCTGCCACCCAACGCAAATATGTTTCTACAAAACTATCTAGTTCACCATTCAAAACCGCGTCAGTTTGCGCAGTTTCATAACGAGTACGAAGATCTTTCACCATGTGATACGGGTGTAAAACGTACGACCGAATTTGACTTCCCCACTCAGGGCTTTTAAATTCACCGCGTAAATTGGCACGTTCAGCGGCTTCTTTTTCTTCTTGCATTTTTTGCAACTTACCAGCCAAAATAGTCATGGCCACTTCTTTATTTTGCTGCTGTGAACGTTCATTTTGACACTGCACCACAGTATTGGTTGGAATATGAACAATACGCACCGCAGAATAAGTGGTGTTCACTGACTGACCACCTTTGCCACCAGCCATAAAGGTATCAATGCGTAAATCCTTTGGATCAATTATGTAGTCATTGCTGGCAATTTCAGGAATTACTTCAATGAGCGCAAAAGAAGTATGACGCATAGACTCTGCATCAAATGGTGAGATGCGCACGAGGCGATGTGTACCATGTTCTGATTGCAATTGACCATACGCGTAACGACCACCAATTCGAAACATGGCCGATTTTATTCCCGCTTCTTGACCGCGCGTTTCTTCCAAAAGCTCCGCTTTCCAGCCTTTATTTTCCGCATATCGTAAAATCATGCGGATTAACATTTCATTCCAGTCTTGCGCTTCCGTGCCACCCGAACCAGCGTGAAAAGTGACAATCGCATTTTTGGCATCATGCTTACCCGAAAATAAAATGTAAAATTCTCGACGAGTAAATTCTTTGTTCAATTCTTGAAATTGTTTCTCCACTTCTTGATTCATTTCCGCATCAGGATTTTTTACCAAATCTTCACTCAATAATAAAAGTTCATTAACATTATTTTCCAATTTTTCCCAACCCCCCACTTCTTCTTTGAGTGCTTCAAAATTCCGTCCCACACTCCCCGCTTTATCTGGATTAGACCAAAAATCAGGTGCCTGCATTTGCACTTCAAGTTCGGCCATTTCCGCGCGTTTAGCGGGAATATTTAAAACCCGAATAGTTTCAGTGATTTTATTTTTTAATTCTTCCAGCTTTTCAACCATACTCCCTATTCAAAACCAAATAGTTTCTTACCAGCAGTAAACATTTTGCCTAAAATTGACCGACTCTCTGCTACTTCTTTTGGTTTATTAAGCGGGGCAACCGCTTGTAGTGATTCATTTTTTGGCGTCGGTTCTTTTGAAACAACAAAGGTAACCAATGGCTCTTGAGCATTATATGTATAATCAACCGTGACACTGATAGCCAACATTATTTTTTCATTTTGTATAGGCACTTCACAATAAACAGTGCGCACTTCAACCCTTGGTAATTCTGGTTGACCGTAGTTCAATAATTCTTCTGGTCTATTTGATAATCGATTAAATATATCTTGTATCTGTTCAATACTATCAGGCTGTTTAAATGATAGTTTATCTCTTAAATAAGTAACCACATATAAATCAAGATTGTCGGTCTTATTTTCATGAATAGCTCTAGCGATATCTAAACAAAGCAGTTTGTTTGCCGCCCTTTCTTCTTTATATCTAGTCAATTCTCTTGCTCTTACGGCAGCGGCGGCTTGATTTCTTCTGCGATCAACCGTAGCTCGCGCTTCTCTAAGCGGCCCTTCTCTTTTATCTCTCTCCATGTCTGCCTCGTATCTCGCTAATTGTTCCTGATTCATGCGCGCCGTAAAGGCATTCATATCAATAACCCGAGCTTTATCAGGATCATTTTGGGTACTTCCAGGATCAAATGGGGTTTCACCAGACATATCATAAGGATTAATTATATTCACTTTAACATAAAAAGCCTGGAAAAACCAGGCTTTTTATTCTGCATTTTAAGATTACATCATCCCCATACCCCCGCCCATGCCTCCACCCATTGGTGGCATTGGTTCATCTTTTTTTGGTAGGTCAGTAACCACTGCTTCAGTGGTGAGGAACATACCCGCAATGGAAACCGCGTTTTCAAGAGCAGTGCGAGTAACTTTGGCAGGGTCAACGATTCCGGCTTTAATCATATCTACATATTCACCTGTAGCCGCGTTGAATCCATAATTTCCAGAACCTTTTTTCACTTCATCGGCTACTACGGCTGGTTCAAAACCAGCGTTTTTGGCAATTACACGGAGCGGTTCTTCGAGTGCGCGGCGAAGAATAGCCACAGCCACACGTTCTTCTGGGTCAGTTAATTCTAAAGTGTCTAATGCTTTCACCGCACGAACAAGTGCAACTCCGCCGCCTGGTACCACACCTTCTTCTACGGCCGCTTTGGTTGCACCCACAGCATCTTCAATCCGATGCTTGATTTCTTTCATTTCGGTTTCAGTGGCCGCACCAACACGAATCACCGCCACACCACCAGCGAGTTTAGCCAAACGTTCTTGTAATTTTTCACGATCAAAATCTGAATCAGTTTGTTCCATTAATTTGCGAATTTGCGCCACCCGATCTTTGACTGCGCTTTCTTCGCCTTTACCTTCAACAATCGTAGTATGTTCTTTAGTGGCAATGACCTTACGAGCTTTTCCTAAATCTTCCAAAGTAATTGAATCTAATTTAAGACCTAAATCTTCAGTAATTACGCGCGCACCAGTTAAGATCGCAATATCTTGAAGCATTTCTTTACGACGGTCACCAAAGCCTGGTGCTTTTACAGCCAAGGCATTAAATGAACCGCGTAATTTATTTAAGACCAAGGTAGTCAAAGCTTGACCATCAACATCTTCAGCAATAATTACCAATTCTTTGCGACCAGTTTGTGCCACTTTTTCCAAAATCGGTAAAATGTCTTCTACCGAAGAGATCTTTTTATCAGTAATTAAAATCATTGGGTCCTGATATTCCACTTCCATGCGTTCTGGATTTGTGACCATGTACGCAGATACATAACCTTTATCAAAACGCATGCCTTTGACGGTTTCAATTTCCATGCCAAACGATGGTGATTCTTCCACGGTAATGACACCGTCCTTACCAACTTCAGTCATGGCCGCAGCAATTTTTTCACCAATCTCCTGATCATTAGCAGAAATCGCCGCTACTTGCGCAATTTCATTGCCCTCTACTGGTTTAGCAATTTGCTCGCGTAGCATTTTAATAATCGCTTCCGATGCTTTATGCAAACCGCGATTAAGAGCTACTGGATTGGCGCCAGCCGTAACATTCTTCATCCCCTCTTTGACAATGGCTTGCGCAAGTACAGTGGCAGTAGTGGTACCATCACCAACAATATCATTGGTTTTACTAGCCACTTCTTTGACGAGCTCCACGCCAATATTTTCAATTTTATTTTCTAATTCAATTTCTTTAGCCACAGTTACACCATCTTTGGTGATAATTGGCGCGCCATATCCACGATCAAGAACTACATTCCGTCCTTTTGGACCAAGCGTAACTTTCACGGTATTGGCCAACATGTCTACACCGCGCACCAAAGCAGCGCGCGCTTCATTATCAAAAATAATTTGTTTTGCCATATTTTTTTATAGTTTAAAAATTATTTTTCCAAAATTGCGAGTACATCATCTTGGCTCACAATTTTATATTCTTGTTTTTCTACTTCTACTTCATCACCACCCCATTTTTTAATAAGAATGCGATCACCAACTTTAATTTCCATAGCTGCACGTGTACCACTTTCTAACATTTTACCTGGACCCACCGCAATTACTTCACCTTCCGCTTTTTTTTCTTTATCCATGGTATCTGGCAAAAATAATCCAGAGGCAGTCTTTTCTTCTTCTTTAACTAATTTGACCACAATATGGTCGCCAAGTGGTTTGATGTTCATAATGAAATTAAATTATATAATTATATTAGCACTCTAACGCAACGAGTGTTAAGTGTCAAGCAGAAAAATCCACAGACAAAAATAAAAACCTAGCTCTCACAGAGCCCATCCTTCGTCCGTACTTAAAGCTCAAAATGCCTGTCAGTATTTGAGCTTATTCTGGCGAAAGGATGAGCCATGTCAAAGTTAGGTTTTATATAGCGGTTAAGCCATTATAGGGGTATTTATGGCTTTGGTCAATGAGGATAAGTAAGTAATTATTTTGGCTGAGTTAAGCCACGGTGTGCATAAACAGTGGATAAGATGAGGATAATTCCCACGATAATACCTGGCCAAAGGCTATATACATAGTGGTCTAAAAGCAAAATAGGCAGTAAAAACAAGGTTTTAGTCCTTAAATAGTATGCGAGAAACCCCATCAAGCCAATACCAAATACACCCCACTCAGCCAAGACAAGAAGGGGTACATTGTGTACTGGCACCATTTCCCAAGATTTAAGGTCAGGAGCGGCCCTGTATAGTGCTTCAGTGTAATTTCCAGGACCAACCCCAGTGACCCAATTATTCTTAATTATCTTTTTAGCGGCCTGATTACCATTTACTCGTTCATTAATAGAAACTATTTCATTTTGACTGATAATTCCTTGCCCCAACCTTACCGACCAAATGGACCAAGTGGCAGTTATAACCAAAGCAGCAGTAAGCATGGAAATAAAAGCTTGAATAGCCAATTCTGACCCACGCGCGAATTTAAAAATTTTATAATGAAAAAAAATCATGAACAATACCCAAACAGCAAGTGCGGAGCGGCTAAACGTTAAAATCAAAACAGTAGTAAACAAAACAACAACCAGACGCCAAATCCAATTAATTTTATGCGAAATAGAATATTCATTGGCACGCGCAAATAATAACCCTAAAATACCCACTAAATATCCGCCAAAAATATTAGGATGTGGAAAAGTACCAAAGGCACGAAGCCAGCGGCCAGATTCACTTACAATAATTGGTGAACCAGATAGAGAAGATGGTATAAATGAAAGCCCTAGCCATTTAGAAATAAAACTAGTTTGCGCAAAAAATTGATACAGACCTAAACAGGCAGGAATAATGGCACCAATAGTTAAATAAATTATTTGTTCACTTTTTTTCAGTAAATTAGTACTGAGGAGCCAGAGAAAACCAAGACCACATAACAACCATATTACTTGCTGGAGAGCCAATAAAGAATTCTCTGCATTCCACATCTGCAAGAATATAACAAAAACTGCACTCGCCAAGATCCAATAATTAATTTTTGGTTTATATTGTAGTAAGGCAAGAATCAAAACACAAAAAAGTAAAAGTGCGGTACCGTGTATAACTACTGATTCCATTGGCAAAACACTTGCTTGAACAATATATACTGTTTGCCAAGGCAGAAGGAGCAAAAATAATTTTAATCCCAACTGAGCAATTTTTAATAATAAATCAGAGTGCGTAAATCTCATAATTTTGCATTTAATTCTTTTACCTTTTCCTGCCAATTGCGCTGATACTGTTCACGTCTATCTGCTTCATGAAATTTAAGCATGGTATCAGAAATTACCACGGCTGGGGCAGGTGCGTGCGGTTTACCATCAATCCTACTCTTTTGTAATGCGCGAGTCATGGTTTCAAAAATAGTGAAGCAAAAAAATTCACCAATTCTTTTTAGAACTTTGGCAAATACTGGTATTTTTACAAGTGCTGCAGCTCCAAACAAATGCGCATTATAATGAGGCGTATATTCTTTTATCCAACCATTCGCTTCGAGTACTTCCAAGGGTATATCCTGTTCTCCCACTAAAAAAAATAATTGTTGCAACCAATAGATTAAATAAATATCAGGCAAAGGACCACGTACAGTTGATACATTTAATTGATCGCGCGTAATATAAAAACTAAGACACAAATGATCAGCAACCTGGTGATCATGTCGACGCTTGGTAAGTAATACTGTGGTAATGGTGAATAAAAATCGTGTCAGCCAGAGTCGACCAGGTTTTACCACCACCAAAAGATCAATATCACTTTGCACGCTTGGCCAACCCGCGGCCACAGTATTACAAACAAAGATCGCCTGCACACCGGGCACAGCCCCTAAAATAGGGGCGGCTTTACGGGCAATAGCTAACTTTTTTTCTACTAATACCTGAGCTCTTTGCCTTGATTCCACAATACTCGAACGCCCTGGTAAACAATAAAATCCTTGGTTTACCAGAATAATATTTTCCTGAACCGCACTATCCAGGATAATTAAAAATTCTTCCCAAGATATTTTATCTACTGGGGGCTGCCACAAAAAAGTCCACAATTCTGTGGCAGAAAGTGGATGCGAAAATTGGTCAAAATAAGCTAATGTTGTTCTGATACTAAAAATCCAGGATTGCATACTCCATCAGTGTACTGCGCCTGAGTAAAAAATACAAAAAAACAACCGCTTAGAGAGCGGTTGTTGGTAGGCCAGTTTCTGATTTAGGAACAATGTGACGGCGCGGTGGCTTAGCATCTCGGACTACAGAATCGTCAACAACTATTTCAGTTTCAGAAAAACTTTTTATTTGACCACGATGGATAAGAAATTTACGGCCACGGATTGGTGATGAACTCACTACATATTGCACAATCATTTGGTCATCAGTATCAATTTCCCAGCTTTTAATTTTACCCAAAACTTCGCCAGAGATGGTCTTTACTACAAGGCGACGAAGGAGTGTGCTGGTCAATCGCATATAGAAACATTAAGAAACAATCTTACCCTCAACCACGCCTTCAGTGCGAGCACCAGCATCGCTACGGAGAACATACATTTGTTGGAACACAGCAAGAACATTAGAGAAAACCCAGTATAAAGTGAGCCCGGCTGGCAAACTCCAGGTAATGAACACGGTCAATACTGGCATGAAATACAACATTTGTTTATTCATCATGGAGGTCATGGAATTTGGGTCAGTTGGGTCAGTGACCGGCTTTTTACCCATCATATTTTTAGTCTGCCAAAACTGTGAAGCACCAGCCAAAAGCGCGAGGACGATATTTGCTTTACTTAAATCTAAAAATCCAAGAGTCATAGTACTCATGGTACCTGGATTTTTAATGAACGGATATAATAAATGCAATTGATCAGATTTTAACACAGCCTGCAATACAAAGTACAAAGTAATCAAAATTGGCAACTGGAGTAACACCGGCAAACAAGAACTAAGTGGGTTAATTTTATGTTCCTTGTACACGCGCATGGTTTCTGCGGCCAATTTTTGTTGATCATCTTTGAATTCTTTTTTGAGCGCATCAATCTTTGGCTGAATCTGTGAAACCAATTTCTGAGCACGGATTGATTTGACCGTGAGAGGGTGTAAGATTAATTTGATGAGAATGGTTACCAAAAGAATGATAATACCAAGATCAGGAATTAACGCATATAATCCCACGAAGAGATTGATAATTGGCTGATAAAGAATAGCGGTAAACAGGCTTCTAAACATAATATAGTTTTAGATTATTCGGCTGATTCTTCGGCTGTAACAGCTTCTTCTGCGTCTTCAGCGACTACTTCTTCATCTGGAGTATTACCACTTACATCTTGTACTGTAATTTTCCAACCAGTAAGTTCGGTTGCCAAACGAACATTTTGGCCTTCACGACCAATGGCTAATGAAAGTTGGTCTGGTTGCACCTGAGCAACCGCTTCTTTGGTTTTTTCATTAAGTAAAACGGTTGTAACTTTGGCTGGAGAAAGCGCTTGTTTAATATAACTAACTGCGTCGTCACTATATTGAATCATATCAACTTTTTCTCCACCTAATTCTTCAATAATAGTGGTAATACGACTCCCGCGCTGACCAATACAAGCACCAATTGGATCAATACTATCTTCTGAAGCAGAT
>CAYYQC010000030.1:0-11186 GCA_964473715.1 uncultured Gammaproteobacteria bacterium
CATTTGTTCGGGGGTAGCTCAGTGGTAGAGCAGTTGGCTGTGACAGCAAAAGTCCTCTGTTTAGAGAGACTGATTAGCAGCGCCCCGTAGTAACACGGGGATGAAAACGGAGTGAATTGACAGGAAACCTGACCTCGCAGACCACATTAGTGGAAAACGAGTATGGTAATCTGCAGCCAAGCCTAGACCCCACCTGTGCCATAGATAATCGCACTGTTTGCTCGCGAAAGCGCTGTTAACAAATTACGTATTTGGCACACTTCGGTCTTGGAAGGTTCAGAGACTATCCCTTCACGGGAGTACATCTTTTTCTGATGAATAAGATGGAAGCGCTCCGCACCCCACCGTTTCTGGCTTGACCAGATTTGACGAGGGTGATGATATAGTCCACGCTTCGGTGAAAATCGAAGGTTCGTGTAACCAATTGGTCGTGGGTTCGAATCCCACCTCCCGAGCAAAGCAAAAAAGCGTACTGCAAAGTACGTTTTTTTGTTGCCAAAATTCTTGTGTTTTTACCTAGCCAGCTTTATACTAATGACAATTAATTTAAATCGCCGCGCTTCAGGCCGAGTTTCAAAGGACATTACTCGGCACGATCTTGTCAGATCGTCGTTGCGCGGCGCGATTTCGACAAATCGTATGAAAAAATCACAGACTTTGGCCATTGCTTCGCTCCTATCTATTGGTAGTATTTTCATCATTGGCGGTATTTGGGGTACCTATTTTACTTACCAAAACATTGCCCGTGAAAATATTATTACCACACCAGATTCAGCTATTCCCGAACAACCAGTGCGCGGACCACTAACGCTAAAAGCACAGGCGGATATTATTCGCAAACACACACTTGGCTCAACCAATAATCAAACCTTCGCGCAAATGCCACGCGAAATTGAGAAAAAAGATGAACAAGGAAAAACAATTTTGAACCCTGAAGGTAAGCCAGTAATGGTAGACAATCAGGCCCGAAATATGTGGGTAACGGCCACCACCCTTACGAGTGCCTTAAACTTAGCATTATTGGCCTATGCATTTTCAGCATTCACGGTTGTTACCGGCTGCATGTTAATTCTCGCTAGTTATTTATTCTACTCATTTAGTAAAAAATAAATGTCTACCAAAAATTTTACTGTCAATCAAAAATCAATCACTGTTTCTATACGCGATGATGCTGACGAAAGCGTGGCCGCGGAAATTTTTAAATTGCGTGAATACAGAATGGCCGAGACGATTATTAGTTCAGCAACACTGCCAATTCTTGATGTGGGCGCGCACGCAGGCTTTTTTACTATTTACGCGCGAGCATTAAATGCCACTGTGCCAATCATTGCCATTGAACCTGAACCACACAATTTAGAAGCTTGGGTAAATAACACAAAACAAAATAAAGTAGATTCTGTTACTTTGGTGAAGGGGGCCTTAGCCAAAGAAAGAGGGGAACGAGAATTAATTAGAAGCCAAGATAGTCATAATCATGTTTTAAAAACCAAGGAAAAAGAAAAAGGTAGTATTTCTGTTCAAGCATACGATTTTAAACACTTTACCAAATTAGCTCCCCAAGGATTCAGCCTAATTAAAATGGATATTGAAGGTGGGGAATATGAAGTATTTGAAAATTTAGATGATAAAGATTTTGCCAGTATTAGAGCCATTATCATGGAATATCACGACTTACCTGGCAAAAAACACCAAATAATTGAACAGATTTTACGCGAACAAGGTTTTGGAGTACAGATCTTTCCTTCTAAATTTGATAAAACCATGGGCTTTATTTGGGCTACAAATAAACGACTAAAGTAAATTCATTTGACAGTATCTTAAAAGAAGCTTATAGTGACTATTCGTTTACTCACCTAAGCCGAAACGTATGAATACTGAAGAAACTACCGTTGCCGCAGTTAAAGTTGAAGGCGAAGAACCAACCACAACTCCAGCTCCTACAGAAGAAGCTGCTGCGTAAAGCACGTGCTTAAAAAACAGCCCCTAATAAGGGCTGTTTTTGTTTTGACATCTTCGTCAGAGAGGTATAGGATTATATATATGCTTCAGGCATATGCAGATTTTTTATTAATCATACCAATATGGGAAAACTTACTAAATCTCTAGTTCTTGGCGGTCTTATTGCTGGTGCGCTGGTAGCTTTTTCTAAAACCAAAAAAGGCCAAGCACTTCACAAAAAATTAACCGCGCGCGCCGAAGATTTATATGAAAACGTGGAAAAGCGTTTGCGAAAAGTAAAAAACATTTCTCAAGATGCCTACGAAGATGCAGTTGACGCCGTTGTAGAAACCTATGCTAAAAATAAAGGCTTAACCGAAGAAGCAGCTCTAAAAATATCTAAAGAATTAAAAGCTCGTTGGAAAGAAATTAAAAAGGAATTGCAGAAAAATGGAAAACTCTAAACCACAAAAATCAGGCTTAAGTAGCCTTTTACATCCCTATCGCAATTTAATCATCCTACTCATTGCCTTATCATTTGCGGCCAGCGCATTGAATCTTTTAGTACCTAAAATTATTGCGCGGGGTATTGATGCGTATAGTGCGGGTACTTTTAATTTTACATGGGTGACTACGGAATTTATTTTAGCCGCAGTGTTTGTATTTATCTTTACCTATGGCCAAAGTATTGTACAAACTTTGGCATCAGAAAAAGTTGCACGTGACCTTCGCACTAAATTGTCTAAAAAAATTAGTCGCCAAAGTTATGCGTACGTGCAAAATGCCAATCCTTCTAAACTCCTAACTAATTTAACCTCAGACATTGATTCAATCAAAATGTTTGTAGCCCAGGCCATTGTTTCCATTGCCTCATCATTATTTATTATTATTGGCGCGAGCGCGCTTTTATTATTTATTAATTGGCGCTTGGCCTTGGCTGTACTTACCATGATTCCGGTGATTGGTTTTACCTTTTTCTTTGTGTTTGCCAAAGTAAAAACCTTGTTTAAAATCCGGAGTGAGAATATTGACCGGCTTAATCATGTAATTAATGAAAGTATTTTAGGTGCTGCCTTAATTCGCGTACTTAATTCGCAGCAACCTGAATATGAAAAATTCATGGCTGCAAATACTGAAGCCAAGGGATTGGGGATGCAAATTCTCAAATTATTCGCAAGCATGATTCCAATCATTACTTTTGCCGCGAATTTTTCCATGCTCATTATTGTCACCTATGGAGGACATTTAGTAATTACTGATTCTTTATCTCTTGGTAATTTTACAGCTTTTAATTCGTATGTTGCCTTACTGATTTTCCCAATTTTAATTATTGGGTTTATGAGTAATGTTATTGCCCAAGCTTCTGCTTCATATGAACGGGTCAGTGAAGTACTCGAAGCAACAGAACCAGACGTAAATGGAAAAATTACTGTTCCGCTCACTGGTGAAATTGCAGTAAAAAATATCTCACTTGCGTTTGACGAAAAACCAGTACTCAAAGATATTTCTTTTACCATTAAAGCTGGCACAAAAACCGCCATCCTTGGACCTACTGCGGCTGGTAAAACTCAATTACTCTATATTTTAACTGGGCTTACTAAGCCAGACAGTGGGGAAGTACGTTATGACAATCACGCCATTGTGGAGTTTGAAGAAACTAATTTTCACGAACACTTAGGATTTGTTTTTCAAGATAGCATTGTGTTTAACACCACTATTCGAGAAAATATTGCCTTTAATACCAAAGTGACTGACTCTGATTTGCAAAAAGCTATTCAAACCGCTGAATTAAATGATTTTATTCAAACCTTACCCGACGGTTTACAAACCATTGTGTCTGAACGTGGTACTAGTTTATCTGGTGGACAAAAACAACGGATCATGTTGGCGCGCGCTCTTGCGCTTAATCCACAAGTATTGCTTTTGGATGATTTTACTGCGCGCGTAGATGCTTCCACTGAACAAAAAATCTTAGCCAATGTTACGGCGAATTATCCTACCACCACCATTATTTCTGTTACTCAGCGGATTGCGTCAGTAAAAGAGTATGATCAAATTATTGTGCTCATGGAGGGTGAGATGATTGGCATTGGCACGCACCAAGAATTATTGGAAAAAAGTCCTGAATACATGCAACTCTATCAATCGCAGAAAAGTACTAGCCAGTATGAATTACGAGCTTAATAAAAACCAGACTGATACCAATAAGAATTCGGCTACCAGTGCAGCCGCAAAACTATGGCCGCTTATTTCTAAAGAAAAGGGGACTTTGACCATGGCTATCATAGCCATGGTGTTAAATTCTTTACTTAATCTTGGCGCCCCGTTTCTGACTGCCCACGTAATTGATACCTATATTCCTGCCCGCGATTATCAGGGACTATGGCTCTATTCCGGAATTATTTTGACCATGTATCTGGTTGGTCTTGGCACCAGCTACGCGCAAACCCGGCTCATGGGTGGAGTAGGGCAGCGAGTACTTTATGATTTGCGCAATCTAGTCTTTACCAAACTACAATCATTACCAGTGGCCTTTTTTAATCAAAATAAAGCCGGTGATTTAATTTCACGGCTCAATAATGACACTGATAAACTAAATCAATTTTTCTCACAATCACTCATGCAATTTATTGGCAGTATTTTCATGATGACTGGCGCGGGTATTTTTCTACTTACCTTACAACCAAAATTAGGTTTAGCCACGCTTTTGCCAGCCATTATTTTATTATTTGTCACACGCTTTTTATCTGGCTGGGTCAAGCGTCAAAATGGTAAAAGCATGCAAGCTCTGGGCGGACTCAGCGCAGAGATTCAAGAAAGTTTACAAAATTTCAAAGTAATTATTGCGTTTAATCGTCGTGATTATTTTAATGAAAAATTTTCTGAAGCCAATACAATCAATTATCAGGCAGCCATCAAAGCTGGCAATGCCAATACTATTTTCATGCCACTTTATGGTTTTGCTGCACATATTGGCCAGCTCATTGTCGTAGCCTATGGTATTTACCTTATTACCACTGGTCACTTTTCAATTGGTTTATTAATTAGTTTCTTAGCTTATTCAAATAATTTCTACCAACCATTACGTCAATTGGCCGCACTGTGGTCAAACTTTCAAGTGGCTATGGCTGGATGGGATCGGATTACCGAAATTTTAGCTTTAGAAAGTAATTTAAAAACCATACCAGCCGAAACTTCCACTTCAAACGAATCTCTCTTAGAGTTTAAAGAAGTTACTTTTGGATATCCAAATGGTCATGAAATATTACATAAAATTAATTTTACACTAGAACCTGGCAAAACCTATGCTTTAGTAGGTCCAACTGGTGGTGGTAAAACTACCACCGCCTCACTGATGGCGCGGTTATATGACCCTACCAGAGGACTGGTTTTTCTCAATGGCAAAGACCTGCGCACATATTCGGAAACTGAACGCACAAAAAAAATTGGCTTTATTTTGCAAGAACCATTTTTATTTTCTGGAAGCATTCAAGATAATATTGTATATGGAAGCGAAGAATACAACAGTATTTCTACAGAAAAAATGAAAGAGACTTTACAGACACTAGGACTAGATGAATTACTTGATCGTTTTGACAGCGGCCTTGAAACCAAAATAAAAGGGAGTGGGGATGGATTAAGTTTAGGTCAAAAGCAATTAATCGCTTTTATCCGCGCTGTGCTACGCAAGCCCGATTTATTAATTTTAGATGAAGCCACTGCTAATATTGATACGATCACTGAACAACTTTTAGAAAATATTCTTACACACTTACCAAGCACTACCACTCGCGTTATAATTGCGCACAGATTAAATACCATTGCCGCCGCTGATGAAATTTTCTTTATCAATGATGGTTCTGTAATTCCTGCCGGAAGCATGGAGCATGCCGTGGAAATGCTTAAAGATAATAAACGTGCCTCATAACATATGAAATTAAATAAGTATCGTCTATTTTTAGTAGCCGCATTTGCAGCCGTATGGATTTGGGCAGCGATTAATCCAGTATTTCCCAGTGATTGGCGATTAGAAAATATTCTCACCGTGATTTTTTTACCAATTATTTATTATGGTGGTAAAAAATATAAATTTAACAATGTTTCATACACAGTAATCACAATTTTTCTTATTTTACACACCATTGGCTCACATTATACCTATGCTGAAGTACCAATTGGTTTTTGGATTCAAGAACAGGTAAATGGCGCGCGGAACATGTATGACCGCATCGTACATTTTGCTTTTGGCCTACTCATTACCTATCCAATCTGGCAGGCATTTAAGCGACAACTAAATTTATCTAAAGGTTTTTGGATGTACTACATTCCAGTAGACATTGTTTTGGCTAGTTCCGCAATTTATGAAATTTTAGAGTGGGGCTCTGCTACCTTTGTGTCCCCAGAAATGGGTACAGCCTTTTTGGGAGCACAGGGTGATATTTGGGATGCCCAAAAAGACATGCTTTTAGCGGGAATTGGCGCAGTATTGGTTATGACTTTATTGTATATAAAACATCGCCACTTCCACGCTACAATTCCGTCAGCCACGACTGTGGATAAATCTGTTTAAAATATTGCATTAATTTCTAATGGGTCTATAATTAGCCGATATATGCGTCATGAATCCCTCATTATTCAAGACACTCCTCTCGGCCGAGGTGTATTTGCGACTGACGAAATTTCCCCTGGAGCTTTTCTCATTGAAATGACTGGAAAAACCATGAACCCCGAAGACATTCCTTCGGTTGCTGCCCGTTCAATTTTGGATCATTATATTCAATGTGCTCCAAATAAATTTTTAGGCCCTTCTGGTGATTTTGACGATATTTTCAATCATTCCTGCGATCCAAACGCTGGTCTTTTTTTTGAAAATGGTAAAATCATCATTCGTACCATTCGCACCATTGCCGCTGGCGAGGAAATTTTTTTCGATTATTCCACGGTTATTACCAACGACCCATTTGTGATGAAATGCTCTTGTGCTACTACTTTATGTCGTGGCAAAGTGGCTGCATTTAAAACTTTACCCAAAAAAACTCGCGACCGTTACATACAGCTTGGCATGGTTCAATCATATGTTATTGAATCTTGCAAAACAGTTACCCGAGAGAAGAAAGCTCGTAATCATTTTTTCCCAATATCGCAATCACAAACTGTTAATGCCTAATTATGAAAAAAGATACTTCCTGGAACAAAGCGGCTGATTGGTACAAAGGCATGACCGAAGATTCGGGGAGTTATCAGCAAGATGTAATTTTGCCAGGACTTCTCCGTTTGGTGGCTCCAAAACCTGGTACAAAAATTTTAGACCTTGGCTGTGGCACAGGTTTTTTTGCGCGTGCCTTTTCAGAACTAGGCGCTCACGTAACTGGTTTAGATAATAGCGCGGACATGATTGAAACAGCCTCAAATCTCTCTAAAACCAAAAATGCTATTAAATATTTTGTTGGTAGTGCCGATAAAATTTCCATGTTGGAAAATAATTCTTTTGATGTCGTAACCATTGTTTTGGCAGCCCAAAACATGGAGCATTTAGACAAAGTATTCGCAGAAACAGCGCGCGTGTTAAAACCTCGCGGACGTTTGTGTGTAGTTCTCAATCATCCAGCTTTCCGCATTCCCAAAGAATCAAGTTGGGAATGGACAGATGACCAGACGACCCAATATCGCCGAATTGATAAATATCTTTCTGAAAGTAAGCAAAAAATTATCATGCATCCTGGCAAATCAAATGAATATACCATTAGTTTTCACAGACCACTACAGGTATATTTTAAACTTTTGAACAAAGCAGGATTTGGCGTGACTCATTTTGAAGAATGGATTTCTAACCGAATAGGACCAAAAGGTAAAACCTTTACCGCTTTAGAACAGTCACGCAAAGAAATACCTATTTTCCTCTATTTGGAAGCACGGAAAATTATGCTATAATCCTCCTACTTTTAAATAAATCTATGTCTCAGAATCTCCAAGAAATTTTCGCCAGAGTAGAAAAAGCTAAATCACGCCAAAAAGAAATTAAAACCATTTATCGCGATGCACTTGCGAGTACTCCTGAGTACGAAGAAATTAATGATAAATTAAAAGCTTTGCGTGAACGGAAAAAACAAATTGAAAATACTATTAAAGAAAACTTTGGGAGTGAGATCACTGAACTTGAAGATTTAAAAGTAGACATTGATTCTGACATGGAAATGATGAGTGATTTGGCGCTGACTCAATTAATAAAAGGGGAAACAATTGCTCTTAAAGACGAACACGAAACAGAATATGAGCCAGTGTTTGCGGTTCGTTTTAGAAAAATGAAATAATATGTCCAAGGAAGTTGTTTTTGATATTGAAACCATTGGTGATATTCGCGACCTCACTACCATGAAAGTGACCGTGGTGTCAGTATATGAATTTGAACATGATAGATACCAATCTTTTGATGAGCATGAATTAGCCAATCTTTGGCCAATTTTAGAACGCGCCGAACGCTTGATTGGTTTTAATAGTTTGCACTTTGATTTGCCAATTTTGGGCCGTAATTATGCAGGTGACCTAACTAAAATTCCACATCTAGACATTCTTAAAGTAGTGAAAGAATCCACAGGAAACCGAATTAAATTAAATGATATTGCCCGCGCCACTCTTCAAATTGAAAAGAGTGCTGATGGTCTTCAGGCCATGGAATGGTATAAAGAAGGTAAAATTGATTTGATTAAAAAATACTGTGAGCAGGATGTAAAAGTGACCAAAGATATTTATGATTACGGAATTAAAAACAAGATGTTGTATTACCCAACTCTCACAGGCGACCTCATGCCTTTTCCGGTAAATTTTGAACCAGCGCAAATTATGGCTGGCTCCACACCTTCAGCCGCGGCAGGAATTAACTTGACGCTCCCATTCTAAGGAGTATAGTGTAATTTAGGTACTTTATTCACCTAAATGTACGCATATGGGTTTATTTGGGGATGACAAACCGAAAAAAGGTAGCAGCGGTGCCACTAATTTCGCCATTGGCATGGGTATGGGGCAGCAGGCAGCATTACGCGAAAAAGAACAAAAAGCTGAACGTGAAAAAGAAAAACAAAAAGAACATGATGCACATGAGGCAGAAAAAGCAGACAGACAAGAGGACTTGGCAAAAAGCCAAGTAGAAGAAAAAGCACGTGAGGCTGAACGTGAAAAACGTCTTGGTGCCTTAAACACCAATGCTGATGATTAGAAGATTTCCAAATGAATATTGGTTACAGGTACTGCCTTTTCCAATAATTGCCCCCGAACATCTTTGACCATTTCAGGATTACCACAAATAAAATAGCGGGCTTCTGGAAGAAGTGTTATATGTTCTGAAACTCGTCCGCGTGTTTTCTTCCAATTCTCACTTGGCTGCGACAAAGTATAAATATAAGTAAAATTTGAATTGGACGAAGCTAAAGCCTCCAAACGATCGAGCCAAAACAAATCAGCTTCAGTTCGGACGCCAAAAATCAGGTGCATAGGTGCCTGATTTTTTTTATTCATTAATTCGTCATGAAAAATGCCGTAAATTGGGACCAAGCCTGCGCCTGTAGCAATTCCTACAATTGGATCTCTCTGAGTATTAATAAATCGACCCAGTGGGCCTTTGAGTTCTACCTGGTCACCCACAGTCAGAGTTTGAAAATATTCTGAAGCCAAGCCACCTTCGTACAATTTTACCCCAAATTCTAAGTAATCATCAGTGGGAGTAGAGGATAGGGAATAAGAGCGTGGAGTGGCTCCTGGAGGCACTAAAAGCTGCAGAAATTGCCCTGCCTGGTACTCAAAGCCTTCTGGCTTAGCAAACCGAATCTGGAGCATGTGACTGGCAACTAATTCTTTAGCAATAATTTGAGCAAAAAAGGTCTGCAGGGCCATATTGACTTTTGGCTAAAATTGGCTTAAAATTGCCTTTCCAGGCTATCATATTTATTGTCGTTTGGCAAAATATGTCTTTCCCTAAAAAACCGACCAAAAAACACCTTATCTATTTGGACCATGCGGCCACTACGCCCACTGACCCACAAGTGGTCAAAGCCATGGCGCCGTTTTGGTCGCTCAATTTTGCCAATCCTTCGGCTTTATACTCTTTGGGCCAAACCACCCGCGAAGCCGTTGAGCAGGCCCGCACGCAGGTGGCGGAAATTTTATTTACCCAACCAGATTGCGTAACGTTTACGAGTGGTGGCACTGAAGCTAATAATTTGGCGATTTTTGGGTTGATACAAGCACAATTAAGTGTGCGCAAAAAAATTCACATCATTACTACGACCATTGAACATCATTCAGTGTTAGCACCAATTCAAGAATTGGCCAAACAAGGCAAAATTTCTGTTACCTATTTACCAGTTAATGAGTGCGGGGAAATTTCAATTAAAGAATTAGTCGCCGCCATTCGTCCAGAAACAATGTTAATTTCGATCATGTATGCCAATAATGAAATTGGCACGATAAATCCGATTGCGGAAATTGGGCGTGAATTATTAAAGTATCGTAAAAATAATAAAACGCAGTGGCCATTTTTTCATACTGATGCCTGTCAGGCTACAGGAACTTTAGATTTGCACACCGAACGTTTGCATGTGGACTTACTGACTATTAATGGCAGTAAAATGTACGGACCAAAAGGCGTGGGGGCGTTATTTGTGCGCCGCGGTGTACCAATCCAACCGATCATGTTTGGTGGTGGCCAAGAAAATACTGTGCGTAGCGGTACCGAAAATGTGCCCGCGATTATTGGGTTTGCTAAGGCTTTGCAATTAGTGCAAAAAAAATATAACAAAGAAGCTGTCCGTCAAACACAATTGCGTAATTATTTTTGGAAAGAAATTAGTAAAAAAATTCCGAAGGTAACACTGAATGGACCAGAATTAACTAATAACAATCGTTTGGCGAATAATTTGAATGTGCAATTTACTGGTTTAGAAGGGGAGACACTCGTATTATATTTAGATGCGTATGGTATTATTTGTGCGACCGGCTCAGCGTGTGCCACCGATAGCGATGACGCGTCACATGTTTTAACCGCTTGTGGTTTAGACTTGGTAGAAGCTAACGCGAGCGTACGATTTACTTTAGGAAAAACAACTACTAAAAAAGACATTGATACCGTGATAAAATATTTACCGGGAATTGTCAAAGGAATCCGGGAAATGCAAAAAAATTCGTAAACAAAAACTCCCTGCCTCCACGCGTACCAAGAAATTTTTCTTAGCAGGCGCGGTGCCAGGGAGTTCAAG
>CAYYQC010000031.1:0-10796 GCA_964473715.1 uncultured Gammaproteobacteria bacterium
TTCATCCATGAGTTGGGCCACATTGGTGTTGGCTTTTAAATCTGGGTACGCTTCCACAGCAATGCGGAGACCACTTAAAGCTGAGCCGAGCATACTTTCAGCTTGGCCAAGAGCCGCAGTATTTCCGCCTTTTTGTGCGTCCATAGCGGCCGCGCGTGCTTTGGTGACATTCTCAAGTAAAGTTTTTTCATGAGTTAAGTACCCTTTAACACTTTCTACCAAGTTTGGAATCAAATCATGGCGGCGTTTAAGTTGAACATCAATATCACTCCAAGCTTCTTTTACTCGGTTGCGGAGGGTTACAAGGCCATTGTAAGTAAAGATAAGCCAAACTGCGACAACACCAAGGACAATGAGGAGGATAGTGCTAAGACCCATATGATTAAATAAGAATAAATAAGGTTATGGCCTTGAAGTATAGGCCTAATTGTGAAATACTATTCACATTGCTTTAAGAATAGAGAAAAATCGCTCTGACGTCAATATATGGTTACTGTTTTATTGTTTTTATTGGTTTTGACCATTGTGGTCCTGGTGCACGAGGCTGGTCATTTTTTTGTGGCCAAATGGTCTGGAATGAAGGTCTATGAATTTGGCTGGGGCTTTCCACCTCGGGCTTTTGGTTTTTATAAGGATCCAAAAACAAAGAAAATTGTTTGGGTGCGTGGGTCTTCTAAGGAAAACCTTAAAGAAGTCGCTGGTGGAGCCGAAACTGTGGAAGAATTTCCAGCCACACTGTATTCAGTGAATTGGCTGCCTTTGGGTGGTTTTGTAAAAATTAAAGGCGAAAATGATCCAAATCCGGGCCCTGATAGTTTTGCGGCTAAATCTCGCATCAAAAGATTGGCCACTTTGTTGGCAGGTGTAGTCATGAATGTTTTGCTTGCGGCCGTCTTATTTTCATTTGGATACATGTATGGTTTGCCAGGACAAGCTGATCCAAATGATAAACATGCTATTCAAGTAAGTGAACATTTTGTGTTTGTGCAAAGTGTTCAAGGTGGTTCGCCTGCAGAAAAAGCTGGGATTGAATTAGGAGATATAATTAAGTCTGTAAATGGTGATACTGTCACTAGTGCAGCGCGAATTACAGAATATACTCGCACACATGGTAATGACACACTTGTGCTCTTAATTGATCGTAATGGCAAAGAGTTAACGGTTAATGCAAAACCAGAAGCATTGGAAAGTGATCATGTACCGCGTTTAGGTGTTGGTCTTGGTGAAGCGGGTTTAGTGCGCTATCCATGGTATTGGGCAATTATCAAAGGCTTCCAGGCTGCTTGGTTTGGGTTATTAAATATCTTTGTTTCATTGTACGTATTGCTTAAAAATTTATTAAGTGGAAATGGTGTTTCGGCTGCACTCAGCGGGCCGGTCGGAATTGCGGTAATTGTAGGACAAAGCGCGCGTTTAGGATTAAATTACTTAATTTCTGTTACAGCCGCGATTTCACTTAGTTTGGCAGCCATGAATGTACTCCCAATTCCAGCACTTGATGGTGGACGGGTTTTATTTGTCCTTATTGAAGGAATATTTGGAAAAAAAGTTCCAGCTAAAGTAGAGCAAATTACTCATGCAGTGGGTTTTATATCTTTGCTTTTACTCATTGTGGTGATTACTTGGCGCGATATCGCTAAGTTATTGTAATCATATGTCTAAACAATTATTTGAATATAAAGATTTTAAAAATTGGTATAGAAAGTTTGCGAACAGTTTGAATTTAAAAGTTGGTTCGCGTTTTACCAAAGTACAAATTGATGATTTTTTGTTCACTCTGCGTACAATACTTAAAGAAGATAAGGATATATTGGCTACTGAGCCTGTGCACGAAATTAAAAATTTATTTAGACGCACATGGGCTGATATAAAATATATATCTCCTGAATTATATCCAGCTGATGAAAAAATTCGTGAATCAATATTTGAATTAGCAAAAAAAGAATGGGAGAAAGTAGAAGCCCAATATTTGGGGGAAGCAATTGACCCAGTCAAAGAAACAAAGGAGCATCTTAAAAGTATTACTGATACTGTTTTAGGTTTTTCTGGTGAAGCTGAGAAGCCGGAAATTGATACACGAATTGGTGAAGAATTTTTTAATTCACGGCTCCGTAAGTAATTGTATGGCATTTTCTGAATTAGAAAAACTTAAAACCGAGGCTTTGAAACAATTAGGAAAAATTGATTCTTTGGCTGATTTAGAAAAGTTAGACGTGGAAATTTTTTCCCGCCAAAATGGTACTTTAACTGCTTTGATGAAAGCGATTAAAGATGTTGTGGCTGATGAAAAAAAAGCCTACGGGGAAGCTTCTAATGCTTTGAAAAATGAATTAACCGAAGCCTTTGCTGCAAAGCGTACGGAATTTGAGAGTGCAAAATGGGCTAGTTTGGCAACAGAAGAAAAATTAGATGTGACTCGTCCACGTTTACCGATACAGCGCCGTGGACATTTGCATCCAGTTAGTCAGGTTCAATATGATTTGGAGGATTTATTTACCAGCATGGGTTTCATGGTGTTAGATGGTCCAGAATTAGAAAGTGATTTTTATAATTTTGAAGCGGTAAATATTCCAGCAGACCACCCAGCGAGAGACATGCAAGATACTTTTTATATTAAGGGTCACGCTGATTGGGTCATGCGTACTCATACTTCTTCTGTACAGGTACGTTCACTAGAAAAATATGGCGCACCACTCCGTGCGATTGTACCAGGTCGTGTATTTCGTAACGAAGCTACAGATCCGCGACATGAGCACACGTTTGGACAATTAGAAGGAATGATGGTTGGTAAAGACGTGACGCTCGCACATATGAAAGGTGTACTCGAGAATGTGGCCAAGCATTTATATGGTCCAGAAACACAGGTTCGTTTGCGACCAAAATTTTATCCATTTGTAGAACCAGGCGTAAATGGAGAAGTAACTTGTTTCCTTTGTCATGGTGCTGGTTGTCGTGTATGTAAAGGTACAGGGTGGATGGAAGTGTTTGGTGCGGGAATGATTCATCCAAATGTTTTGCGTGCTGGTAAAATTAATCCAGAAGAATACACTGGTTTTGCTTTTGGTTTTGGTTTAACGCGTTTGGTAATGCTTAAATACCAAATAGAAGATGTGCGTCATTTGCAGTCTGGTTCAACCAAGTTTTTAGAACAATTCTAGTATGATTATTAGTAAACATTGGCTCCGTGATTTTGTTTTTTTGCCTGATGCGCTTGATGCGCAAGATTTGGCGCGCCGTTTAACATTGTCTGTGGCAGAAGTAGAAGGTGTGGTAGAAATGGAAAAAAACTTTGAGAAAATGGTAGTGGGTAAAATTACCAAAGTAGATGCACACCCAAATGCTGATAAATTGCGCGTTTGTACGGTGGATATTGGGGATTCAGAAGTAACGATTGTTTGTGGTGGTTCAAATGTAGCAGAAGATATGAAAGTAATTGTGGGTTTGATTGGTGCTAAAGTAAAATGGCATGGCCAAGGTGATTTGGTAGAATTAGCCCTCATAAAAATTCGCGGTGTAGAATCAAGTGGAATGATTTGTGGTGCTGACGAAGTGGGGCTCGCTGATCAGTTTCCAAAAAAATCAGAAGCAGAAATTGTTGATCTTTCACATCTTAAGGCGCGTCCGGGAACACCAGTTGCTACTGCACTTGGGCTTGATGATGTGATTTTTGAAATTGATAATAAGTCACTTACCAATCGTCCAGATTTGTGGGGACATTATGGTATGGCGCGTGAAATCGCAGCACTTACTCGGAAGAAATTTACTCCACTTGTCCCAGCCAAAGTTAAACCTAATAAAAAATATTCATTAAAAGTAAAGGTCAGTGCTCCAGAAATTTGTTCACGATATCAGGCTGTGGTAATTGAAGGGGTGAGTGCGACTGAGTCACCAGCTTGGCTAAAAAATAATTTGGTCGCTGTGGGTCAACGTCCAATTAATGCAATTGTAGACCTTACTAATTATATTTTATTTGAGCTTGGTCAACCTCTACATGCTTTCGATGCCGCGGTATTAAATCCAAATGACCAAGATATTACTTTAGAAGTTCGCAAAGCAATGGCTAGTGAACAATTTGTTACATTAGATGATAAGAATTTAGCTTTGCCAGAAAATACTTTGGTAATTGCTAATAATGGATTGCCAGTGGCTTTGGCTGGTATTAAGGGTGGTAAAGATAGTGGGGTAAGTGATTCTACAACTACCATTGTTTTGGAGAGCGCAAATTTTAATGCCACGGCTATTCGACAAAGTTCTACGGCATTTGGACTCCGTACTGAGGCTTCGGCTCGTTTTGAAAAAAGTCTTGACCCGCACCTCACTGAATTAGCAGTAGAGCGCTTTGTGGAACTTGCTAAAAAAGTTTGGCCAGATTTAGTAGTGGCAAGTGCAGTGGTGGATGTACGTAATTTTAATGACAAACCATTTGTTCTTGAATTTCCAGTTACGTTTATCACACAGCGTTTGGGCGTGGAAATTAGTAATAAAACTATTTCCGATATTTTAGAACGGCTTGGATTTGAAGTAGTAATTAAAAAAAATCAATTACGTTTGGTTGTGCCAACTTGGCGTGCGAGTAAAGATGTGCGGATTCCAGAAGATGTGGTGGAGGAAGTTGCTCGTTTGTATGGATATGAAAATATTCCAGGAACATTGCCCGCTTTATCAATTGCTCCGCCACTTGCAAATCATTTGCGTTTACTGGAACGAGAAATTAAAGAAGTGTTAGCTTTTGAATGTGGTTTTACTGAAGTTTCTAATTATTCATTTGTTTCTCCTGAATGGTTGAATCGTTTGGGAGTGCTGACAAGCGCGCAGTATGTGGAGTTGAATAATCCAATTGCTAAAGACCGCCCATTACTTCGTCGTGAATTAGTACCTGGATTGATTGAAAATACTAAAGCCAATGCACATTCTGATAGTCTAGCGTTTTTTGAATGTGGTCGCGTATTTTTACCAGATGAAGCTGGAGAGCGTACCAATGCAGGTGGAAGTGAATTGTTACCAGCTCAACCACTTCACTTAGGTCTGGTATTTACTAGTAAAAATAATAATGAGCCTTTGTATGAACTTAACCAGGCGTTAGAATCAATAGCTAAACGACTTGGTATGAATCTTACTTTGGTTGAAGAAAAAAACGTACCAGGAATATATCATCCAGGTAGAAGTGCTCTGATTATGTGTGGCATGGAAGTAATTGGTCGCGCGGCCGAACTTCATCCGGCTAAACAAGCAGAATTAAGTGTGCCTGCGCGCGTAGCCATGGCTGAATTATCTGTGACTAAACTTTTAGAACAGGCTCGCGCTATAGCGCCATATCACACCGTACCAGAATTTCCAGAAGTAATACGTGATTTGGCTTTGGTTGTAAAAAAGAATATTACTCACGCGCAAATCATGGAAATTATCCAAAGCGCGCATCTACATATTCGTGGCGCAGAAGTTTTTGATGTGTATGAATCAAAAGAATTAGGAAAAGATTTGCGCAGTCTGGCCTATCATGTGACTTTGGGCTCTGATCATACACTTTCTGCCGAAGAAATTGACGCAGCTATGGAATCTCTGAAAAAGAAATTAACTGATACTGTAAAAGCAGAGTGGCGTGCATAATAGAAAAATGATATACTGCAATTACTCTTAAATTAAGAAGTATGCCTGTCACATCTTCGCAAGATTTTCTCTATATCGTACTAGCTATTTGTATTGTCTGGTTCACGGTTTTTCTTTGTTGGCTTTTGTTTCAGGCAGCACGTGTGCTTCGCAATGCCAATAAAGTCGTAGAAGGACTCATGCATCAATTAGAATTAATAACAGACGCCGTAGATTTTATTCGTCGTAAAATGGACGGACTTTCTAGTAGCATGGGCGTGGTTAGTTCATTGGCCACAAGTTTGGTGGAAAAGTATGTGGTGGGAAAACTAGCAAAAAAGTTTGACGATAGTGATAATGATCGTCCGGGCAAGAAAAAGAGACGCTAAAACCCCAAAAATCCTCTTGAAAATAGAGGATTTTTTTATCTTTACAGACGGCCTTGAAACCCGTACAATGAGTGGGCTATGGCTGATTTTGTTCATCTCCACGTCCACTCGCATTATTCGCTTTTGAACGGCTTACCTAAGGTAAAAGCCTTGGTTAAGACTGCTAAAAAACAGGGTTTTAAGGCCATTGCTCTGACTGACTACGGGTCAATGTATGGAGCCATTGAATTTTATCAGGCTTGTTTGGCTGAAGAAATTAAACCGATTATTGGATTTGAAGCTTTTTTAGTTCCCGTTGGCCGTACTCGTTTTGATAAAGATCCATCGCAAGATGGAGCAGTTTCTAATATTATTTTGCTCGCGGAAAATTATCAGGGCTATCGAAATTTAATGTTGTTGTCGTCAGCCGGACATTTGGAGGGATTTTTTAATGAAAAACCTCGGGTTGATTTGGAACTATTACAAAAATATCATGAAGGTATTATTGCCTTATCTGGCCCTGTGGAAGGTAGAGTTCCGGCTTTGATTTTAAAAGGGGATTATGATGGTGCTAAGGCTGCTGCAATTGAATTAAATACAATTTTTGGACAAGATAATTTTTATTTAGAAATTGAAGATCATCCGGCTATTCCGGGACAATTGGAAGCAAATACTAAATTAATTCAAATTTCCAAAGAAACTGGAATTCCATTAGTAGCGACACGCGACGTGCATTATTTAAAACCAGATGACGCGGAAGCGCAGGATATTTTGCGTTGTATTTCAAAGGGTTGGAAGGTAAATCAATCAAATCGCGAAGATTATCGGCAAGTGGACAGATCTTTAAATGTACCTGATGATATTGCTTCACGGTTTCGTCATGTGCCCGAAGCAATTAGTAATACGGTAAAAATTGCCGAACGGATTGATGTCAAAATCCCCCTTAACGTGTGGCATTTTGCACCAGTTGATATTCCACCAGGTAAAACCGTGGATGAAATGCTCGCCGAAGAGGCTTTTTCGCGGGTGACCATGTATTATCCCGAACTCACTCCGCAACTCAAAGAGCGGTTGGAGTATGAATTGGGAATTATTAAAACCAAAGGCTACTCACCATATTTTATTTGTGTGGCTGATTTTGTGCGTTACGCCAAAGCGCACGGTATTGTGGAATCGACTCGTGGTTCAGCGGCTGGTTCGTTGGTTTCATTTGTCATGGGAATTACGACCGTGGATCCAATGCGGTTTAATTTGCCGTTTGAACGGTTTTTAAATCCATTTCGTCCGTCTGCGCCAGATATTGATACTGACTTTGCTGATGATCGTCGTGATGAGATGATTGAGTATGTAACCAAAAAATATGGGGCCGATAAAGTGGCTCAAATTATTACTTTTGGAACCATGGCGGCGCGGGCCAGTGTGCGCGATGTGGGCCGGGCTCTAGGTTTTCCGTATTCTTTTTGTGATCAGGTATCAAAATTAATTCCCCAAGGCGCTCAAGGCATGCCGATGACTTTGGAGCGGGCACTGATAGAAGAGCCAGATTTAAAAAAGATTTACGATACTAATGCTGATGTAAAACGCTTGATGGATTTGGCGCAAAAAGTAGAAGGTTGTGCGCGTCATACTTCCATTCATGCGGCGGGTGTGGTAATTGCGCCAACTACTCTTACCGATTTTTCACCAGTGCAATACGAAGTTGGTGGTACACGTTTGACCACTCAGTACGAAATGCATGCCGTAGAAACTGCTGGTGTTTTAAAAAATGACTTTTTGGGAATTCGTAACTTGGCGATTTTAGGAAACGCAGTGGAATTTGTAAAGAAAACCACGGGCGATGCCGTGGACATTTATAATTTACCACTGGATGATAAAAAAGTGTACGAAATGTTGGCGCGCGGTGAAACCATGGGTGTGTTTCAACTGGGTGGTTCAGGTATGACGCGCTGGCTCAAAGAACTGAAACCCAACCGAATTGAAGATATTATGGCCATGGTGGCGTTGTATCGTCCTGGTCCAATGGAATCTATCCCAGAATATATTCACCGCAAATATAATCCTGACGCAGTAAAATATTTGGATCCACGTTTAGAAAAGATTTTGCATGCCTCATATGGTTTGCTGGTGTATCAAGACGACGTAATGTTGACGGCCATTGAATTGGCCGGTTATGATTGGATGGAAGCGGATAAATTTCGCAAGGCCATGGGTAAGAAAATTCCCGAAGAAATGGCGAAACAAAAAATTCAATTTTACGATGGTTGTCAAAAAGTAGGAAATGTTAAAAAAGATATTGTTGATGAATTGTGGCGCGCCATTGAACCGTTTGCGGCGTACGGGTTTAATAAGGCGCACGCGGCCAGTTATGGTATTGTGGCCTATCAAACCGCCTTCATGAAAGCCCATTATCCGGTGCAATTTATGACCGCGATTTTGCAGGCCGAAGCCAGTGATTTAGATAAAGTGGCGGAAATTGTGCACGAATGTAAACGCATGGGCATTGAAGTGTTGCCGCCAGATGTGAATGAAAGTTTCAAATCATTTGCCATGGTTTCTAAACCAGGTGAGCAGGGTCGCATTCGGTTTGGCTTGAACGCGATTAAAAATGTCGGTGAACATATTTGTGAAGAAATATATCGAGAGCGTAAAGAAAATGGACAATATAAAAATTTAGAAGATTTTCTCAAACGTATTCAAGATAAGGATTTAAATAAAAAATCAATTGAAAGTTTGGCCGTGGTGGGTGCCTTGGATGGTTTTGGTTATGATCGGGCGGCTTTGGTGGCCAACATTGAAGGAATTTTAAATTTTGCGCGCGCTACGCGTGAACAAGATACCAAACAAGATTCTTTATTTGCGGCGGCTGGAATTTCTTTTAATGATACATTGACTATTAAGCCTACTCCACCGGCTACTTTGGAGCAGAAATTTACTTGGGAAAAAGATTTATTGGGATTGTATTTATCAGCACATCCACTTGATCCATTTTTGCCCTATTTTAAAAAATTTGTGACCCCAATTGCCGAAGTAGAAATTGCGCCGCGTGATGGTTGGGTAATTTGTGTAGGTGTGGTAGAAAGTGTCATGAAAAAAATTACCAAAAAAGGGGATATCATGTTATTTGTGGCTCTCCAAGATATGTCGGCGCGGATTGAAATGTTAGTGTTCCCCAAGACTTACCAGCGGACAAAGGACTTGTGGGTGGAACGCGCGCCAGTGGCCGTGGTGGGTAAAACTCCAAAAGAAGAAGGGGATAATAAAATTTTTGTGGAAAATGCGTATTACTTGCAAAAAGAAAATGCCGCTGATTTGGCGCGTCAATTATCGCTTAGTCAACCAACCAAAGCGTACACGGCCGAACCAACTGGTCCGGAACAGTATGTGCGGTTGCATTTGACCGCCGAAGAAATGAAAGATAAGGCGCCAGTGATTAAAGAAATTTTAGCCACAAATCCCGGTTCATTTTCTGTATACTTGCAAGTAGGAAACGGAGTGGTGAAAGCGGGGAATGGTTTAGATTGGAACGATGCGGTAAAAGAAAAATTTGAAGCTCTGCTGGGTACTGATAATGTGGAAGTACAGGCTTAGGATATCCACATTTTATACACCTTTTTTACTCTCGACAATAAAATTTAAATTGATATAGTAACTATATCAATTTTCTTCGTCCACCAAGAATTTGAAAGATCGTAAATTATTTTCGATTTGTTTTAGTATTATTGGAGAAAGTTATGCAACCTTATGAAAAGGACTTTTTGTCGTGGCACCTGGAAAAATCTAAAATTGAAAACAGTACATTTAGACCACTTTTTAAAGAAAGACAAATATGGTGGTGTTCAATTGGTTTGAATGTTGGTGTTGAGGAGGATGGAAAAGGTCTAGATTTTCTTAGACCAGTTTTGATAATTAAGAAATTCAATCAATTAATGTTTTGGGGTATTCCCATTTCTTCAAAAAATAAAATTGGACCATATTATTACCATTTTCAATTTGGACAAGACACCGCATTATTATCTCAGCTTCGAGTATATGATTCACGCCGTTTATATAAAATGATGCGTATTGTCGAGGTAGCAGATTTTGTGAATATCCAAAAAGCAGTCAGAAATTTATTCTGACTGCTTTTCTTAGAGTCTGCTGTCTACTTAATAGACACCCTACAAACTCGTAGTCCATCATTTTGATGGGGTCTGTAACTGTAACTACAAAGTAGTTTAACTATAATATAAGAAATTGTTCTTGTCAATACCTTATTAATATTGGTATTCTGAAATTACGTATTGAAAACGTGGAGTAGAAGAAGAAAGCTCGGCGAGTCTAATGTGAACTTCAAAATTTTTATTCAAAAAATAAGCAAATTCGCCATTGTACTCAGGTGACATGTCTTGTTTAAATTCTTGTTTTTCCAAAAATTCTGTTATTGGTGGTAAAGCAGCTTCTGGCGCTGTGTCGCTGAAAATATTTATTTCCTGAGTGGATGGTTTTACGCCATCTCCGCCAGAGTAATAATAACGTGGTGGTTTGGTTGGTTCAGGAAGTGACATGTCTTTAATATAGTCTGGGTGGAATAGAATAAAATAACTCAGACTATTCTTCTTCATGTGCACGTCTTCTTGAAGCCAGAGGTAACCTGTATACAGTCCCAAAGCAATTACCAAAATAATTATTCCACTAAGTAAAATCTTTTTCCTCATAGTATTAAAGATACGCTTCCCAACTTGGGTCAGCTTGAATTTCTGGCCACGAAGTAAAGTTGTGGTTTTGAGCATGGAAATATCCGGCAGCAGCAATCATGGCACCATTATCCATGGCGTATTTTGGTTCTGGGGTCAGGAAAGTTGC
>CAYYQC010000032.1:0-10611 GCA_964473715.1 uncultured Gammaproteobacteria bacterium
AATTGGTTTGTAGCCCCATTGGACCCTGACCTTTGAAATACGCAAAGTAAATAAAATCGAATAACGAACTTACCAAACCAAGCACCGTGGCCACCAATGCAATTTCTTTTATATCATACTGTTTTGGTGTTTTGATTGCTCTATCGTCAACACGGTCAGTGGCAATGGCGATCATGGGAAAATCTGAAAGTAAATTGAGAAGCAAAATTTGAAGCGGCAACATTGGCAAGAAATCAATCAGTAACGATGCAACTGCGACCGCATAAAAATTTCCTAAATTAGATGCGAGAGTTGATTTAATATAGGTGAGTGTATTTACAAAAACCACTCGACCTTCACGAATCCCATCAATAATTACACTTAAACTTTTTTCGAGGAGTACGATATCCGACGCTTCACGTGCCACGTCAGATGCTTCGGCTACCACCAAACCAACCTGCGCAATTTTTAATGCTGGCGCATCATTTATCCCTTCTCCCAAAAAACCCACTTGATGGGCTGTTTGTAATAATTGAATGATGCGATATTTTTCACTCGGATTTACGCGTGCAAACACGGTCGTATTTTCTGCGGCCGCCAATTGTTTATGTTCAGGTAAACATAATAAATCCGCGGCTGTAATGACTTGATTAGATTCAGTAACTAAACCAACCTCCCTTCCAATAGCTTCGGCCACTTCAGGTCCATCACCCGTAATAATTTTTACTGCTACACCCAAAGCTTTGGCCTGCGCAATCGCAGCCGCGCTGGTAGGCTTGAGAGGATCAACAAAAGAAATTAAACCCACTGCTTCTACACCATTTTCTGCTTTCATTAAATCATCAGCATCATTCTTTTTGGCTTTTTTCGCCGCCACCATAATTACACGCCGGCCTTTTTTACCTTCAGCTTCTAACCAAGCTACCACGGTCTTATCAGTCAGTTTACTATTTGATACAGCAGCTACTTCAGCAAAAGCGCCACGCACAATTACTTTGAAACTTGTACCTGTGGCACACAAAACCACATTACGACGCCGCGCTGGATCAAAGGGTATGTCAGCCACAATTTTTCCCTCTGCTAATTCAGCTAAATCTTTTTTAGAAAGTTTTTTGGCAATGGCCACATCAAAAGCATTATTGGCCTGCTTCCCTTTTTCATGCAAAAATGGAGCTGCTTCTGCGGCCGTTAAAATTACTTCTTCTTTTTTAAAATTTCCAAAACATAACACTTCTGCCACAGTTAATTCATTTTCGGTAATTGTTCCTGTTTTATCTGAACATAAAATTTCTATTCCACCCAAATCTTCAATCGCAGACAAACGCTTAACGACTACTTTCTTTTTTGCTAAATGCAAAGCTCCTCGAGACAAAGAAAAAGTTGTAACCACTGGCAAAGCTTCAGGAATCACACTAATGGCCAAAGCAATTGAAAAAATAATTAATTCAACTAAATCTGCGCGTGATGCGCCTTTAATCATGACATTTGCAATAAAAACCAAGATTAAGGTACCAAAGATTAAACGTAAAATAAAAGTACTTAAACTTTTAATGCCTTTTTCAAAACCACTTTCACGCACAGTATCTGCGGCCAAATGCGCAATACCGCCAATCACAGATTTTTCCCCTGTACCCACAACCATGACTAGGGCCTTACCTTCTACGATTGTTGTTCCAGAAAAAACCGTATTTGAAGCATCGTATACATCTTTAGGATTTTTAATTGGTTCTGAATCTTTATTTACTGCGATAGATTCACCAGTCAAAACCGTTTCATTAACGGTTAACCCGTTAGTTTCAATAATTCGCGCATCTGCCGGAACAATATCTCCTGTTTGTACAATTACAATGTCCCCAGGCACTAATTCACGACTAGCAATCATTTCTTCTTTACCATTACGCATTACCCGTGCTTTGGCCACCACCAAAGAACTCAGAGTGGCTAACATTTTTTCAGAACGATATTCTTGTGTAAAACCCAAAACAACGTTAATAACAATAAACAAAACAATCATCACCGCATCGATGGTTTCACCAAAAATAATTGATAATGGTACTGTAGCTAATAAAATATAAATAAAGGGCGACGCAAACTGTCGTCCTAACACATGATACCAGCGCACTGTTTGTTTACCCAATTCATTTGAACCAAATATGGATTGGCGTTTTTTTACTTCTTCCACTGACAAACCGTGTAAGGTCACGGACTCTTTGACCAATACTCTATCAATAGTTTGCTCTGAAAAATGTTGCCAGTCTGCTATTTTTTTTATTTCTTCAGACTGCTCCATAGTAACGAGTAAGACTGAGTAAGAAAAAAACCATGGAAGCAAATGACAAAAACGCACCCAGTGGCAAACGATGCAAATTTTTCTTTCTAAAAATGAAAATTAAAACAAAGGCTGTAAACGCGGCCAAACCATATCCACCTGCAGTTACAAATAAAATTTCATACCAACCAGTGAATAAACCTAGAAATGCACCCAACCAAGCATCACCAATTCCAACCCATTGCCCACGTGAAAGTACATATTGCCACAAAAAGAACAAAGCCGCGATTCCAGCTGCGGCCAGTGCAGACAAAAGACTTGGCAACCAAGACTGATGCAAAGCAATTCCTACTAATACTGCCACACTCCCCACTCCTAAAACTGGTAGATTAATCGCACTAAAATGCATGTCACTAATAAATGTCACAGCCAATACTGCGGCTAGTATTATTTGTAAAAAAATAACCAGCGCACTGACATCTGGTTGTATATACCAAAAAAATGTAGAAAGAAATCCTACCACGACCACGCACACCAAACCATACCAAGGTAATTCATGATGAAACCCAAAAAAATTAAGCCATTTATTATGTTCTGCTCGCCAAACCACAGCCAGACCAATACTGGCCATAATTATACCTACCACAAACCAGAGTAAGCCAAACAAAAAATGCATAGTGGCTAAAACGAAAATTATTGTCCATTTCTAATAGTAAACGGATCGACCGCAATTGAGCCTGGTTTCAAAGTGTCAGTCCCTGCTTCTAAGGTGGCTAAAATTTTATATGTTTTTCCATCTACTGAAGTATACACATAAGTGCCTACACCAGGGTCATGAGGAATAATGGCCATAAGAGGTTCAGTACAACCAGCAGGCGCAAAACCTTCAGCATTCAAACATACGGCAGAGCCGCCACCAAGCGTGACCCCGCCAGCCTGGGTAGTTGGATAGCCATTACGTTTGGTAAAGTAACTTTCCAAAGCAAAACGAATTTGGGTCATATCAGAAAGACGACGCGCATCATTGGCTTTTTTGCGAGCTGAACCAAGTCCAATCACCGCAAGTGTAGACAATAGAGCAATCACTGCCACCACTACTAACAGTTCAATTAACGTAAACCCTTTGCGATTCATACAAGTAATTTAAAGGTAAGAAATTATTTAATTTTTAAAATCTTTTTTACTTCAGCCACAGTTTCTGAAGGACGTGAATGCGCTTTGATAATATATCCAGCTGCGCCTTCTTTGAGACCTTTTTCCACATCTTCTTTTTGACCCAAATTAGTGAGCAAAATTACAGGAATATTGACTGTATGTTTATCTAATTTTAATTCTGCGAGTACAGAAAATCCATCACGCTTTGGAAGTAGAATATCCAAAAGCACTAGATCTGGTTGTTTTTTACGCACGGCATCCAAACCATCTTCACCATTATCTGAAACAGAAACTTTAAAACCTTCTTGTTCAAATTTGGTTTTATAGATAGATGCTAAAAAAGTATCATCTTCTACTAAAACCACGTGGATTGCCTGGGACATATATTAAGAAACAGGGTTTGAAGTTAGTATAGCGAACCTGAGTAAGTGAAGCAAATCAAAAGTTCCTTAGAGCCAAACCTAAGGCAGTAGCTAGTCGCGGTGCAATTTCATGCAAAATTGGCCGAAGCGCGTCTTGATGCAAAATCCGCGCCCAAGGGTCACCCACAAACACACGCATCGGAAATTGATTTTTTAAATATTCAGCCACTACTGGAAATTCTGCTCCACCACCAGTTAAAACAATCTTCTCTGGCTTTCTACCTTCATTTCCGGTTTGGCTGAGATACGTGTCAAAATTATGTTGGATTTCTTTGGCAATTGGCTCTAAAAAGCGCATGAAGGGCTCAGCACCAATAACAACCGGTGAATTGGCCAAGTCATGCTTGAACATGGCCGCTTCTTTGGGAGTAACTCCCAAACGTTCAGCAATCACCGCATCCAAAGTTTCACCTCCAATTTGCAAACCACGCTCAGTCATGGGTAAACCTTTATCAACCAAAGAAAAATTAGTACGCGTAGCACCAATGGCTACAAGCATGGTCAAGGATTCATCTTTTCCTACTAATGACCGTGCTAGTGCAAAAGCTTCGGTTTCTAATTCTTGTAAGCTCAAGCCAGCTTTGGCAAAAATTCGAGAATAAAAAGCCACTACTTTTTTTGGAGCAGCCGTTACCAAAAGACGGGTATAATTTTTTTTCATTTCTTCAGTCAGCGGTACGGCCTGATACACAATCTGCATTTCATCAATCGGCCGTGGTAGCACTTTGGCAATTTCAGATTTAACTAAATGGTCAATTTCTTTTTCTGGAACCGGAGGCAAATTAATAATGGTGTGAAATACTTGAGAAACTGGCAAACTTGAAGCCACGCGCTTCCCAACAATATGTGAACGATGCATTAATTCAGAAAGCAATTCTCCATAATGATCAGCCCTTTCATCACTAAATTCCAATTCCCAAGCTGCGGCCGCATCAGTAACAGCAGGTGTAGCCGCACTATGCGCGCTAACATTAGACGGTAAAATTCCATCAGACAAAAAAGGCGCTGGATCAAATTCAGGAATATCGGCTAAACCATAACTCCACAATTGTGGTCGGCCTTTGGTGCGACGCAATTCCACCACTTTCATGCTTTGTGCGCCAATATCCACGCCAACGTATGATTCAATTTTTTGCTTAAACAAGGACATAAAAAACTATGCGCTTAGTATAGCACATTAGTACTCACGTCTGCGACCCACTATCCACCCAAAAAGAAAAGAACCTAACACTAACCAAATAGTTTGCTTCCATCTTTTATCAAATAGCAAATAATACCACTTATCTGTACTGGCTGAAGTAAACAAACCTAAGGTTTTTTCTACTTCAGATTTATTACTGACTTTTGGGTCTGTACCTGCAACTTTTTCTTCATAATCAGTGGCGCCGTCATCGTCAGTATCCACTTTAACCGGGTCAGTACCTAATATTTTCTCTTCTTCATCTAAAATTTTGTCATTATCATCATCGGTATCCACGCCATCACCAATCAAATCTTGATCGCTGTCTTTACTTTCTTTGGCATCAAGTGGCAAGGCGTCATCACCATCTTTTACCGTGTCATTATCTGTATCTGCTTTTACAGGGTCGCTACCAACGGCTCTTTCTTTATCATCGTTAAGTCCATCATTATCATCATCTGGGTCAGTATTATCCCCAATTCCGTCTTTATCACTATCGCTATTTTCTTTTAAGTCATTAGGAAATAAATCATTCTTATCATTAATCCCATCACCATCACTATCTGCTTTTTTAGGATCAGTTTTTTTATCAATTTCTTCTTGATCTGATAATCCATCACCATCACTATCGGCTTTAAGTGGGTCAGTACCCATCTCACCCTCTTTAACATCATTAATGCCATCATTATCATCATCAGGGTCAGTTTTATTACCAATTCCGTCTTTGTCATTGTCTGCATCAATCTCAAAAACCGCAGGTGGATTAGTGTTTTTTACTTCAGCTTCAGTAATGCTTCGTGTCTCACCATTTTTAGCAACCACTGACACAGCGGCTAATTGAGTAGTGATAGACAAAGATCCAGCAGGAAGTATATATGAAATAAAAACCTGCTCAGCATCTTCCAACCCAAGCTTTTTAATTTCCGCCGTCCCAATTAATTGTCCTCCATTATAAAAATTTACTTTCCCCGATAAAGTCGTAAATTCATTATTCACTACCACGGTGTATAATTTTACGGTTTGACCTTCAACTGCATTAGGATTAGATATGGTTACTACTTTATCAACCACAAAATCAAAGGCTGCCAAAGTCGAAACAGGCACTAAACAGAAAAGTACAAACGCAGTTAAAATTATTTTTTTCATTTTTCAACAACACTAGTAGACGAAGTAATCGTCATTAGTATATCACCTCTCTGGTCAGTGCGTAAAACTTCACAGCCCATTCTTTCTAAGCGGCGAACGGTTGAACCATGTGGATGTCCATATGAATTACCTTTGCCAGATGAAATAATACAAAAATCAGGCTGAACTGCAGTTATAAATTCTTCCCCAGAAGATGAATCACTACCATGATGGCCTGCTTTAAAAATCTCAGCTCCCAATATATGGCGATCTTTTTGGATTAAATAATTTTCCAATGGTTTTTCCATATCTCCAGTTAATAAAATATCTTGCGTACCATAACTTACTTTCAAAACCACTGAAGTATCATTGATATCAAGCGGGGCCTGGCTAGCTGGTATACGAGGATCTTTACCTAGATCATGGTCAGGATATATAAATCTAATAGTAGTACTGCCAATTTCCAAACTTTCTGACGCACTCAAAATTATATTTTCTGCACCATCAACCCGTATTTCATTTTTTATCGCTGAATTAAAACTTTCAAATAATTGCCCGTGATCACCAGCATACCCATTTACATAAATATGATGAACTTTAAATCGGGCCAATACATCCAAGCATCCACCAAAATGATCAGCGTGCGGGTGTGTAATTACCAAATAATCTAAATCGCGTTTGGACCAGGGTAAATTGCGTCCAAGCGCAGATAAAATCGAAGCATCTTTGCCACAATCTACAAGCATGGTTTGACCATTAGGAAATTTTAGAATTGCGGCATCTCCCTGGCCAATGTCCATGAACGCGACCTCCAAATTGGCACTTTTATTTTTGGTAAATTCCCAGCGCCAGGTAATTATGCCTTTGATTTCCAATACCAAAATTAGGCCGATCACAACCAAAGAAATTATAAAAAATAAGAAGATTTTTTTCATATTTATCCACGTAGTACTATTGACAAAACGTCTGTTATAGTATAGTTTATTCTGTTCTGCGGCAGCCCTATAAATCCCTTTTTCAAACAAGCGCAACGCTGGAAGTCCGCTGTGTTGATTCCCTTATATATTGTTTTTCTTTATTGGACGAGGGCAATGCCAAGAGTAGGGGTATGGGTTGCTGCAGAACAACCCATCATTTTTTAGCTAACACGATCTGGTTAATCCAAATCGTGTTTTCTTTTACCAAAGTTTCTGATTCAATCAAAAAAGCCAATTCTTCTAAAATTTCTCGGACTTCTTCTGGCCGATGATAGAAGGATTCAATCACGATTGGCCCGACTTTAGTTTCCACTACCGGCGGATCTTTTTGATTAACATTAGTAACTAAAAATAATCCCCCATCTTTGAGCACCCTGTACACTTCATCAAAAAAACGAGTGGGATTTTTTAAGTGCACAATTAAAAATGCAGCCGTAACAATGTCAAAGTAATTATCCGGAAACGGCAGAGATTCTGCCTCTCCCACCACTATTTCAATATGCCGATTTTTTCGGGCCAATACTTTGAGCATTTCGGCAGACACATCGCAAGCAGTCACTACCCCACCCTTTTTTTGCAAAGGGATGGCTAATCGACCAGTACCAGCACCAACATCTAAAATCTTCTTACCCATGACATCACCAAGCAATTCAAAAACCTGACCTTTTTCAAAACTATTTAAATAGGCTTCTTTTTTATCATACCCACCACTCGCCAGGTCATACCCAGGCGCAGAATCTAATACTTGTGTTTTTTTCTTGTTCATTTATTTTTTAAAATAACTAATAATTCACCAGGCACATCACCAGTTGAGACAGCTTGCTCAAGCCAACGCTCCACTTGTTCACGATCACTTTGTCCCAAGGTGGATAGAACAAAATTTACTCGCTTATTATTTTTAGTTTTAATTTCTGCTAAACGACGATGCACGCGCACCATAGCGCCAGCACCATTTACCATACGCGTACTTTCTTTAAACTGCACTGAAGCAATATTATTCCAAGCAACACGTGGCGAAACTACTGGCTGTCGTTGAGAGATTATTTCTGAATTAATAGTAATAGTACTTTGCCCAAAAAATTGAATTCTAAACCAGACAAAAAATAATAATAGTGGCAAACCTAAAATCACATTTTTATAACTACTGTCACTTGGCCAATTTGTGACAGCTTGCGATAAAAGAGTTAGGGTAAAAAATATACCAATTCCGCAAAAAATCCAAAGCGAGATTGAACTCCACAAACTATATTTTTGAGTAGGGGCAAAGATCAGAGTATGCATAGTTAATTAACTTTAGCATAAGTAATAGATAAAATCTACTTTATTTTTTTCTTTTTTTGTGGCGAATAATAGACATTATTAACAGTATATACACAAGTAAAGCCAGCCATGCGGGTGCGCGGATATCCACACTGGCCCATGATAATCCCGCAAACCATTTTACCACAATAATAATATATTGCATGCCCATATGCGCTGGCCAGGCCACAATAATTCCTAATTGAGGGATAATTGAGCCAATCATCACGGCTACAACACCAGCCAGCATGAGCCAAGAAATAAGCCAAAGAATTAACACATTTACAATGGGTGCTATTAGTGATAGACGACCAAATTGATATAAAATTAAAGGTAAGGTGGAAATAATTGCGGAAAAAGTAGAGAGAATATTTTCACGTAAACCCAACCATTCTGGTAAATATTTTTCAAATCTTTGGAGCAGGGGGCTCACATATACTAAACCAAGCGTGGATAAAAACGAGAGTTGAAAACCAGCATCGTACCAAAGCACTAATGGGTTTTGTAAAACCATAATCACGGCCGCGGTTACCATGACATTACCAATGCGCGATAAGCGGCCAACGTGTTTGGCTAGGAGTGCAATAATTCCCATGACTCCCGCACGGACAACTGAGGCCGAAGCACCCGTAAATATAACAAAACCTACAATTCCAACAGATACCAGCCAAAAAGCTTTTTGCCTCTGTACTTGGGCGTAGGTGGCAGTAGTAATTAAAATTGTAGCAATCACGGAAATGTTAAACCCAGACACGGCTACGATATGGGTAACACCAGTGCGACTAAATAATTCATTAAGTTCACCAAGCCCGCCGCGATATCCATATAATAAACCAGCCATAAAACTAGCCTCTGGTTCTGGCCACAAATCAGATATTTTATTCGCGAGTGCATGTTTGGCTTGTAAAATTGCCGTAAAAATATAATCATCATTGCCGCTTGAGAGTTTGGTAATTTGTGAGCGATTACAGATGGCAAAAACCTTTTGCAAGGCCAAATACAAATCATACCTGAAAGTTTGCCCCGTTAATTCATCAACAATTGGTTCTGGTTTTTCCAATGCGCAGGTTATTTTTAATTGATCGCCATAATTATATTGTGGATAACGGTCGCTTTTTAAATATATTCGACCAGCCACTTGATGTGATACTCCTGACACATTCGCCACATAGGCATCTACCACATAGCGAGTACTATCCAAACGCCTGTCTGGTTCAAGTGCCACCACCCCAACTATTGTTACTTTTTTACCAGTGTAAAATTCCACTCGTTCTTCAGTATTTGGCGGAAAAATTAAAATAAATCGCAAACCTCCAAAAAAAATTGAAGTCAGAACAGCCACAATTCGCACTGTCCAAAAATATTTTTCACTTAGATATTCCCTACATAAAAAATATACTATCCAAACCAACCCCAATATTCCAAAAATAATAACGGCAATTTCCTTACTAATTTTTAATTCCAATAACGAAGTCATGGTCACCCCAATTAAAAAAGCCAAGCACAAAATTGCAAACATTTTGCTTTTAGAAAAGAAGATTTTATGGAGTTTGATTAACATTTTGGATATTGACAAATTATAATTTTTAAATTATAGTTAATTTACTTTCGCCACTAGAGAAATTTAGTGGCCCGACAACCCCGACTCCTCTTTTGGACCGGGGTTGTAGAATTTTAGGCCAAAATTTTGTTGAATTTTTCTTTAATCAATGAAAAATCTTCTGGTTTAACTGTTTCAACATAATTAATAAGTCTTTTAATACTAATCGTTCTAGGTTGCGGCAAAACTACAGCCCCTTGCTTTCCATCTATTGGTAATTTAAAATAATTCTCGTTTTCCTCTCTAACTTTGGTAGTTAGCGGCAGAACTAGACACATAGAATGAGAGAACTTCTTTAAGATCAAAACCGGTCTTTCAAAACTAGAATTTTTACCATCCATCTCATGCCCAATATTTTTGCCTAAAGCAGCCCACCATATCTCGCGTTCGTAAAAATGAAACCCTGGTTCAGATTCAGAATCATGTTGAATTTTCTTCTCAGTCCACTCCCAAAAAACTTGATTCTCTGATGTGTATTCTATTATTTTTTCCATATTTTATTTTTTTGCAAACAAAAAACCGCTAGGAATGCGGCTCAATTCCCCTCCTAATATTTACTGTAAACAAAAACACTACTCTCTTCAAGTAGTGTTTTTTATTTTTTG
>CAYYQC010000033.1:0-10434 GCA_964473715.1 uncultured Gammaproteobacteria bacterium
ATGATTAAAATATAAGTTAATAGAGGCAAATTTTAAGCGTATTATATAGAAAAACCCAAAAATGTCAAGATATGCTAGAGTTCGCTAATATCCTTCAAAAAACTTAGAGGACGCTTTTTGGGTTTACTTGGAAACGGAACATCATCTTCTGGTACATAAGTAATACCATCACCAATCGTACTAGGGTCAGAAAAAACTAAACTATTGTGACCAGCATCCACAAATTCCAATAAATCACGGCTTACTTCTCCCAAAAATTGGCTTGGGCCCTGCAAATAACTATGCATATTCCCAGTTAACGGGTAAGAAAGATGCAAATATTTTTTTGCGCGTGTAACAGCAACATAAAACAGACGGCGTTCTTCTTCCAATCCACCAGCCTCGCTTAGTGAACGTTCGTGTGGAAATTGTCCAGCCGAAACATTTAAAATAAACACCGCTTCCCATTCCAAACCTTTGGCCTGGTGAATAGTCGACAGAATTAGTTTTTCATCATCAGTTGTAGCACCCGGTTTAGCAAATTGTTCTTGTAAAACAGATTCAGCTAAAAATTTTACCAAATCATCTTCGCGATCAGCTAGAGTCGCGAGCTGCTCCAAATCATCACGCCGATCTTTGTAATCAGGATATTCCGCTTCCAGATATTCTAAATATTTAGAGTCCAATACGGCGCGCAGCAAATCACCAGGCCCAGAATTTTCATCATTGTTTCGAATAACTCGATTCCAAATTACCCCAAAATCAGTCCAACCAACTTTTGCACGTGCTGGTAAAGATTGGGCGACAATATCAATGTGATAATCATTGAGCCGTTCTTCTAGTGGCAAAATCATTTGAATAATTTTCTCAGCTGCGGCTGGACCAATCCCCGTTTGCATAGACAATACGCGCGACCAGGCAATCGTATCTTTTTGATTAGAATAAATCCGCAAAAAAGCTAAGGCATCTTTAACATGAGCGCGTTCAAAAAATCTAATTCCACCACGATATTCATAGGGAATATTCCGTTTAGTTAATTCCAATTCCACAGCCTGAGAATGAAAAGCAGCCCGGAATAACACAGCCATATGCGAAAGCTTTACGCCCTCATCGCGCAATTCTAAAATTCTTTGCGCGACAAATTCGCCTTCTTCAGCTTGATCTAAAAACGCATGCACTTCTGGTTTAGTAAATTTTTCTTTAACACTTTTTAATTCTTTTAAATATTGTTTAGTATTGTTGGCAATTAACTCGTTGGCCACATCCAAAATATCTGGTGTAGAACGATAATTAGTTTCTAATTTAAAAATTTGCGCACCTGGGTAATGAGCCTCAAAATCTAAAATGTTTTGAATATCAGCGGCACGGAACGAATAAATACTTTGCGCATCATCCCCCACTACTAAAATATTTCTATGAACTGATGATAAAGCTTGAATAATTAAAGCCTGAATTTTATTAGTATCCTGATACTCATCCACTAAAACATACTTAAATTGGGTGGCTAATTTTTGTCGCAAAGTATCATGCCCCGCGAGTAAACGGTACAAATTCGTCAGCAAATCATCAAAATCCATGGCATTGGCTGCAATTTTTCGGCGAGAATAATCATTGGCAATTCGGCCAATCGTATCAGCCAAATCGGCCCACTGCGGATATTTTAATTCCAAAACCTCAGATAAACCTTTACCTGCATTGCGCGCATAACTAATTAACGAATGAATTACGGCCGCTGACGGAAATCGTTTTTGCGTTTTATCAACCCCTTCCACTTTAAGACTCAATTTCAAAATATCTTTACTATCTTCAGTGTCGAGCACGGTAAAATTATTTTGATAACCCAAAAGTGAAGCGTATTGTTTTAAAAGCCGAAAGGCAATGTGATGAAAGGTACCGCTCCACGGCAAACGTGTTTTAATGCCAGTTTCAATTGGTAATGATTCCAAGCGATGCACCATTTCGCGCGCCGCTTTATTGGTAAACGTTACTAATAAAATTTCATCGGGCTGCACGCCGTGTTCCAACAAATAGGCCACCCGATAGGTAATCGTGCGTGTTTTACCAGAACCTGCACCCGCCAAAACCAAACAAGGACCGTCGCCATTTTCAACAACCTTACACTGCTCTGGATTTAATTCTTTAGAATAATCAATCATGTTATTCCACTACAATAATAACAGGTGTCCCATTTTTTACATCCCCGTCATTCCAATCTCGCAAAGATTTCATCACATTTTCAATGGGAAAAAGAAAATTTGCCCCACGGTTTACCCCTGGATCATTAGTTATAAACTTGTCTTTAGTATAACCACGAATAACAAACGCATGATAATCTGGCCCACCATTGGAATAATATTTATTACCCAATGTTTTACCATGTGCCAAAGCCAACACCGGCTTTCCTTCGTTTAACAATTGTTTAATTTGTTCTACGGTTGGATTTTCAATAATTTTCACTGGCTTTTTATAATGCAAATATTCAGTAAAAATTTTTTGCACTCCAATTGCATCAATACTGGTAAACATTTTTTGTTCATCCTCCCAATTGATCATGCGAATAATTTCATCCTTAGCTGAAAGCGGACTAAGCCCATACCCCCTCGCATAAGCATCAATCATAAGCACAGCCGCTTCTTCGCACGCATCTTGCCATGGCGCTGACCAATTGCGTTCTGGTGCCTGTGAAGTGTACGGCACATTTAAATTCACATCACCTTCTTGTAAAACCAAAGTGCCAGTGAGTGGCGAAACCGCGGTGCGTAATGTAGATGTAGGTTTAGAGGAAATAGTTGAGGTTGGCGCAGTTGAAGTAGCCTTTTGATTTGTACTTGTTACCGTTATATTGGGAATTTTTTCTGTACTAGTTGCAACAATTTTATCTTCAATATCTCGAATATCTTTAGTACCCTGTAAACTTTCTTCCACCACAATTTTCATTCTCTCCTCTTTCCAAAATCCATACCACAAATACGCAGTACCCAAAAATAACACAATAGAGATAAGTGCGCCAAATATGGGTAAAAATTTTGGGGTTAATTTATACATTTATTTTAATTCTCCAATTTCTTCTAAAATACTGTCTCGTGAACCTTCAAAATTTCGATTCATTTTTTTAGGCTTTCCTTTAAATTTTCCTTTATACCAAAGTGCTTCTAATCTATACAATGGTTCGCCTAAAGGTGAAGTCCCTCTCACAGTTACATCCCCTCTCTCCAAAGTAAATCCTAAAGATGCAAAAGCATCAGCAAACAATAATCCCATTTCTTTGGTTGGTTCTGGTTTATTATCTTTTTTTCTATCTATGGCCTCCATTTTACTGAACACAGCATCCAATCTTTCTTCCGCACTAAGTTTCGGTTCAGGTTTTGCAGCCCCACCTGTAGCATATGAAGTCTTAAACATAGGTCGTTCACGAATTCGACTTTCACGCGCAATTTGCGCAGTCTGCGAACGATCAATCTGAGAGCCTAATTTTTTCTCTGTGCCCGAACGTTCCAATTCTTTAACCCCGGCCTTAGTCAAAAAATAGTTACCCTTTTCATCAGCAACCAACCATGGAGCTGGTTTTCCCTCATCATCAACATAATCTAAAGCGTCATTAAAATCTTCACTGTAGGCATCTGGCTGACCCCACCAACTTGGATTATATGCTTGGCCCTCAAAATATTTTGGTTGAACAACTTCTGGTCCTGGCTCAGCCAATCCTGGTATATCTGGAAATTTAAAATCAGCGATTTCTGGTGGCACTTTTCCTTCAGGATTACTCATAATTTTGTATTAAATATACTGGGCATAATAGCACGCAGGGGGCTTGAACTTCAAGCTGGTTTATGGTATCTTTATGAACCATATGAACAAATTTTTTACCCTCTTAAAAGAGGACTCCAAAACCAAAGCCCGCGCTGGAATTATCCATACTGATCACGGAGATATTGAAACTCCGGTTTTTATGCCGGTTGGTACCCAGGGTACGGTTAAGAGTCTAGATCAAGATGATTTACACACTCTGGACGCACAAATTATTTTAGGAAATACCTATCACTTACACTTGCGGCCAGGCGAAGATTTAATTGCCCAATTTGGCGGACTTCATAAATTTATGAATTGGGACCGCCCCATTCTCACTGACAGCGGTGGATTCCAAGTATTTAGTTTAGGAGTGCAACGTGAAGAAAAAATTGAAGCTAACGAAGCCAATAATAAAAGCTCACATAATGCTGGCAAATTAGTAACTATTGATGAAAATGGGGTGACTTTTCGTTCACATTTAGATGGTTCTAGCCACCGCTTTACTCCAGAATCTGCCATTGAAACACAGCACAAAATTGGGGCTGATATTATCATGGCCTTTGATGAATGTACTCCAGACGCGGCTGATAAAACCTATACCAAATCAGCCATGGATCGCACTCATCGCTGGGCAGTCCGCTCACTCGAAGCACACAATCAATTGAAACAAAAAAATAAAGATTACCAAAGATTTTTATTTGGCATTATTCAAGGTGCCAATCATCAAGAATTCCGGGAAGAATCTGCTAAATTTATTGCGAGCTTGGATTTTGATGGCATTGCGATTGGTGGTGAGTCTGTGGGTTATAATATGGCGGCCACCAAAGATATTATTGATTGGGTATTGCCACATGTGCCTGCCGATAAACCCCGCTATACCATGGGTCTTGGTTATTCCCCCGCTGATTTGTTTGCCGTAGTAGAACGTGGCATTGATATGTTTGATTGTGTAGCCCCAACACGCGTAGCGCGCAATGGTTCACTGTATGTTCATAAAAATATAAGTGCCAATTATAAAATTAATATTAATAATGCCGCTTTCCGCACAGACGCTGGACCAATTGATCCGGCCTGTGATTGCATCACTTGTAAAAATTATTCTCGCGCTTATTTGCACCACCTTTTCCGAAGTGAAGAATTACTCGCCTATCGCTTGGCAACACTACACAATCTTCATTTCTTCTTAAATTTAATGAAAGAAATTCGCGAAGCGATCAAAGTCGATCGGTTTAGTGAATTAAAAGCAGAGTGGATTTAATATTATTGCGAGAACGAAACAATCCTAAGATAAATTTAGGATTGTTTTTTTAATTATAAAATTGACAAAAAACAATTTTAACAGTAGTTTAAATTTGTAATCGGGCTTCGGCCCAAAGGAGAGACCATGCAAAAAAATATGGACCAACTGGTCCAAGCCGCCGCCCGCGGCATTATGGAGGGGACTCGTACCCCTCTTCGACACGAGGCTGAATCCTCGCACAACCAACGCGTTCGTCACGACTGTCGCGGTGCCTGCGCGGGTGAAGATGATCCCGCTCGAGCGGGACAACGGCAATGCTGCGAAGGACTCGTCCCTCCCGCGTAGCCGCCAGGCTGCGTTCTCTTTTCTGCCTTTCCAGGGCGGACGAGAGAACGCAGCCAGTCCAAAAATTTTAATAACAATCCCAAAAACACAGACAGGCTTTACAAAAAGCTGGTTTTGGTATATCATCTCCCGGACTCTAAACGTTCGGCACCCATGCAGGGTGCCTTGGGGGGATATCTTGAAGAATCTCGTTCGTCACTACCACGGCACCGACATCACCGACCGCACCGTTCGCCCCACCCCCCGCTCGGGCGGACGTGGGCAGACCGTTCGCGATAACAACCCGGTGAGCGTCGCTCGGAACAAGGCCATTGCGGCCGAGCTGATGTGCGGCAAGAAGCCGCACATCGAGGTCATCATGCCGGGGGGCTCGGCACGCAAGCAGAGCTGAGCTGAGCTCTCGCCAGCGCACGTCGCGCGTCCACATCGTCGACCTTTGGGTTGGCTTTGTGGGCGCGCGGCGGCACTCACAACATTACTAAAATTAAATAAAATTATCAGTGGAATGCCTTGACAAGAGGTGTTTTTTTATTTATCCTGAAATTTCACCTGGTGGCGCAAGCTGCCAAAACCAAGGAGACGTCTCCATGTCGTCGGACACAAACAGGTCAGTCGCCCAAAGAGGTGGCGACCGCCCACCAAAAGCGGAGACCGCTCAGTCGTTCTGCCTTCGGTCCATGCTCCAGCCGCTCAGCAAGCGGAGCGAGATGTTCCGAGGTGACACATCAGGCGTCCCCAACTTCCAGACTGTGGAAGGAACCCGGGACAGCCGACGGCGAACGCTGGCCGACTGACGCCGTTTGCGCGTTCACGTTTTGCACCCTTTCCGGGGAGCGATAGCGTGAACGCGCAGCGGTTCATCTCTCATGCAAAATAAAATAAATCCGCTATGAAGGCGGATTTATTAGTTTCATGAATTTTTTCGCTGATTCTTGCCAAGAAAACTGGGCTGCCCGTTCTCTTCCTTTTTCTACATAATAATTTCGCGCTGACTTATCACTCCATAATCGCTCCAAACCAATCGCAATATCACTTTGATTATTTGGATCTACTAAATACGCAGCACTTTCTGCCACTTCAGTTAAGGCCGAACGATTACTGGTTAATACTGGCACACCGCTCATAAACGCTTCTAAAATTGGCAGACCAAAACCTTCGTAAAAACTTGGATACGCAAATATTCGAGAGAGTGAATATAAAGCTGGTTTATCTGAATCTGGCACATATCCCAAATAAATAATATTTGGATTGCTTTTAATTAATTGAAAAATTCTTTTATTTTTCCAGCCCTTTGCACCGGCAATTACCAACTTTGCGTCATTGGCAGATTGTTTTTGCCAACCAACAAAAGCCTGAATCAAACCAAAGATATTTTTTCGCGGTTCAATCGTCCCCACATATAAAATAAATTTTTCTGGGAGATTGTATACTTTTTTTACCCGCTCCAAATCCATCTCGCTAGGCTTTACCCAATCAGAACATTGACCTGGTGCAATCACATTTATTTTTTCCAAATTAATTTTAAATTCACCAGCTACGTCAGCGGCAGTTACCTCAGACGGGGTCGTAATTTTAGTCGCCGAATTAATTAATTTCCCTGGCTTAATGGCCGCATGCCAAAACCTGCGATGTAATGAAAGAAACTGAGGAAATAAAGAAAAAGTAATATCATGAACCGTTAAAATAGTCGGCACCGTATCCTCTACTCCAATACTACTCAAATTAGGATAATAGATGTAATCAAAATTTATGTTTTGCTTATTTAATTTTGGCCAATCAGAAATTCGCGGCCAATTACTAAATAAAATAGAAGCATTGATTATTTTATTTGGCCACTGTAAATGTAACGGAATAATATTTTCTTTTTGCCAATCCTTGGGAATTTCAAAAGCATGCAATCCGCTTGAACACAAAAAATATGTGTGTTCCGGATATAATGAAAAAACTGCGGAGAGCAGTTCATAAGCATATTCCCCCACTCCAGTGCGTACCGAAGTCTGCAGTGGCCGTACATCAATCGCAATTTTCATATTAATACCGCACCTGCAGTCTACACTGAGCTTGACTGGCTGTATGCCGAGTAAATTTATCAGTAACGTATTGTTTAATTAAATCCTTAAAACGCTTTTCATCAAAACGTTCTGCCCATGCTCTAATTGCTTGAGGGTCCCAAGCCGTATAATCAAAGTCACGTAATATTTGATATAAAGAATCCCAATTTTGTTCATAAAAAAGTAAACCAGTCTTTTTTGGAATCACGGTTTCAGTAGCACCACCAACACCATAGGCAATTACCGGTCTACCTGCAGCCATCGCTTCAAGTGCAGTAATACCAAGGTCTTCAACTTGTGGGTGAATAAAAGCGCGTGCGCCAGACATGAGTGCAGCTTTGTCAGCATCGCTCACCCTACCAATAAATTCTATATTAGATTTGGCAATCTTCTTTAAGTCGTCCAAAGCCGGTCCATCACCAAAAACTTTTAGTTTCCAGCCCAAACGATTAAACACTCGTACCACTAAGTCAAAACGTTTGTACGGCACCATGCGGCCACCAGTGACAAAGTAGTCACCTACTTGTGGACTCACAAAAAATTGTTCAGTAGAAACTGGCGGATAAATAATATCACTGTCGCGGCGATAATATTTTTGAATGCGTGCGCGTACGGTATCTGAATTGGCAATAAAATGATCCACCCTGTCCACACTCATTTTATCCCACAAGCGCAATCGATGTAATAATGGCGGTAAAAAAGATTTAATGACGCGATTATACGAAAGGTCAGCAATATATTCATGCGTATCAGTCCACAAATACCGCGTTGGTGTATGACAATAAGAAATATGCAACGCACCAGGCCGAGTGAGAACACCTTTGGCAAATGCACTTGTTGATGATAACACCACATCAAATTCATGAAGTTGATATTTTTCCACGGCGAGTGGCATAAGTGGTAAATACCACTGATATTTAGTACGACCAAATGGCAGATACGATAAAAAAGATTCTTTAATTTTCGCTTGATCAAAACCAGCTACTTTTCCTTTTTGTTCAAACAACACAAAAATTGGGGCTTCTGGCCACAATTCGTGAAACGCACGCAAGACCCGTTCTGCCCCTCCGTCTTGCGACAGATAATCATGGACTAGGGCAATTTTCATAATACTTTCCGGCTCTTAAAAACGATAAACGGCGTTTTGAGCATGAGAATTAAATCTAAACGCAAACTCCAATGTTCAATATAAAACGCATCCAAACGAATTTCTTCGGCAAAAGATAAATCACTGCGTCCAGAAATTTGCGCCAATCCCGTAATACCTGGCTTAATTATTAACACTCGTTTATGTTCAGCGGCATAGCCAGCCACTTCACGCGGTTGATGTGGACGAGGCCCTACTAAACTCATACTTCCACCCAAAACATTAAAGAATTGAGGCAATTCATCAAGGCTAAAGCGACGAATAAATTTACCTACAGTGGTTACGCGTGGGTCATTAGCAATTTTATAAATTGGACCAGCTTTGCTATTTTGGGTTTTAATTAATTCTTTTTCTTTATCTTCAGCCATTTTTCCTGCTTCACCAAATTGCACACCCGTAGAATCTTTTTGATACATGGAACGGAATTTGTAAGTGAAAAAATTCTTGCCACGAATTCCCACGCGTTCATTTTTATAAATAATTGGTGCGCCAGTTTCAATATACACGGCAAGAGCACACAATAATAAAATTGGTGAAAAAACGACAATTAAAATTACGCTCGCCACAATATCAAACAACCGTTTAATCACCCGACCCCAACCATCCAAAGGCGTGCGCTGCAATTCTACAAGTGGGACACCTGCGAGTGGCTGTACGCGTTTAATCGCACTATACGTAGCAAACCAATCTGCAGAATATTTCAAAGTTACATGTTCATTGTGGCAATATTCTAGCATTAATACTACTTCTTTTTCAGAAGGCTGCATTTGTAAATACAAAATTTCATCCAAATTCAGTGATTGTTTGTGTGCAACCAATTCTTTGACAGTTTCAAATTCAGCCACCACTTCGTATCCTAATTCTGGACGTTTACGTAAATCAGTAATTAATGCGGCCACTGAACCACTATTACCTACAATCGCCACACGTCGTTTACCAATTCCCGCGCGATATAAAATTCCTTTAATACCGCGAATAAGTAAACGACCAAACGCCACATAAATAATTGCCAATCCCCAACCAACTAACACCAAAAACCGTGAGTCAAAAATGGCCTGGCCAAACAGCAAAGCAACCGCAACCGCAGCCAAACCGCTTGAAGATGCCAACACCAAAGTAGTTAAATCTGTTAATAATTTACGGTTAGCATCTGGTTTATATAATCCAGCCAATGCATAAATAAGTAACCAACCAACCGCCACTGACATGATAATATTTAAAAATTCACCAGGTGGAATAGAAAACAAAACCGGCCGCCAAGCCACCGCCACATCAGAAAGCCGCAAATAATAAGCACTCATTCCTGCCAAACACAAAAGCAGAAAATCCAAGGGTACTTGGATAAACATGAGGATGATTTCGGATCGTTTCATAATGATTAATCTGCCTATATAATACCGCAAAATAGGACCATGGGTCAATCTTGACTTTTAGCCTTATTTATAGTATAATTTACAGGCTTTTTGGGAAGATGATCGATTTAATTTCGCAAGAAATTGAATAGGAAAGTCCGAGCTCCCTAGAAAAAGGTAATGGATAACGTCCATCTGAACCGTAGCAATGCGGTTTACGGGATAGGGCCACAGAGACAATACTAATCCCGACTTGTCGGGACAAAAGGTGAAAAGTGTATGAATGTTTTTACCCTCGAGATAAAAGCAATCATACTTTGCCCATAGCAATATGGTGCAGCGGCAACCCCTACCTGGAGAAAGAGCAGCGTTTTCTGAGCAATCAGGATTCGAAAAGTTCGCTCGTTAGAGCCGTGTAGTAATATGCGGTCGAGATAAATGATCGTCGTCTATTCTGTAAAAGGAATAGAAACAAAATTCGGCTTACGAACAAAAAGCATAAAACGACCTTTCGGGGTCGTTTTATTTTGT
>CAYYQC010000034.1:0-10237 GCA_964473715.1 uncultured Gammaproteobacteria bacterium
TATTCAGAGGTTTTCTGGCCAGATTATGCCAATTTTAGGCATTTTTGTCAACCAACAGGCCTCTCAATTATTTCTTTCGTCCTTCAAACCAAGTAATAGTCCGTTTAAGGCCAGTATTGAAATCAATGGTTGGTTCATAACCAAACCATTTTTTAGCCTTGGAAACATCGGCATGAGTGTGTTTTACATCGCCAATGCGAGGCCCACGAATTTCAAGGTCAAGTTTTCGGCCAGTATATTTTTCAATTAATTTCTTTACTTCCAGAATTGTAGTACGTTCGCCATTCGCCACATTGAACACTTCGCCTCGACTTGGTTTATTCATCATCATGGCGCGAATATTTGCGTCTACTACATTGTCTACGTAGCAGAAATCACGAGATTGTGAACCATTACCTTCTAGGAATGCGCGCTTGCCTTTTACCGGGAAATACATTTTTTCAAGCCAAGCAGAAATTACTGTGGAATAGGCTGAGTCACCAAATTGACCAGGGCCAAACACATTAAAGTAACGGAGACAAACTGTGTCTAGACCATATAAATCACTAAAGATTTTGCAAAAAGGTTCAATGGCAAATTTTTGCATGGCATATGGAGATTTTGGGTCTGGAAGATTTTCATGTTCTTTGGTTGGGAGTTTTTTGGCTCCACCATATACCGAAGAAGATGAAGAAAAGACAAAGCGTTTTACCTTATAATCTTTACATTTTTCCATGAGTAATACTGTGCCGGCAATGTTTACAGCCGTAGTTTCAGCTGGTTGTTCTACAGAATATGAAACGCGTGGAATAGCTGCAAAATGAAAAACAAATTCGGGTTTATGTGTTTTGAAAATTTTGTCTAATATTTTTCCATCAGCAATAGAGCCTTTGTAAAAGGTTACATGCTTACCAACTTCTTCGCGGCGTCCAGAAGAAAGGTCGTCAAGACCAATAATTTTAGTTTTAGGAAAACGCTTGGTAAACGTATTGGTAAAATTAGAACCAATAAAACCAGCGCATCCGGTCACAAGAATTGTCTTGGGAGTGGTAAATTTGATTGATGATTTCATAAATATGAGATTAAATGGTTTTGCCAATAAAATTAATAGTAATTTTTACACTTTCATCAACCCACGCAATGATTGGAAGCTTTGGAATTTCAATACCAAAATCTTTGTACAAAATTGTGGCCGAAACAGTTCCGTTCATTGTTTGTTCTTTGACAGTTGCTGTGCCTGAGAAAGTTACGTCTTTGGTAACACCAGCCACGGTTAATTTACCTGGTATTTTGAATGTTAATTCATCCCCTACTTTATTCATTTCCTTTACTCCATTTGCTTCAAAAATAATAAATTCATTGGCATTATCAGCAGACTTTAGAACTATACGACCAACAGTATTATCGCGGCGAGCTTCGTCTGTTTTTAGAGTGCGTGCATTAACTTTAAAAATACCTAATTTAGATAAACTTGGGTCAATGGTATTAAAAGTTACTTGACCCTGCACATCAGAAGTCGTACCTACCACATGTTTAGGTTTACCATTTAAGGTTTCATCAATTTCAAAAGTGGCAGTAGTGCCACTACTAGCCACATACACCACTTCACCCTCTTGTAAAATAGAGTTAGCATCTCCGGTATCGAGAGAATCAGCGGTCATTTCAGTTGGGGCTGGGAGTGGACGAGAAAGGAACAAAAATGAGGAAATTCCAATTAAAGCGACTACGACAATGCCAATGCTTATTTTTTGTTTGGTTCCCATATGTAATTATTTATATTCTTTAATTTTACTAAAAAAATTACCTAATGCCAAGGGCTTACAGAGCGAGCATTTTGTAATAATCTACTGGGGCAAAATCATCAGTTAAAATTGGTAAACCTGTATCAGGCACTTTTCTCCATACTTTTGATAGATAGCCGTTTAATTCCTTATTATTACTTACCCATTTTGGGATTTGGTCAGATTTTAGTGCAATAATCATGACATTTTGAAGCGTAACTTCATTGGTATTGCTACGAACTGGAATTATATAGACTTGAGGAAAAATACTTTTGTAGGTTTTGTATTCAGCTTCAAGAAATTTACCTTTTTCACCATCAAGAGCAGTAATGGTGTTGAGAAGAACAACTCCACTATCTGACAAACTAGTATAAACACTCTGTACAGCTTCTTGTGTGGTTAAATGAAAAGGCACTGAAGAATGTGAGTTAAACGCATCGATGTAGATTACATCGTACTGTTTAGAATTTCTATTTAAATAAATTCGTCCATCTTCATGAATAATGTTTAAGCGTGGATCGTCTTTTAAATGAAAATACTGACGCGCAAGTGCAGTCATGCCTGGATCAATTTCTACCACATCAAGATGTGCCTCTGGATTTTGAATAAGAAAATCTTTGGGATATGAATATGCGCAACCCCCAATAACTAAGGCATTTTTTAAATTAGGAAAAAAATGATTTCCTAATCTATAAAATTTAGTATATTCAGCGACCAATTCAGTTGGATTATCCAAATACATGGCTGATTGAATGCCTCCTGGGTCAGTCACCAAATTAAGCTTTTTTCGTTGTGTTTGGTTGGAAATAGTTTCATATAACCAAATTCGGTTATAAACCGTATCAATATCTACAGCATGTGCTTTGCTCGGACTCTGAAGCGTACCAAAAACAACGGCCGTTGCTACCAAGATTGCAATGGCCCAAAGTTTCTTTTTTTTCGATATTGTCTCTGCAGCAATAAGCAAAATGCTCATGAATAATAAGGCCAAAGAAATTCCAATGAGAATTCTATTTGTTCCTAACTGTGGAATTAAATAAAAGCCAGCGAAAAAAGTACCAGCAATACTGCCGATGGTGGAAATGGCCGATAGTCTTCCCACCACGCTTCCAGAGGTATCTAATCCAGACAAACGCAATCGTGTGGCATATGGCGAAACCATACCTAAAAATAATGAGGCTGGAGCAAATAAAATAATTGCCAAGAGCACGCTTTCCATTTGTAAACCCAAATTCCAATTGGCTAAAGTTTCTGGCACGCTATCACGTAAACTAGCGGTTAATCTTACACAAATAGCCGCCAGGGCAATAATAAAAGCCAGGCTAATTGTTTCCTGGCGTTTGTCAGCAATTTTACCGCCATAATAATAGCCCAAACTCAAACTGCCTAAAATTACTCCAATTAAACTGGCCCACACAAAAATAGATGTTCCTACGTAGGGCGCAAGTACACGAGAGCCAGCTAATTCATACATCATTACGATCCCGCCAGATAAAAAGACCACGGCTTCTAAAATGTATTTTCGCACACGCATAGTTACGATAAAATTTCTTCCACTAAATCACCAATACCAATTTTTTTAGTAGCTGAAAATGGAATAATTGGATGGTCACCAACTTCGTCTTGGAGGTCTTGAAGTTTATCTTCATATTGAGAAGATTTTATTTTATCCACTTTATTAGCCAAAACTACAATATTTTTTCCTGCTTTTTCCAAAGCATCCAACATTTCTACATCAAGCGGAGTGAGACCAACTTCACCATCTACAATCATCACTACTTTTTTTGGCTCATATTCAGATTTGAATAAATACCAATCAATTACTTTTTGATATCGTTCTCGTCCAGCTTTCACGGTTTTAGCAAAACCATATCCAGGAAGATCAAGTAAATATACCCGATTATTTAAAACGTATAAGTTAATTTCCTGCGTGCTACCAGGTGTTTTACTGACTCTAGCCAATGTTTTTTGACCAACAATGGCATTGATAGTACTGGATTTTCCTACATTAGAGCGTCCAATAAAAGCAATTTGAGGATTGTCATATTCAAGCACATCATCTGTGCCCACGATTCCTTTGACAAATTTGGCAGAAGTGATTTTCATATATTCACATAATACGCCTTTGGGCAAGGGTTGTAAAGCTTGCCAGCCCTTGGTTTAAAGGCTATAGTGTAATTATATGATTAAATTTACAAAGTATTCACTCTACTTAGCAGTGGCCATTTTAAGCGTCTATTTATTAGTGTATTTTATTCGTTTTCGTTATATCTTGTTTTTGGCACAAAATCCCGTGATTGTCCAGGTTAATCAGGAATTAGGCAAAGGTCCTTTGCTCAAATATATTGCGGCTGGCGACAGTACCGTGCAGGGTCGTGGTGCATCAGTGGTAGAAAAAACATACCCATATAAAATTGCTGAGTATTTGGCTCAAGATCATACAGTGGAATACAAAAACATTGGTGTTAGTGGTGCCCGATTACGTGATTTAAAAGAAAAGCAATTACCAACCATTATTGCGTATCAACCTGATATCATAACTATTTCAATTGGTGGAAATGATATTGATCGTTTAGCATCAAAAGACTATGTGCTGGAAAATTTAAATTTTATTATCAGTGAGCTAAACACCAAAACTCAGGCAAAAATTTACATTGCAAATTTACCTAATTTCACTGGTGCACAGCTTCTCCCCTATCCATACATTTGGTTAATTGAAAAGCGTTCAGCTCCAATAAATCGTGCTATTATTGCTTTGGAATCTGACCGCATTAAAATAGCCAATGTTCATGATTTTTTTGCTGCACACGCAAAAATTGAAAGCACGTATTCGGCGGACTATTTTCACCCCAATGATTATGGATATGAATTATGGACGGCTGCGTTTTTAGAAAAGATGAAAGATCTACAATAAGATGGCTGTCGCAATCATTCCAAAAATCATTACACTAACTGTGTCTTGAACCACCGTGGCCATTGGTCCAGCCCAAACAGCAGGGTCTTCATGTTGTAATTCTAAAATTTCAGAAATTACTAAAGCAATTACTGGGGCCACAAAAACTGCACCAAATACGCCTAATCCCACGGCCATGGCTAATTCATATGATTTAAACCAGGCCATAACGATTCCCCCAGTTAACACGCTAAAAAAAGTTCCCAGAATAATACCGAGGATTGATTCTTTAATTAAATAAGTATGAAAGTTAGCCTTACCTGTTTTGAGGTCACGCACATAAATAGTTTGTGTTTGTGAGCCTACGGCAGCGGCTAAATACACAATAAATGGGATAAAAAAAGCAATGGCCACGTTTTCTGCCACTACTTCCTCAAAGCGAGAGGCCACAAAAGAAAGAAACAAACCTAAAAACAAGCCTACCATTAAAGATGGAATTCGAAGTTTAAATAATCGTTGCACTGGTGTGTGGTCGTCATCAACGTATTTAGCAGTAGCCATAGAATTAAATTATTTAAATATAATTACCAAAGCCCCAAAAAGTGCTACTAAGAAAATAATAGAGCCTATAATAAATTTAAGCATAAAAGACGTAAAACTTTTATTTGCTTTTGCTTTGGCCGCTAATTTTTCCTCAACAGTTTTAATATTAAAACCTGGGGCAATTTCTTTTTCACCAGTAATAACTAGCAACGGCTCCATAATAGCGGGATAAAACCAAATCCAACTAATTGGGGCAAAAATTATACTTAACAGGTAACTAGTGTCGGCAAATTTTTCGGCTTTAATTACTTTTCTACAAAAATAAACAAAATATGCCCAAGCCACTAAACAAAAAATCCCAAAATATAAGTCATACGGTGTAGGAAGTTTTAGGTATTTTGATAGACCAATCAAGAGTAATAATAATGGAAATAAAATTCTAAGTTGTAGTAAATAGCCTCTCGCCTCTTCTACACTTTTAATAGTAGTCAGCGCTAAATATTCTTCTTTAGTCATTGGCTTGGCTGTGGTTTCCATACATTAGATTAGTTGTTTCAAATTGGTAATTATTATATCATTTATCAGCTTTATTTGCTCAGGATATTTCCGGTAATCATGTCCCACACCCGGAATCAAAAGATATTTTTTGTTTTCTGGTGCTTGGTCAAATAGAGTTTTCACATCTTCAGGCAAAGCCACCTGATCTTCTGCACCAGCCACCATAATTAAGGGAGCCTGCAAGTTTGGCAATTTAGCCAACAAGTCATACTGTAAGCGGTCAGCTACATATGAAAATGGAATAATAATTTCCTTAGTTTTATTTGAATTTGGAATGTCACGATGTGAAATTCGCTTGCCTAGTTTTTCCCATTTTTCAATAATAGGCTTGTTACTTTCCTTAATAAAAGGATAGGCACTCATAATTACAAGCAAGGCCGAAACACGAGGGTCCTGGCAGGCATGATATAGAGCCATAAATCCACCTTTACTGTGTCCGCCAAGTAAAAGATAGGTAAAATTATCTTGCTTTTCCATGAAATCAATTACATTCTTTAGATCTTCTAAATAGTGCGTAGTTAAATATTCTCCCACACTTTTGCTCTCCCAAATACCAGTCGCATCAAATCGCGCTACTGTATATCCTTCTTTACATAAGTCTTCAGCTAAGCCAGCCAAGTGCGCGTAATCTTTGGAATCCAAAAAACCACTGCATAGAATTGCCAGTTTTTTAGTCTTTATTTCCGGATGATTAATTGCTAACGCAATCTTTCCTTTGGTTGACTCAATAAAAATTTGCTCAACACGCATATTTATTTCAAAAACTTCTTCAAATCTGCTTTAAAGTAACTTGGACCTTTGATCATTTTATACTCACTAGCCTCTTTACTCATATTTGAACGCCAGACTTCTGCAAACATAACTTCAATTTTATCCTGTAAACCATGTTCAAGAATCGTTCCATACACACTAAATAAAATATCACACAATTCTTTGGCTACGTTTTCCAAGTCAGCTTTTTGATTACCTTCGTTATATTCTTCCACTTCACTTTTCATTAGTTCATGGCGCCAATTATAACGGTTTTCTGGAATTAATGATGGTGTTAGTAGAATTGGCTGATTAAATTTGGTATGAAATTGTTTCACTAAGTCTAATTCTGTTTTCATATTAGGTTATTTGTTTAATTACAACCAACTCTTTCAACTGCTGGTACTGATCTTTAGCCCAATAACTCATAATCTCGGCATTTTTGGGATCAGTTAACATGTCAACATATTCATTCCAAATCAACCATGTTATATTTTAGTAATAAAATCCCTAATTATTTCCCAGGTATATTCTGAATTATCTGTTAACATAAAGTGCCCTGAATTTGGAATCTCAGCTACAGGAACTTTGTTATCAAGAACATCTATTTTAGATTTATTTTTCTCTCCATATACAAATAATTTTCTTTGTTTAGTATTAATAAATATGTCTAATAATTTTTCACTCTTTGACCAGTCAACAATAGATTGTGAAGTTTTATAAAACACAAAATCTGGCACCTGATTTACAGCTTGTAATTTATCTTGGTCGAGCAATGCTTTTAGTTCTGTAAAAGCGTGATTTTTAAATTGTTCAAACGATTGAGAAATAACCTCAGCACTAGCACTACAATCTTTGCCCACTAAATTTCCTTCAAGGTTAATAAAAGAAATAATTTTTTCACCAGACTCATTCAGAAGTAAAGTTCCAACCATGCCACCCACACTATGTCCGATGAGATTAATTTTTTGCGCACCGATTTGTTCAATTAATGTTTTTACTATTTTTGTTTGATCGGCAGGGTTATATGAAAAGTCTTTTGGTTTATCTGACTCACCAAAACCAACAAAATCCAAAGCTAAAATTGAATAATTTTTTAATTCCTCAATAGTAAAAATAGGGTCAAAAAGATGTTTATTTGATTTTAGTCCGTGTAAACAAATTATCCACTCAGCATCCACTTCTCTAATACGGGAAGATATTTTAAGCTCATTAACTTTAAATATTTTATTTTCTATTGCCATATTATTCAGATATTCAAAATAATGTATCTATATCTTACCCTTTTTAATTAAAAAAGCAACCCAATTAAGAGTTGCTTTTAAAAATTTAAAAAAGATTATTTTGCATTTGAATCAGCCTGGTGAATACCAAACGTATTTCCTTCTGTATCCAAATAATATCCTTGCCAAGCCATACCGGTCAGTGCAAATTTTGGCATCGCGATTTTTCCACCAGCCGCTAAAATTTTCTGTTCGCACGCATCATAATTTTCTACTTCCATGGTACATACAAACGCATTTACACCACATTGTTGCTCGGTTAAAGGTACAGGGCGTTTTAAAAGTCCACCATGAATACCAGGCTCTTTGGTGTCTTTTTCACCAGTCATTACTACCCAATAGTCCCAGCCTAAACCTGGCCAAAGATCAATTTTCCAACCAAAAACTGCGGTATAAAATGTGGCGGCGCGCTCTGGTTCATCGGCTTGAATTTCAAAGTGTACGGGACGGTTCATACTATTTAGTTAATTATTAATAAAATTCTGTTGAGTTAATACTGCTTGTTCACAGTTATTCCGCGTATCGATTGGCTAATAAATGGTAGGATTTTGAACGCATGGCAAAAACCGTTAAGGCAAAACCAATCACACCAACCACAATAAACACCAAGGCAATTCCACGAGCTGCACCAGTACCAAACCAAGATCCAATCAAATCAACTCCCCGACCCGTGGTCATAAATGGAATAAAAATAAATTGTGCAATTGGCCCAATCATAAAGGCCGTAACTGGTGATGCGGCTGATTCCACACTTTGGGAAAATCCAAAAATTCTTCCCTGTCTTTCTGCTGGAACCACTTTTTGAATAACTGTTTGTTCAGCTGCTTCAATAAATGGTATCAACATAATCCACATAAAAACACCTACTGAAAGCAAAATAATTGAAGGTTGAATGGTAAAAAAAGTGGAAGCTACCCAGGTAAGTAAGATGGCATTAAACATGGCCAAAAGTGGTTTTTTCCCCACCCCTTTTTTGGAAATATAAATTCCACTAATGATAAAACCAGAGCTTAATATGCCCCATAATGTTCCCCACACTTGCACGGAAATTAATGACAGTGCGTATGGGTCCATCAGTGCCATAAATACACCACCAATAAAATTATTTAGAGTATTAAAAATAATTAAACCAGGTAGGCCAGGCACATCTTTGATCACTTTAATGGTACCTTTAAGATCAAGCTTTTTCCCTTGACCCTCTACATGAACAATTTCTGGTTCAACAATCGGAATTAAAAATAAATGCAACAATGCTGCAATCGTTAAGACTATACCAATGATTAAAACTGTTACCATTCCAAACCAACCTAATACAAACCCACTCGCGATAGAGGCAACCATAAAACTAGTACCAAGAACAGTACCACTCATACCGTTGGCTTTATCGCGATTTTCTGGTGCTACTAAAATAGTAGTGGCTGTGGGTAATGCAATGTGGCGAATATTGGCTGCTATGGTTCCTAGTAAAATAGAAATAATTACGGCCCAAAACCATCCACTATTCACACTCGTAAACGCTCCGGCTGGCGCACTAAGATATAACCCAAAACTAAGGATAAAAAAAGCTAGGGTGGCAACACTAGAAACAAAAAACGCAGTTTTCTTTTTGTGGTGATCAACAATCGCTCCAAACCAAAATCCACACAGCACTGCGGCCACCAAATAGGCGCCACCCATAAATGAAGTGGCCAATACTGATTTGGTTTCTAAATAAGCCCAATAGATAGCTGAAAACCACACAAAATTGGTGGTAATAATGGCAATAAGAGAATTGCTGAGGAGATGATAAAAATTTTTCATACGTAAAATCAGTTTGGTGAACTATTGTACCAAACTAATGAGTATTTGTAAATCTTTATGCTTTAGCCAAATCTAATAATTACGTATGAACCAGCAAAAATTAAAATCGCACCTCCAAAAAAATATATATTTAAGTTGGTACGAAAAAGCAAAAAACTAAAAAATATGACAAAAAATGGGTAGGCAATTTCAAAAATGGAGGCCGTTGAAGCTCCCAAGATTTTTATTCCAGAAAAAATAAAGAAAGTGGCCAGTGCGCCAAGCAGTATTGAGATAAAAACCAGCCAAAGATTTTCTTTACCTGAATCAAATAATATTCGTATTGGCTCAGGATTGAAAATAATAAATGGTATGGAAACTAGTAGTATGATTAAGGAGTCAATAAAAATTAAAGCAAATGGAGAAACTTTAGTTAATATTTTTTGATCAATTGCATACACCAAGCCCCATATAACGGCAGCCGCAATCGCATAGGCGAATCCACTTATTTTCATAGGGTAGGTTATGGGTAATGTTCTATTTTAGTGTAATACTTTTAATCACGACAGGTACGAGCGGTTTATCTGAACCATCAGTTTCTACAGAGTTAATGGCCGTAACCACTTCCATTCCATCGGTAACTTTTCCAAAAACCGTATGTTTAGTATCCA
>CAYYQC010000035.1:0-10170 GCA_964473715.1 uncultured Gammaproteobacteria bacterium
AGCACCAGTCAGTCTAGTGGGTGAGGGGGTGTACGGTGTGGTAGGAACGGTACCTGGTAAGAAAGTGGTGGGGGATTTTAGTGTGTATATAGCCGCTGTAGATGCTGTTAATAGTAAAGAAGCTGTTTCAAAATATATTGCCGCTGGACAAGGAAAAGTTCAACTAATGGAGAGTTTAACTACTTCTATTCCTGGTGGTAAAGTGTCAATTGGTCGGTATTTAAATAAGCGAGGGTTAGAAGAGGATGAGTACGTTGTTTTTACCCTTAAAGAGGGTTCACGGTATGCAGTGATGACCGTGGCTAAACTTAAAGGGGTGCCTAATTATGAGGAAGGGTTGGAATTAATCCTTAAGACTTTACGTCCATTATAAGAAATTAACTGAGTAATAAAAAAGACCCTGGAAAAATCCAGGGTCTTTGGTTTTTGGGTGGCCTCGCGCGTCTCCGGCGCGCGAGGGAAAAGGTTATTCGTAGGTCGCTCCGCAGCGTGGACACGCAAGGCCGTGTCCATCGGGAACCAGAGTTGCTCTGCATTTGGCGCAGCGCCTCTGATCCTTTATGCCGCCATTGGACGGCGGCGGGAACATGGTCGTGTCACTCTGCATCTTGCGTGGTGTGGTGACTGCCCACCGCACCAGAAACAGGGCCAACGCGAGACCGAACATGCCGATACCTTTGATGAGCATAAGAACCCTCCGTTCGGCGAGAATATCATAAAATATTTTAAAAAACAAGGGTAATAAAAAATCCTCCGACGGAGGATTTAGATTTTTTTAGTTACGTAGGTATCTTTGGAGCGGTAGCCAAGGTGGCGGTAATAATCACGCACGCCAACTCCGGAAATTACCGTGGTAGATTTGAAGCCATGTTCGCGGGCAATTTTTTCGGCCGCGGCTACGAGTTTTTTGCCTAAGCCTGTGTGTTGACTGGCTGAATCTTCACGTTTACCAATGCCAACCAGACGGCCGTACACATGAAGTTCACGAATAAAAGCTGTGTTTTTTAAAACCGGTAATTGTTTAATTAATGTTTCTGGAACAGGAGTAGTTGGAATGCGCAAACGTAAAAAACCAAACACCGCAATGCGATTTGGATCTTCAAAAGTAATAAAATATTCAGTACCACCAGTGGTTTCGTATTCATCAACAAAAAGTTGTGGTTCAGTATCTGCCGGAATATTTTTTACTTGCCGACTAATTTCGCGGCAGCGCAAACACACACATTTTAAGCCTTGGGAGTGTAATTTCTTTTCTAAAAATTCGCGGAGGTTGGTCACGGTATTTCCGCCTTCAATTTCGGTGGCCGGAATATCGCGGATCAAACGAGAAATACGGCAATACCGTGGCGTGGCTAATTTCATTTTCATTAACGCTTCACTCATGGCTGGGGTGTCGCCATACGGTACATACCGACCATCCAAAAACCACTGATATAATTCCGCACTTTTAATAACAGTGTTTGGATAAATTTTAATCATGTCTGGTTTTAAACCAACATCAGAAAAAATTTCTTGGTACATTTCCACATCATGATCGGGATTTGAACCAGGTAAATCAGGCATGAAATGTAAATCTACTTTAAATCCAGCTTGGCGGAGCAGTAACATGGCGTCGCGGAATTGCTGTACCGTGTGTCCGCGTTTAATTAATTCTAAAATTTTATTATCAGTCGCCTGTAATCCAAGTTCAATGCGGGTGCAACCTTGCTGACGCATGTGATAAATGGTTTTTGGTGAAATCGCATCGGGACGAGTTTCTAAAGTTAACCCAATAATACGATATTTGGCGCTTTCATTTTTCTTTTGGGCAATGGCGAGCGCGGCTTGCAATTCCGCGAGCGGTGAATGTTCGGTGAGGGTGGTGCGCACTGGATTCTTTTGACTCATTTGGTTACAAGCCAAAAACGATTCCAAAATATACCAATATTGATAGCCCAAAGTATAAGCATTCCAGGTGCCGCCCTTAATAATATATTCAATTTTTTCCGCTGTGTGCCCATTTTCTTTGAGAGTAATCAATCGTTGGCGCATGAGTTCGTAGGGGTCAAAATTCATGGCCAGGGCGCGCGCGGCGGCTGGTTCGGTCGCAATATAGCTTTTGGGCATGCGCGCTTCGGTAGGACAATATACGCATTGTCCAGGGCACATGTAGGGTTTGACTAATGAAGTAACTACAGCGATTCCGGATAAGCTGCGCACTTCGGCTTTGCGCAATAATTTCAGCAAATCTTCATCGGTTTTAATTCTTTTCTTTTTGCAGTACTTCTGATAGGCTACTAAGAGCGCACGATTGCCAGGCTGAAACGCTGACAAGCCATTGGCAATAATGCGGCGAGCATCATCAAACTCAGCCTTAGTTTTGGGGCTGGCTTTCACGAGTGCTTCTAAAATTTGATCATCAATTTGTGTCACAATTGGAACCTAAAAAACTTATTGAGCAGAATCGGGACGTGTACGATGCCATTGCACCGTTGTTTTCGGCGACCCGTGAATATAACTGGGCCGATGTGGAGGTCTTGGCTGAGTATATCAAACCCGGAGATAAGGTGTTAGACCTTGGCTGCGGGAATGGTCGATTATACCAGATTTTAGCCAAAAAACAAGTCCTTTATACGGGTTTGGACCAAAGTGCGGAATTAATCAGATTGGCTAAAGAAAAAGTCCCTGAAGTTGAGTTTGTAGTGGGGGAGATGACTGAACTGTCTTTTGGTGCCGAAAGTTTTGATGCCATTTTTTCCATTGCTGCTTTTAACCATATTCCGGGCGCAGAATTACAATTAAAAAGTTTGCAAGAAATGAAACGGGTGTTAAAACCCGGCGGTTTAATTATCATGACGAACTGGAACTTATTATCCGACAGTGCTCAAAAAAATATTGCCAAACATGGCTGGAAAGTTTTACAACAATCAGCGGATCAGGGGATTGATGTGATGGTTCCTTGGAAAAGTCCAACCGGTGAAACTTTGGGTGAACGGTATTATCATGGTTTTACAGTTGGGGAATTAACTGGTTTGGCTGAGGCGGCGGAATTGGAAATTATTGATATTTTTTATAGTCATAAGGGTGAGCGATTAGAGCAAGAGGCTGGGGCAAATATTATTTCGGTGTTTAAAAAATAATATGGAAATCAATTCAAATAATTTACCCGTTGGAGTCACGGCCGGTGGTGTAGTGTTGCGCCAGGAAAATGGTGAATGGTTGATTGCTTTAGAACAACAAATTAAAATGAGTGGTAAGGGCTGGTGCTTACCCAAAGGTCATGTGGAGGCGGGCGAGGATTTGGAAATGGCAGCCAAACGCGAAATTGCCGAAGAAGTTGGCGTAACTGAATTTGAATCATTTGATTATTTAATTGAAAAACAACGGGCGAGTTTAAAAGGACACGAATGGAAAATTATTCATTATTTTTTGGCCATTACCAAACAAGTGGAATTGGTACCACAAGACACTGATAAATTACACCGCGCGCAGTGGTTTAAATTGCATGCTGAAATTCCGTTAGTGTTTGAGGAACAGCGCGAGGTGATTGAACTGGTTAAAGAAAAGTATAAAAATAGTATGGTATAATGACCATACTATTTTTTTATATGCCAACTCCAACTAAATTTCCGGAACCAATTTCACTCCGCAAAATGATCGGTCCTAGTTTTATCATTCTCGCGCTTGGCCTGGGATCAGGCGAAGTAATTTTGTGGCCGTATTTAGTGGCTAATTATGGTTTGGGAATTGCCTGGGGTGCTGTGTTAGGAATTACCTGCCAATTTTTCATTAACATGGAAATTGAGCGCTACGCCTTGGTAAAAGGTGAGAGTGTATTTGTCGGTTTGGCCAAATTATCTAAAGTTTTACCGTATTGGTTTATTTTATCTACATTTATTGCCTTTGGTTTGCCGGGAATTATTGCGGCTGGTGCGCAATTGCTAGCCAATGCCGCTGGAATTACTGAATTCCGTTGGTTGGCCGCGGCTTTATTAATTGGAATTGGCTTATTATTAAGTTTAGGAAAAACCGTGTACGGTTTAATGGAAAAATTAACTACCACCGTGGTTTTAATTGGTGTACCATTTATTTTTGTGTTGGCATTTTGGGTGAGTGGAAGTGCTGATTGGGCAGCAGTTGGTGCCGGGTTATTGGGGCAAGGTAATGGTTACCGCTGGTTACCAGAAGGAATTGTACTGGCGACATTTCTTGGCGCATTTGCGTATTCTGGTGCGGCTGGCAATTTAAATTTAACGCAATCAATTTACATTAAAGAAAAAGGCTACGGTATGGGCGCTTTTTCCCAAAAGATTGCAGGGTTGTTTCACAAAGGTGTGCATGAACCGGTAAAACTGGAAGGCGCAGTGGCGGCTGATACGCTTGCAAATAAAATTTTATTTAATAAGTGGTGGAGATTAGTAAATACTGAACACGGCTTAGTATTTTGGGGAATGGGCGCGCTGGCTATGGTACTACTTATGCTACTTTCGTATGCCACAGCCTATGGTAATGGCAATAACGCGGCCGGAATTAATTTTGTCATTACTGAAGCGCGCATGATTGGTGAACAGATCTTCCCAATTTTTGGCCTCTTGTTTTTAATTGCGGCCGGAATCATGCTCGTGCAAACTCAATTGGGAGTAATGGATTCCACTTCGCGGATTATGGCGGAAAATTGGGCCTTGCGAAAAACTACCACCAAAGCACAAAATTTGTCCAAAATTTATGCCACATTTTTATGGGCTCAAGTGGCCTTTGGTTGTTTGTTATTTGCCCTTGGAATTCATGAACCAAAAAGTTTATTAGTGGTAGGGGCGTGTATGAATGCCGTGGCCATGTTTGTCCATATTGGTTTAGTATCTTGGCTCAATTACAAAACATTACCAAAATCTTTTCAACCAAAACTGTGGCGCCGAATTATTATGGGCGCGATTTTTATTTTCTTTGGCGCGTTTAGTGCGGTGGTGATTAAAGATCTTTTTTGATCTTACTTACCAGTAATTAAACAAACCACCGCTCCAGTAAATTTTTTACCATTCATAATTGCCTCACTAAGGCCTGCAATAGAAAGCGCACTGTTTGGTGATATTTCAATTAAAGTTTTGGTTTTGACAAGCTCAATTGCGACGCGGATTTGTTCGTCAGTTACTATCCACCCACTACCATTACTTTTTAAAATTGAGTCTACAACTGGAAATTTTCGATTGGCGATTTTATCTACGATTGCGCCTGCAACTGATGTTTCCGGATCTTCAACAAATTTTCCATGAGTGGGACACATTACATTTTGAAAACTGTCGGCAATAGGATGTACAGCTTTGGTTTGGACAATATGAATTTCAGGTTTTTGTTCTAATGTTTGAAAAAATTCTCCCAATGCTTGTGCAGTTGTACCTGACGACGTAGGAATAAAAATCGCCTGCAAATTTGGAATATGATTTAGTTCTTCGGCTAATTCTTGATAGCCTTTTAGGGCGAGGTCATCGGTTGATTGGCGGAGTAATTTAGCCTCACCTTTGCTATCAACTTGAAAAGCAGTTTGGCGCGGATTGGCTACTTGTTCAAGTATAATCTGTTCGTCAGCTAATTCAGTTAATTTACTTAATTTTTCTATTGGAATTTTATTCCCAACAAAAATTTTTAGAGAAATAAGTTTGTCTGGATTATTAGTATTATGATGTTTAACATGAAGAGCTGCGGCCAAAGCCGCGTTACCAGAAGAAGAAATCACAAAATTTAACAAGCCTTCTTTATGCCAATAATGGTCAATCATAAAGGGGATTGAGCGGCCTTTATGAGAGCCAAAATGGTGCAAATCTTCGCGTTTAAGCCAAAGTTCTGGCACACCAAGCGCGATGGCCAGTTCGGGGAAAGAGGATTGAGGGGTTTTCATAGTATAGGCAGAGTAGCATAGGCCAAAAGCCTTTGTCTAGCCAATACTTGCTAAATTTAGCACTTTTCGCTATGATATTTAACATTAATAATAAAAATATGGCCCTAAATTTAACCTGCCCAGAATGCAAAAACGAAGTCGCACTTGCCAAATACCCAAATTTGGCACCCGCTGATGTGATTGAATGTAATCATTGCGGTATTATGCTTGGTGTGGAAAATATTGCTGGTGATGAAGTGACCGCGGAAATTGTTGATGAAGGTAAATAATGTATGTTTCAGTTTTCGGAAAAGTCATTTAAAAAGTTGCTACTCGCTCTTACGATTTATCTGAGTTCTTTGTTTGCGGCCAATACTTTGGGCCTCAAAATCATGCCATTTTTATTTGGCTCGCACTTGTCTGTGGGAGTGTTTTCGTTTCCCGTGGTATTTTTGATGACTGATGTGATTGGGGAAATTTATGGCAAGCGCGTGGCCAAGTTTTTTGTGCTTGCAGGTTTTGTGAGTACAGCTATATTTATTGGATATTCATTGATTTCACTGGCCGTACCATGGGACGCGGCTGGTAGCTGGGTTAAGAGCAGCTATAACACAGTGTTTGCGGTGTCTATGCGCATTGCGGTAGCATCACTCGTGGCTTTTATAGTGGCTGAATACCAAGATGTTTTAACCTTTTTCTTTTTCAAGAAAAAATTTGGAGAAAAAATGTTTTGGCTCCGTTCGCTACTTTCCAATTTGTGGTCACAATTACTCGACACAGTTTTGTTTATGACCATTGCCTTCGCTGGTGCTGGTGTTTATGACAACAAAACTTTGATTAGTATTATTATTACCTGGTGGTTATTCAAAGTTGGAATGGGCTTTTTGTACACACCACTTTCATATTTGGCTTTGAAATTATTGCGTACACCAGAAGATGCCCCTCAAGTTTAAGATTGAAAAATAAAAAAAGGCTCTCTCGCGAGAGTCTTTTTGTTTTATACTAATCCTAATTTTTTCTTTAATTCTTCGATCTTCTTGGGCTCTTGAATTTTCCAGCGTCTAAACTCACTGACAAATTCTTGACTATGTAATCCGCCATTTAAAACAAAGTCACTAAATTCTTCAAATGATAATTCTTTAACTGAGATTTTTTCTCCAGGATCTAGATTTGGTTCAGAAACAATTTCTGCATTTTTGGCAATAAAGACATGTACACACCATTCAATTTTATCAATTGGGTTGTATGTTTGAAATAATTCCCAGTTGTTACTCACCATTCCAGCTTCTTCAAGTAGTTCGCGTTTTGCGCCTTGCTCTGGATTTTCATCAGGCTCTTGTCGTCCGCCAATAAAAGAAGTTGCTGCTGGACAACCAGCTTGTTGTTCATCAATTAAAAGAATCTTATTATTTTTAATGGCAATTATTTGCAAAGTATTTGGACGTTTGAGCATTTCATAGGTGGCTGTACTGCCGTCGTATTGTGCTTGCTTCCATTGGTATACATCGTAAATAATTCCTTTGAAAACTAATTCAGCTTGTTCGGGAATTTTCATAAACGTGAAATTAAATCTTCAATCATGCCACGAAAACCATGCGAACCCAAGAAAACAATCACATCGCCGGTGGCTGCATTTTCAGTTAAATAATCCACCAATTCTTGATCTTCATCAATGTAAACCACATTTTCATGAGTTTTAGAAATGGTTTGCGCCAATTCTTGGCCTTCAAATGGTGGGGCTTCGTCGGCTGTGTCGATTTTAATTTTAGTTAAACGCGGAATTACCACTTCATCGGCATCAACAAAAGCCTGTGAATATAATGGTTTTGAATCAGGTTTGCGATTACCAGTATTTGGTTCAAACACGGCAATGATTTTGCCAGTATAAATGGCGCGCAACGTTTCCAAAACTGATTTGGCTTTGGCCGGAGAATGCGCAATATCATCGTAGACCGTCACAATTCCGTCTACCCGTTTTTCTAAACGGCGTTTTAAGCCTGGAAAACTGGCAATTGCTTTTACAATTTGGTGTGGTTCAATATTCAGTTCACTCGCCAACGCAAAAGCGCCGGTAATATTTTCCGCTTGGTATGAACCTAATAAAGGGCAAGTAATCGCGAATTGTTTGCCTTGATAACTAATTTCAAATTTCAAACCATCAACGGACTGCTCGACATTTTCATATCGATAAATTGCATCAGCATCAGTACCATAGGTAATAATTAATGGACCACCAGCGCGACGAGCCGCTAAATTTAAAGCCGTAGAATTATCGGTACTCACGGCAATCAAACCTTCGTCAGGGACCGATTCCACCAATGTTTCAAAAGCGTCAAAATAACTTTGTTCTGTTGGATACACATCAACATGATCCCAAGAAACCGCCGTTAACAACAAATATTTTGGTTTATAATGCGCGAATTTTGGGCCATTATCCCAACGGGCACTTTTGTATTCATCACCTTCTAAGATACTCCATTCCGAATCGGCCAGGGCGGCTGAAGGGAAATCAGATTGCATGAGCCCACCAAACATGTAACTTGGGTCTTTTCCAGCTTCGCTAAAAATCCAGGCTAGTAAAGCTGAAGAAGTTGTTTTGCCATAGGTGCCAGCACACACAATCGATTCTTCTTTGAGCCAAAATTCCGCAATCGCTTCTGGGTATGATTTATAATTTAAATTATTTTCTTGCACAAATTTCCATTCTGGATTTTGTGATCCAGCTACATTTCCCACCACCACTAAATCTGGAGTACCCATTTTTTCTGGATGCCAGCCAGCGTAAAATTCCACGCCGCTTTTTTCGAGCATGGTAGAAACTGGTGGATAAAATCCCACATCACTACCACTGACTTTATAGCCTTTTTTATACAAAGCAATGGCGAGTGCACTCATGGCGACTCCGCAAATGCCAATAAAGTGAATATGTTTTTGGTTCATAATAATTTCAAAACTTTTTCCAAAGTTTCTTCATCTGTTTGCCAGGTTTCACCATCAAACCATTCGAGTCCGGCAAACTGGAGTTTGTAGATGTCGGTAGGTCTTTGGGCTGAGCCGAGATAAATATATTTTTTACCAGATTCTTGCGCGTACAGAATGGCGCGGAGCATCATCCCTAAACCCAAATTGGAAATTTCAGTCGAGCGATCGTAAAATGGGTATGAGTAGTGAAGTAAATCCTTATTTTCGTAAACAATAGAATATCCGACTTTTTTGTTTTCAAAAGTATATAAAAATAGACGATTAAAATTACTTTTTTCAGAATCAGTTAATAGTTCTTTAATTTTATTCGCACTAAAAGTGCCGACCCCAAATTTATCTTCATAAAAATCTTTGCCTAATTTGCCAATTTCCCAAGAGTAATCAGAATAGGGAAGGGGAATGACTTGCAATTCTAATCCGTCAGTTTTTTTGAGTACGCGCCGATTTTCACTGGATAAAACAAATTTACTTAAATCAATTCGTAAACTGCGGGTTTGATCCATTTCCCCTTTGCCTTTGCGGGTTAAAACAAAACCCTCAGAATATAAATTAGTGAGGGTTGAATCTGCAAAATCTGGCGCAGTAATTTCTTTCCACTTTAAATACATATTAGTAAAGTGCAATCCAAAGTCCTAATAGTACAACGCCTGCGTGTAAAATCCAAAAGCGCATGACGGTTTTTTCTTCACTCCATCCAATAAGTTCAAAGTGGTGATGAAGCGGTGCCATGCGAAAAATTCTACGACCCAATACATGACGGCCAAAAATTTGAATTATGACACTGGCTAATTCTACGTAAAAAATAAAAGCTAAAAATGGTAATAACAACATGACATTGATGACAATGGCGTTGATGGCGAGTAGCGCGCCGAGTCCTAGTGAACCAACATCACCCATTTGAAAGCGCGCTGGTTTAACATTGAAATAAGTGTAAACAATCAGTGCGCCAACCGTTGTGGCATTGAGATAAGTAATTTCTGGAATACCTTTTAGCCAACTAAGAACGGTTAAAGTAGAGAAAGTTAATAATAATGAACCGCCTGCCAAACCATCCATACCATCAGCCACATTCACTGCATTGGCCGTAAACATGACAAAGAAAATGATGAGAGGAATTAGCCACCAGCCCAAATTAATTAGACCATCAAACGGGATGGCCACATTGTGCCAGGCGTCGCCGAGTTTAAAATAAATCCACCAGGCTGTAATGGCGCCAGCAATAAATTGTAAAATTAATTTTTCATGAACAAAAATGCCTTTGCCGGGATGTGAGCCAAGCCAAAGTGAAGTACGTTTAAATACTGTCCATGGCAAAGTGACAGTGAGCCAAAATTTTA
>CAYYQC010000036.1:0-9275 GCA_964473715.1 uncultured Gammaproteobacteria bacterium
AAAGTTCTAAAATTGGTTTTGAAGTTCCAGGAATTAAAGATGTGCGCACTGAACTAATGAAAATTACTACGTATAAAGAATTGGAAGAAATACTTTTTAGATTGATTAAATAAAAATAAATAAATTTTTAAACTAAAAAAATCCTCTAGATGAGGATTTTTTCTTTCTTTAATTTACAACAAATAAACTAAAGGAAGGGGACTGAGGTGCGCTCGGTACCCTCCGCGAGAATGGTTACTTGGAGGTTCCCGACTTCGCCGCGCTCTTCTTGTGACGTCGGTTCTCCAGCCAATCAATGAAGTTCGGCTCGATCCACTCCATGTAGGCGATGATGAAGCCTCCGAAGATGAATAGAAAAGGAATGATGACGAACACCGCAAAAAGGGATTGAGCCGCCCTCTTGACTTGCATGATAAGATTTAGAAATTGGTCGGTGTAGAAAGTCAGTTCTTTCACGTAAACCACGATGAGGAGGGTCGACAGGCAGGAAATGAGGGGAATATACCAATACCAGGCCATGACGGCCTCCTTTCAGTCCGTCATAAGTTAACAAGATGTTAAAGAAATTGTCAATTATCTCCCTCGTCGCAAACGCCACATCACCCGGAAAAATTCCCAAATATCAGAACTGCCTAATTTGGATTTTCCTACAGCACGATCAGTAAAAATAACTGGAATTTCCAATATTTTAAATTTATTTTTTTCCACTCGGAATAAAATTTCTTCTTGAAATGCGTAGCCATTACTAATAATAGGTTCATTTAAAATTGCGCGCAGCACGTGTGCTCGATAAGCACGAAATCCAGCCGTAACGTCTTTGGTTTTAAGGCCGAGTACTAGGCGAGACAAAGTCATGGCTATCCAACTTGTTAAATATCGGTAAAGTCCCCAGCCAATAATTTTTCCACCAGTAACGCGCCGTGAACCAATGACTAGGTCAGCTCCTTTGATGATTGTATCAATTAATCGCGGTACATCAGCTGGATCATGAGAAAAATCAGCATCCATTTCAAAAATAATTTCTCCGCCAATTGCTAAGGCTTTTTTGAAACCATCTAGATACGCGGTACCAATACCTAATTTGCGTTGGCGTTTAATGACGTATACGGGATAGGTTTCTCGAAATTTCAACGCAACATCACCAGTTTCATCGGGGGAATTATCATCAACAACCACAACCTCTAAGTCAGAAATTTTTAAGTCAAATAAAGCGGGGATTAACCGCATTATATTTTCTCGTTCATTGTAAGTAGGGATAACAATGACGGTCTTCATAGTTCAGGAATTTTGATGTTATGAGCCAGGGCAGCGGCTGTGACAGTATTAGCCAAAAGTTTGGCTACAGTAATAGGGCCTACACCACCTGGAGTTGGCGTAATATACGCGTGATCTACGATTTCGTCAACATTGGCATCGCCACGCATAACACCGTCTACATAACAAACACCAGCGTCAATTACCACGGCACCTGGCCGTACCATAGCGCCGTTTACCATACCAGCCTTGCCAACACCAGTAATAATAATATCTGCAGATAAACATTTGGTTTCACGGTCCTTGGTTAAAGAATTTACAGTGGTTACAGAAGCGCGTTCATTCATGAGAATAACAGATAATGGTTTTCCTACTAATGCTCCTGTACCAATAATTACCACATTTTTTCCTACCACATCCATACCTAGAGATTTAATGATTTCTAAACAGGCCGCTGGAGTAGGCGGTAACCATGGGGCATCTTTCATAACTAATCTGCCAAGATTGGTATGAGTGAGACAATCTACATCATATTCTGGCTGAATCGCATTTAAAACCGTGGGGGTATATAGATGTTCAGGCAAAGGGATTTGGACAATTATTCCTGATAAACTAGCATCTGATTGTAAAAGATACAGACGGTCAATAAGGTCTTCCTGAGAAATAGTTTCAGGTAAATACGTAATTTCACAAGTAATCCCGCATTTTTCCGCAGCTTGCTGTTTGCGACGTACATAGGTGTGCGATGGTTGATCGTTACCAACCAAAACCACTACCAATTTTGGGGTAATGTTTTGACGCTTCAGCACAGCTGTCTGTGCCTGTACTTTGGCCAAGACTGTGGCTGCGATTTGTTTGCCATCAATGAGATAATTCATACTAATTATCATAGCGTAAAATAGCGTAAAAGACAATTGCTAGGGCTTGTGATATACTTTGTTCATTAATGCCGCCGCGTTTCAAAGGACGTTACGCGGCGCGATTTCGACAAATCGATAGTATGAAAAAATTCACAGAATTTTTTGCGGCACTCTCAATTGTAATCTCAGTGACTATTTTGACTAGCTCAGCGGTATTTGCAGCTAGTAAGTCCGTTCCAAAAACTGCCTTGCCTGCAGGTTCGGTATTTAAATTTAGTTCTGGTCCGCAAATTTATTATGTTGCCGAAAATGGTACTGCCTATGGTGTGCCAGATGAAGCAACTTTTTTTAGCTGGTTTGCTTCGTTTAATAAAGTTCAGGTATATCCAAAAAATTCCATTAGTAATTCTATTTCCAAAAGTATTTTAACCATTAAGCCGGGTGCGCGGGTGGTAAAATTTGGCAATAAACCTGAATTATATACGGTTAGTAAAGGCGCGCGGCTAAGGTGGATTAGAAATGAAGAATCATTAGTAGGATTATTTGGAGATAAGTGGCAAAATTATTTTGTAACATTACCAGAAAGCAGACGTAATGATTATATTTTAGGCGCGGATATTAAAAAAGCTGGTGATTTTGATCGTACCAAAGAACGCACCGGCATTACTCCTAATGATGATTTGGTAGCACGCAAAGTCGTAGTGCCTACTAAAACATATGCCAAAGCTCCGGTTGTAGTGGCTACTCAGCTTAAATCTCTTACTGAAAATTCTACATCGGCTTTAGTCCCAGGTTTTTCCTCATTTATTACTTCTTACAGACTTACTGTTCCATATCGTGAAGATAAAATTACTTTGACTCCAACGGCCAATAGTGCCGACATGAATATTACTGTCCGTGAAAATGAGGTACCCTCGGGCAAACCAATTTCTTTTGACTTACCACTTGGGGATACCAATGTACCAATTGTGGTAAAAACAAATGATAATGATTTTGAAAAATATTACTTGGTGATTACCCGAAATAAGCCTAGTGAAAATACGTATTTAAATAGTCTTACGGAAAATTTAAGTGGTTCGTTAACCCCTAAATTTACACCGTATACTCGTGACTATGTAATTACGGCCACAGGTAAAGAAGAAGTAATTACCGTGGTGCCAAAACTTCAGGATTCCTTGGCGCGAATGTTTGTGGATGGAAAAGAATATGCAAGCGGAGTTTCCTTTAAAAAAGGACTGGAGCAAGGAAATACTAATGTAGTGCAAATTGTAGTGATGTCTGAAAGCGGTGTCTCAGAACGGTATACCATCACTATTAAAAAGCCAAACTAGTTTTTTGCCAGGAATTCTTTTTGAGTATAGTTTGCTTAGTGATTATACCTTCATTATTTTTTTGCTAAAAATAAATATGTTTGGTAGGGAACTTCTAATGTTTCACCCTGTTTTGCTATAAGTAAATCTATTTCCCTCATAAAAGTTTCTTTTGTCTCTGGCGGCAAAGAACTAACCCACGAAAAAGTCGTTAAAAGCAGTTTAAATTTTTCTTTTGAATAAGGTAGTACTCTAGAATAGTGCCTATTTTCAATAGTGTTGTACTGTCCGAGCTCGTGTAAGGTAATGGTTTGTTTTTCTACAATAGTACTTGGGTTGGTATATTTATACTTGGGACAAAGTTTAAAAAATAATTTTTCTACATCTGCTAGCCAGTGCTCGTGATACTTAGGTTCATTCCAAAATAAGGCAAATGTTCCTCCTGACTTTAATATCTCACGGCTTTTTGGGTAACCAATATCTGGATCAATCCAATGAAATGCTTGCGCGGCAATCAATAGGTCAAAAGACTCTGGCTCAAATTCTGCATTCTCAAAAGAGTCTTTTAGATAAGAAACAGTATTCATTGCCACTGTTTTTTCTTGGGCAATTTCTAATAGGTTTTCACTAATATCTATCCCAACAATGGAATATCCACGCTCAGCAAAGGGTATAGTAGCTTGACCACTACCACAACCAATATCTAAAATTTGGGCATCAGGTTTTAAATGTGCGTAAGCAACTATGTCATTAATTAATTCTGGTGGATACGTTGGCCGCACCTCATCGTATAATTTGCTGAGATTGTCAAAAGTATTTTTAAGGTTGCGGTCAAAGGTCATATTAGAGTTCAAGCATGGTGGAAATCGCCAAATGATCTGAACCTTGTGAATTTTCAATGGTAAGCGAAGATGTTTTTAAATCTGGAGTGGTGAAAATATAATCTAAGCGAAGCGTGGAATAGGTGCTTGGTTCGCAAACAGTACAATCAAATAGGGCTGGGTCCACCGTGTGGATTTGTTCTGTGTTTCCGGACAGAACTGTATTGATTTTTTGAATCACGATATTTTTTGGTTCAGCATTAAAATCTCCCATCACAATGGTATTTTCGGTTGGTAATAATTTTAGTAAGGTATCTGTTTGTTCAAGTTGAATTTCATCATCAGTTTGATGAGTGTGAAGTAGGTGTGTGCTAAATACATGTAAAACTTTTCCATTTACATTGATATTTGCTTGCACTGCCGTGCGACTTTCTAATGTGGAAAGCAGATGTGTTTTGGTATTGATAATTGGGTATTTACTAAAAATCGCATTACTCATTAAACGTCCGTCGCTCAGAGTTTTGGTGGGGACAATAATTTCATGATAACCCAGTTCTTTTAAAAAATTACCTACATCTCTGGCTGGGTCGTTGGGTACAATTTCTTGAAGACCAATAATGTCAGCGTTAGTTACTGCCAAAAAATCACAAACTTGCTTAAAGTTGTTATCATACCAGATGTTCCAGGAGAGGATTTTTAGGGTCATATCAGTATCTCCTCAATTTTTTTCGCAATTTCTTCAGGCGTGGTGTTGTCAGTTTTAATTATATACTCACCATCAATATTAGCCACAGTTCTTTGTCCCAAATATTCATCGAGGGTTTCTTTACTGGGAATGCGATAGGGATCATGTCGTTCAAGAGCCCTAGAAAGCATGGTTTGGTATTCAGCCTCAAGTCGAATTACTACAAATGTATATTCTGGATACTGTTTTACTGCGTGGTGAATATTTTCAATAGTTTCCTTATCTGGAGACGGTCGTACGTAAATAATATTTTCTCCTTTTTCTAAAATATATTTTACCACTGGTACAGTAATTTCATCCATTAAACGGGGAATACGATGTTCTTTGACAATATTGTACACTGCATTTTTTAGGTCATGAAACCAAAACAGTTTCCACCCTAATTTTTGTTCAAGGACTCTGGCGACGGTGATTTTTCCGGTTGCGGGGTTGCCGCGAATGTAGAGAAAGGTTTTCATATGCTTTTCATTGTAACAAGGATTCACCCTCGACTCAAATTTTTTTGGGTCGCTATCTCCACTTGCAATTAAAAAAATCCCGCATTGGGATTTTTTTAATTGCTCGGGGATAGGGATTCGAACCCCAATAAACAGGACCAGAACCTGTTGTCCTACCGTTAGACGATCCCCGAATATTTGGCGTAAAACGGTCGTATTATACGTCGCAAGCACGCCAAAGTCAAGTTAGATTACTTCACCACCAAAAGCCGCGGCCAGGTCATTTAAACCCGCTGCCGCTGGATCTGGCTCAGCTTTATGAACTACAATATCCAACATGACACGAGTGCCTGCTTGTTTGCTTAGTTCATCTTCCATTTTCTTTTTAGTGGTTCGTTCAGTTAATTTATCTCTGTGAAAATCATAAGCCACTTGTACAGTCAAAACATTATTTTGAATTGCTGTGGCCCGAGTGTCTTTGAGAAGGAAAACCAAAGAAGGACTGTGCGATTCTAAACTAGTTACAAATTTACGCCAAATTACCATGGCCGCGTCTAAGGTGAGAGCTGGTCCATATGTAATTGATTGTTCAATTTCGGGTTCAATTGGTGTTGGATCAGCCACTGAAGCTTGAGGGGCCGGAATTTCAGGAGGTTTAATTTCTGGGATTTTGGTTTCGGTCATGGTCGGCTGAGTAGGTGGCGGAACAGACTCAACCTTTGTTTCAACTTGTTTGGGTGCTGTTTGAACTGGAACTTGCGCAACTGGCGCTGTCGGCGCAGTCACAGTTTTTTGTGGTACACCAACGCAGGCTGTAATAATTAGTAGTTCCAAAGGTAATTCGGGAATCGATGCCTGGCGCGCTTCTAAATAACGGGCTTGGGCAAGGTCAATTAATTCTACTAAGCGAATAGGGGAAAGTGTCCCAAATAATTCTTTAATTTCTGCTTGTTGTTCTGTACCTGCATCAAGTTCAGTGGCTGCTAATTCTGGTGTGTAATGAGAAAGCAATAATCCGCGCCAAAATCTAATGAGGTCAGATAATAATTGAATTGGACTTAAACCATTACTAATTGATTTCGTAGCCCAGGTCAATCCTGCTTCAGGATTTTTGGTGGCAATGATTTTGGAGATTTCTAATAACTGTTCTAAGCCCGTAGAAGGTAAAAGTGCATCAATATTTTCTACAGTCACTGTATTACCACTGGTTGCAATAATTTGGTCTAGTAAACTAACGGCATCGCGAGCAGAACCTTCACTGGCCCGTGAAAGGCGAGCAACTACTTCTGGTGAAATTTCCACACCCTCGGCTTTGGCAATTCTAGCCAAATGTTCGTTCATTAGTGTACGTGGGATTTTTTTGAAAATAAAACGCTGACAACGAGAAACAATCGTGGCTGGTAGTTTGTGAAGTTCGGTGGTAGCAAGAATAAATACGGTACGGGCTGGAGGTTCTTCGAGAGTTTTGAGCAATGCATTAAAAGCCGCTGTCGAAAGCATGTGCACTTCATCGATAATAAAAACTTTATATTTGGCACTGGTTGGTTGGAATTGCGCATTAGCAATAATGGTTTCGCGGACTGTGTCTACACCAGTGTGGCTGGCTGCGTCAATTTCAATCACGTCCAAAGCTGCGCCACGGGCAATGTCCAAACATTGGCTACACTCACTACAAGGCTCAGAATCACCATCTTTGCGGCGTTCACAGTTGAGTGATTTGGCAATGAGGCGGGCAGTGGTAGTTTTACCAACACCGCGGGCACCAGAAAGCAAATAGGCGTGCGCAGGACTATTACTTTTAATTTGGTTTTGCAGCGTGGTAATGGCCGTTTCTTGCCCAATTACACTGCTCCAAGACTGTGGTCGGTGTTTATGATAGAGTGCCATAATTTTTCTCAAGTATACTTGGATTTTATTGTGTCGTAAAGTTTCCAAAGCGGCCTGGCTTGCAGGGATTAGGCCCCTGTGCTAGACTAACCCCAGATTACATTTATTTAATAACTCTCATATGGCAGAAGCAAAAAAAGTTAACGCAGCACTCATGGCTCCATGTAAATTGGCTCCAGAATTGGAAGCCGTGGTAGGTCCAGGCCCAATGCCTCGTAGTGAAATGACTAAAAAAATTTGGGAATACATTAAAGCTAATGGTTTGCAGGATTCTGCTAACAAACGCATGATCAATGCTGACGCTAAACTCCTTGTTCTCTTTGGAGGTAAGAAACAAGTTTCAATGTTTGAAATGACTAAGCTCCTCAGTCCATTTGTTTCAAAAGCGTAATCTCTCGCAATTTAAAAACCCTCCGAAATGGAGGGTTTTTTATTATTTATTTTTTACTTAGCAATCAGTTGATCCACGGCTGCCCATTCACAGGGTGTGCTTTCTGGTACAAAGAGAATGACTTCATCGCCTGGTTTGCCTTTATAAAAGCTAATTGAAGCGGCCAGTACTTTGTAGGTTGCTTCTGGACCTTTAACCGTCCAATGATTGTGTTCAGGGTCAAATTCCAAAGTGCCAATTACGCGTTTGCGGTTAATAGGGCCAATTTGTTTGTAAATAAATGCCCCGCCATGAGTAATGGTAAGTTTCATGCGGTCACCAGTGACCAGTTTTGACTTACTGGCATAGTTTGGTGGCACATTATATTCTTTGCTATCATCACCAATCATTTTTTCACCATTAAAGTGGCCTTCTAAAACTGCCGCGCCATTTTCCTGAGTGATAAATTGAGGTACAGGCGTGTTAGAAGGACGAAAAACAGGAGAATGGGCTGGTGGGGTCTGAACCGTGAGTGTATGGGCATTTTGAAGCATTCCCAGGAGTTCCTGTGTGAGACGTTGAATATCTTTAAGTTTATTAACTACATCTTCAGTCGAAACTTTTTTTTCTTCAGGAATTTCAGGCACTGCTGTTTGAGAAGTCTGGGTAGATGGAGTTAATTCAGAAGTTGGATTTAAATCGTCTAAGATAGTGTTTAAATCATTTTGAATTGAGTTCATGTCCATATTTTTGTTATTTATTAGTGTGTTGTTTTGTTAAAAATTTTATTTTACAATGAGGCTTCAATCATATCAGTTTTTGCCTTATCTTCGCCACCCCCAAGTTTAGTCCGTTCCATAATTTCGGCTTCTACAATGCGCCGGTCACGTCCAAATTTGAGTCGTGAGAGTTGTTTAATTGCTTGTCCTAGGTCGCGATTACCTTCTTGTGGTGGGTATGAAAGCATGCTAAATGGTTTAGATGCTTCGTTATCAATCAATAGCTTGGTGTAATAAGAATATGGTGGGGGATTGAGCAAATCGTAGGCACCAAAGGTCGGCGCAAATTCTTTTACTAATACATCCGCATCTTCTGGACCAATACGACCAGTTAAAATTGTACCAGCATTACCTAACACGGCTTCGCGAATTGGTGCACGACCTTTGTCATCGGTCAATTGGCCCATGTATTGGTGGGCAATAATGAGATCGAGGCGATATTTACGGGCTTCAGATAAAATGGTGGCAATAGAATCGGTGACAAAGTTTTGGAACTCATCGATGTATAGGAAAAAATCTTGACGTTCAGATTCATGAAGTTCAGCGCGGCCCATAGCGGCCATTTGTAATTTGGCTACAATAATTAAACCAAGCAATTTAGCATTTACTTCACCGGTGGTACCTTTGGCCAAATTTACGAGCAAGATTTTTTTCTTATCCATGACTTCGCGGAAATCAAAACCAGATTTTTGCTGACCCATGATGTTGCGCATCATTTCATTTTCCACAAACCGTCCTACTTTGGAAATTAAATATCCCAACATTTCTGATTTATGAAAATCACTGGTTTTGGCCATTTCTTTTTCCCAAAA
>CAYYQC010000037.1:0-8908 GCA_964473715.1 uncultured Gammaproteobacteria bacterium
GAAGAAACACCAGAATCAGTGAATATTATGACTGTGCATCGGTCCAAAGGTTTGGAATTTAAATATGTGTTTGTAGTCAATGTAGCCGAAGGTCGATTTCCAAGCGCGCGGCGTGGTGAAGGTTTAACCTTGCCCGATGAATTGATTCACGAAGTGCTGCCAAGCGGGGATTATCATTTCCAAGAAGAACGCCGTTTGTTTTATGTGGCCATGACTCGCGCCAAAGAGCGGTTAATTCTAACCAGTGCCAAAAATTACGGCGGAAAATTAGAAAAAAAAGTTTCCCGCTTTTTGGTCGAAGCCAATTTAGCCGCGGCCCCACTCAAAGGTAAACGCGTGTCAGTGGGTGAAGCGATCAGTAATTTTGGAGTAGAAAAAACTGCGCCCGCGGAATTCAATTATCCATTACCCGCCACGTATTCATTTTCGCAAATGCGTTCGTATGAAACCTGTCCGTACCAATACAAGCTGGGAACGATTTTGCATATTCCAGCACCGACCACACATCACTTGAGTTATGGTAATACCATTCACAACACCCTGCACCAATTTTACGTGCAAGTCCAACAACTCAATCAGGCGCAGCAAGATTCATTGTTTGATTTACCCGTGCAAACCAAAATTACCGGCGCAGTAAAAGTGCCAAGTTTGCAAACGCTCTTAGAATTGTACGAAGCGTGCTGGCAACCTGATGGTTACCCAAGTAAGCAAGAGAAAAATGCCTATTTTGCCAAAGGAAAAGAAGAACTAAAGACTTTTTATGAGGCCAATGATGGACAATGGACCGTACCAACGGCTTTGGAAAAAGGCTTTAAAATAAAAGTGGGGGATTATATTATTTCTGGTCGCATTGATCGGGTGGATTCTTTACCCGACAACAGTCTACACATTATTGATTACAAAACTGGCAAACCCAAAGACAAATTAACTAAAGAAGACAAAGAACAATTGTTGTTGTACCACTTGGTAGCGCAAAAATTGCCAGAATATCGCAATTTGGGACCAGTGGGAAAATTATCATTTCACTATTTAACCAATAATCAGAGTGTGGATTTTGTGGCTGAACCAGATGATGTGACTGAATGGCACAGTAAAATGATTACGATTATTGACGGTATTCAGGCTCGAAATTTTGTGGCGACGCCAGATAAAATTAAATGCGAATATTGTCCGTTTAAAGCCATTTGTGAGTTTAGCGTAGCCTAGAGAAAACCGGTTGATATTACCCCTAGGGTATGGTACCTTATAAAGGAGTTAAGTTATTATTAGATTTATGTCGTTTACTCCACTTGGAGACGCATTAAAGGAGAAAATGGGTAAAACCACAGCCATGGGCAAGGCCCTGGAATCTAATGGCGCGGTGGTGGCTGGGGAAACTGTACTTGCAGAATTGTTTGGTGACTTGGCCAAGCAAGCTAAGCCTTTGTTTTTGAAAAACCGCACCTTAACTGTGAGTTGTGCTAGTTCGGCCATTGCGCAAGAAATTCGCGTGAATCAAACCAAGATTGTGGAAGAAATTAATGCCAAACTTGGTAAAAGTGAAGTGGATCGCATTCGGTATTTGGCTTAAAGTCTATGACTCTTCGTTTGTATTTGGTAACCATGGCCATTGCCACTTTACTTTGTTGGCTTTCTTTTGGTTTAGTGTTGGTAAATGTAGACCCAGAAGTGGCCACCATGCTTACGTTTGGATTTTTTTACGCAAGTTTATTCCTTAGTTTGGCTGGAACAATTTCACTGCTATTATTTGGATGGTATAAAAAATGGTGGAAGGATGAAGCTCCACTTTTTGCTTATGTATCAAAAAGTTTTCGCGAAGGCAATGTAGTGGCCGCGTTTTTAACCATTACTTTATTTTTATGGGGAGTAGATTGGCTATCATGGTGGACAGGCAGTCTCATGGCTACTGCTTTTATCCTTACGGTTTCTCTTATGTGGTCCATGGCTCCCAGACATGAAGCGCCCACCACTCATCAACGTTCCAATTTTATTTAAAATAAATATGCGTCAATCTCAATTGTTTACAAAAACTCGCAAAACTTTACCAGCTGATGAAACTGCCAAAAACGCGCAGCTTCTTATTCAGGCAGGCTATGTTTATAAAGTTATGGCCGGTGTGTACGCATATACACCGCTTGGACTTCGCGTGTTGGAAAATATCAAACATATTGTTCGCGAAGAAATGAATGCGGTAAATGGTCAAGAAATTATCATGAGTAGTTTGCAGCGCAAAGAAACTTGGGAAGGTACTGGACGTTGGGATGATGAAACCGTTGATGTGTGGTTTAAATCAAAATTAAAAGATGACACTGAAATTGGGTTTGGTTGGAGTCATGAAGAAGCTATCATGGAAATGATGCAACAATTTGTAAATAGTTATCGCGACCTGCCAACCAGTGTGTATCAATTCCAAACCAAACTTCGCAATGAACTTCGCGCCAAAAGCGGCATTATGCGTGGCCGTGAGTTTGTGATGAAAGACATGTATTCGCTCCATGCAACGCAAGAAGACATGGATGTATATTATGACAAGATAATTGCTGCCTACAAGCGCTGTTATGAACGTCTTGGACTTGGTGATAGTACATTTGTCACTTTTGCCAGTGGTGGCGCATTTACCAAATTCAGTCATGAATTTCAAACTATTTGTGACGCTGGTGAAGATATTTTGTATGTAAATGATGATCGTTCTGTGGCTGTAAACGAAGAGGTCCTTGATGAAGCTGCAAAAGAATTGGGCGTGGATAAGTCGGCATTAAAGCCAGTTAAAAGTGCTGAAGTTGGTAATATTTTCAAATTTGGCACGGAAAAATCTGAAAAAATGGGTATTTATTTTACCGATAAAGACGGAACGCAAAAACCAATTTATTTAGCATCATATGGTATTGGTATTACGCGTGTCATGGGCGTGATTGTGGAAAAGTTTGCTGATGATAAAGGTATTGTTTGGCCAGAAGCAGTGGCCCCATTTGCTGTGCATTTGGTTTCACTGGCTAAAACTCCAGAAGAAGTTGCCAAAGCCGATGAATTATACGAAACATTAATGAGTAAGGGTGTGGAAGTCTTATATGATAATCGTTCAGACGTAAGTGCTGGTGCTAAATTTGCCGATAGTGATTTAATTGGAATTCCTACGCGCGTGGTTTTATCTGCGCGTTCATTAGAAAACGGCGGTGTAGAATGTAAAAAAAGAAATCAAACTGAGTCTGAAGTCCTGTCCATTGACCAGTTCTTAAATAAATATGTTTAAATTTTTCCGGACTAAAGGACAAGACATCGGTGTAGATTTGGGTACTGGCAATACTCGTCTTTATACTAAGGATAAAGGAATTACGATTGATGAACCAACCGTGGTAGCGGTAAATACTAAGACTGAACAAATTTTGGCCGTGGGTGATGAAGCCAAACAAATGCTGGGTAAAACTCCACCACATATCATGGTTACTCGTCCGCTTTTGCATGGGATTATTTCAGATTATGAAGTCGCCGAAAAAATGCTCCGGTATTTTATTGATAAAGTGCATGATGGCGGAATGTCTGTATTATCTCGTCCGCGCGTAGTGGTGGGTGTACCTCTTGATGTTACTGAAGTAGAAGCCAAAGCTGTAGAAGATGCCATTTTAGCGGCTGGTGCTCGCGAAGTGTTTATTGTACAAGAGCCAATGCTCGCGGCGATTGGTGGACGCATGCCGATTGAAGATCCAATTGGAAATTTAATTGTAGATGTTGGGGCGGGTAAAACTGAAGTGGCCGTAATTTCTTTACATGGCGTTGTCACATGGAAATCTACGCCAGTGGCTGGTGAAGAAATGAATAAAAATATTGTGCAGTATGCGCGCGAAGTATTTAATTTGTTTGTGGGAGAAGCGCATGCTGAATATATTAAAATAAAAGTAGGTGCAGTCATGGCTGGTCCGGAAATTTTGCAAATTCCCATGCGTGGTCGAGATGTAATTACTGGCTTACCAAAAGAAGTCATGATTACTGATCGACATGTGCGCGAAGCCCTTGATCGTTCAATTCAAACCATTGTTGATCATATTAAAATGACCTTGGAAGTGACACCTCCAGAATTAACTGCTGATATTCATGAGCGCGGTTTGTTATTAACTGGTGGTGGAGCTTTAATTTCAGGCTTAGACAAAATTATTACGCGGGAAACTTCAATTCCTGTGCGCGTGGTAGATGACCCGTTATCAGCTGTAATTCGTGGTACGGCGGCACTTCTTGATGATCAAAAATTATTAGATTTGGTGCGTCTTCCATCGGCTCGCCAATCAGTTCGTTCTTGAGTCATATGCGCAAGTATGCAGTCACCGCCGCGCTTATTGCCGGAGTGCTGCTCCTGGCAGTTTTTTTGCGTGCCTATGGCTCATGGGGATTTGTTGAAAGAAGTATTCGCGCAGTTACTGACACAACTTTGAAATGGTCATACCAATCAAGCGTGGAAATAAAAAGTGGCGAAGAAGCAATTGCTCATAATAATGTAAATTCTTGTACTGAGGAAAGTGCGCGTTTGACGCAATTAGAATTAGAAAATAATGAGTTGCGCACACAATTAAATTTTTTAAAAGATACTTCACATCATGTGGGTGCTACAGTGATTGGTCGTGCGCTAGATCCAATTGGCACTACGATAATTATTGACCGCGGCGCAGCTGATGGAATTGTGTTAAATCGTCCAGTGATTGTAAATAATGGTTATTTTATTGGTAAAATTGCCCGCGTAGATGAACACACATCAGTGGTTCGGCTGATGAGTGATTTTCAAAGTAAAACCGCGGCCACCGTGGATAATCGTGATAAAAGTTTGGGAGTAGTTGAGGGAGGTTTTGGTCTAACAGTTCGGTTAAATTTAATTCCGCAAAATGAAGTGATTCGGCCTGGAGATGTTGTGATTACATCAGGGCTTGAACCAGATTTACCGCGTGGACTAGCAATTGGAACGGTGGAAGTAGTAGAAAAAAAACCACAAGAACCATTTCAACAGGCTATTATTAAACCTAGTGCTGATTTACACGCGCTCACCGTGGTTTCAGTAATTCTGCCATAATATGAAGCAGAATTGGATTACTGCTTTGCTTCTTGCGCCACTTACGATTGTGGCAGTTTTAGCTTTGCAAAGTGCAGTTTTACTTTTGCCATATCCACTCAGTAGTTTTAATGTAGCCATTTTTGCTTTAATTTTTGCATTATTAATTTGGGAAAGCGGGGGAGTAGTATGGTTTACGGCTGTACTCTATGCCATTATTGATTGGTATTCAGCCACGCCTTATGGGCTTATTTTAATTTCGAGTACTTTGGCCATGCTCACTGTGCTTTGGTTTTATCGCAGTTTTTTTACCAATCGCAGTCCAATCTCAGCCGGTGCTTTGACCGCGCTTCTGACCTCTTCGCGCTTGGTATATTATGGAATCGGATATTTTGTGCTAAGTTTTTCACCTTCAATTCAAAGTCCGCCTTTAACCACACTCTTCGCCGCGCTTATCATGGAAGTGCTTATCACTAGCCCGGTAGTATTTGTGGTATATTTAGGAGTGAGCCGTTTGGTACCGGCCCTTAGAGTTACTCATACCACTTCGCTCCGTAATTTATGATGGATATTGATCCTTTTGCGCCCGAAGCCCGGCGCAAAAAAATTCTTAAAGATTGGTTTTTGCCTAACCATTTTCGCACCGAATGGGTAGAGTCTTCAGTGCATACTGCGCATGGCATCACGGGGGCAGCGTCAGCTTTAATTGCCAGTGGCACTTCACATGTGGGCAGTAGTTTGGAATGGCGACGATTGCGTTACGCAGGTCTAGCCATGATGGTTGTACTTGGAATTATTACCGTGCGTTTACTTTATGTGCAATTATGGTCTGGGTCAAAATATCGGGCATTGGCAGTAAATAATAGTGAAAATTTAATTTCTATTCCTGCAGAACGTGGATTGATACTAGATGCCAAAGGTCTTCAATTAGTGGAAAATGTACCAAGTTTTGCTTTGTATTTATCACCAACAGATTTGCCGAAAAAAGAACCAGAACGGAGTCAGGTATTAATTGAAGCCGCACGTTTATCTGAAATAAGTATTGATGAGGTTGGTGCGATGGTGAATGAATATAAAGCCTTTCAACAAGATGCGATTACCCTTCGTGAAGATATTCCGTATGATAGCGCGCTTAGTTTGGAAGTGGCTAGTGCTAATTTGCCAGGCATAAATATTGGACAGGGAAGTAAGCGTTTGTATGGTGTAAATAAACAGAATACGCAAATTTTTACCACGAGTACAAGTTGGTCTATGGCCCATGTGTTGGGCTATGTAGGAAAAATGAATCCTGAAGAATTAAAAAAATTATATACCAGTGGATATTTACCTACCGATACGATTGGTAAAAGTGGTTTAGAAAAATGGTATGAAAGCACACTTCGCGGTGAGCCTGGTAAACGCCGCTTACAAGTAAATGCGGGGGGCATTGATCAATCGGTGATTGCAGAAACTGCGCCAGTGCCTGGCAGCCATTTGCAACTTAATATTGACTTGGAATTGCAGCAAGAATTAGAGCGAGTAATGCGTAATATTTTATTACAAAAAAATAAAACTCGCGCCGCTGGGGTAGCGATTAATCCGCAAAATGGCGCAGTTCTTGCGCTGGTAAGTTTGCCTGGTTTTAACAATAATGATTTTTCCGGAGGAATTAGCAGTACTACTTATCGAGGTTATTTGGAAAATCCAGATAATCCTTTATTTAATCGAGCCATTGGTGGTACGTATCCTTCTGGTTCAAATCTAAAACCCGCGATTGCGGCCGCTGCATTGGAAGAAGGGGTGATTGATGAGAATACTTCTTTTTTAAGTAATGGTGGACTTCGTGTTGGTCCATGGTTTTTTCCAGATTGGAAAGCAGGTGGACATGGTCAAACCGATGTGGCTTGGTCAATTGCGTGGTCTGTAAATACTTTTTATTATTATATCGGTGGTGGTTTTGGTAATTTTCATGGACTAGGTGTAGAAAGAATTACTGCGTATTTACGACGTTTTGGTTTTGGTACTGAATTAGGTATTGATCTGCCTGGTGAACAGAGTGGTTTTGTGCCTTCACGCGCATGGAAAGAGCAGGTAAAAAAAGAACCCTGGTATATTGGTGATACTTACAATCTTTCTATTGGTCAAGGCGATTTTCTTACCACTCCGCTGCAAATTGCCAGTATGACGGCCATTATTAGTAATGGAGGAACTATTTATAAACCACAAGTTGTAGATGCCACTATAAATCCGGTGACTAATGAAAAAACAGATATTGAGCCAGTGGTACTTAGATCTAAGATTCTCTCTGCTCGCACCATTGCGGCCGTACAAAAGGGGATGCGTGATTGTGTAGAAATTGGGTCTTGTCGTCAGCTGAAAAAATTAGATATTCGGGCAGGGGGAAAAACTGGTACTGCCCAGTGGAACGCTACCAAGGAAAATCATGCTTGGTTTACTTCGTATGCCCCAGCCGAAAAGCCAACCATTGCCCTTACCATCCTGGTAGAAGAAGGGGTTGAAGGTAGTACAATTTCCGAGCCAATGGCCTATGAATTCTATAAATGGTGGAAAGTAAACCGAATGTAGAAAAGCCTTGCGTTTTTGGCTTATTTTGGCTACTATTAGGTCAATATGATCCCTACCCAATATCTCTCAGCCGAAAAACTGGACGAGCTTAAAACCGAGCTGGTTTTTTTAAAAACCAATAAAATGCCCAAGACTGCCGAAAGAATCGACGAAGCCCGCCAAATGGGGGATTTATCCGAAAATGCCGAGTATCACGCTGCTCGTGAAGAATTGGCTTGGGCCCAAAGTCGGGTAAAAGAACTAGAACAAATTATTGATAATGCTAGTATTGTCAAAAGTGGGGGAAGCCAATCCGGAACAGTGCAAATGGGGAGTGTTATTACAGTAAAGGTAAATGATAAAGAAAAAGAATATACCATTGTCGGTGCCCAAGAATCCAATCCAGCGGCCGGAAAAATTTCCAATGATTCACCTTTGGCACAAGCCTTTTGGGGAAAGTCAAAGGGAGATACGGTTGAATTTCAAGCTCCAATGGGAAAAGTTTTATACCAAATTTTAGCAATTAATTAATATGGCTCAAGAAATTGATATTAATGATGAATTTTCTGTTCGCCTCGCCAAATTACGCGAACTTGAGGCCGCTGGTCGGCCTGGTTATCCAGCCCGTGCTGGTCGGGTTCATACGCTCAAAGATGCGCTCGCTTTAGAAGTTGGTCAAGAAGCCATTGTGGCGGCCCGCATTATTACCAAACGTGACATGGGTAAACTCATGTTTTGTCATTTACAAGATGAATCAGCTCGCATTCAAATTGCTTTTAAAAAAGATGAATTACCAGAAGAGGATTATACTTTATTTGCTAAAAAAATTGATGTAGGTGATATCGTGCGTATTCGCGGTGAACGGTTTGTTACACACAAGGGTGAAGAATCAATTTTGGTGCGCGAGTGGACTTTGTTGTCTAAATCATTATTACCAATGCCGGAAAAATTTCATGGCTTGGCTGATACCGAAACTCGTTACCGTCAACGTTATTTAGATTTGCTCGCCAATCCAGAATCCATGCGCATTGCGCAAATGCGTTCCAATGTCGTGCGCGCACTTCGAACGTATTTTGATGCCCGTGGATTTTACGAAGTAGAAACACCAGTGTTACAAACCTTGTATGGTGGTGCTTTGGCTAAACCGTTTGCTACCCATCACAATGCTTTGGACATTCCATTGTATTTACGTATTGCCCCTGAATTATATTTGAAGCGGTTAATTGTGGGTGGTTTTGAAAAAGTATACGAAATTGCTAAGTGTTTCCGCAATGAAGGGATTGATCATAATCATAATCCTGAATTTACGCAGATTGAATTTTATTGGGCGTA
>CAYYQC010000038.1:0-8832 GCA_964473715.1 uncultured Gammaproteobacteria bacterium
TTATTATTAATTGGTGCTGGGGCGAATCGCAAATTGGTTTCCAACATGCTCCGCGAATTTATTGATCAAACTGGTATTCCTTTTTTCTGCACGCAAATGGGTAAAGGTGTAGTTGATGAAAAACACCCATTATATTTGGGCACAGCCGCACTTTCGAGTAATGATTATTTACATTGTGCCATTGACCGCGCTGATTTAATTATTAATGTTGGTCATGATGTGGTGGAAAAACCACCATTTATTATGAAAACAAATGGTGCCAAAGTAATTCACGTAAATTTCTTAAGTGCCAAAGTTGATGAGGTGTACTTCCCTACTCACGAAGTGATTGGGGACATTGGTAATGCGATCTGGCAAATTAAAGAAAAATTACCAACAAATTCTACTTGGGATTTTAATTATTTTTTAAAAGTTAAAAACCAAATCGATGAACATTTAATGCGCGATATTGACGATAATCGTTTCCCGATTATTCCGCAACGAATAGTTTCTGAGGTTCGCAAAGCTATGCCTAGTGACGGAATTATTACTCTTGATAATGGCATGTATAAGTTGTGGTTTGCGCGGTACTATCAAGCATATGAACGGAATACTATTTTACTCGACAATGCTTTGGCAACTATGGGCGCAGGCTTACCATCAGCGATGGCCGCGGCCCTCATGTATCCAGATAAAAAAGTTTTGACCGTGTGTGGCGACGGCGGCTTCATGATGAATTCCCAAGAAATGGAAACTGCGGTCCGTTTAAAATTAAACTTAACTGTTTTGATTTTGAATGACAGTGGATATGGAATGATTAAATGGAAACAAGAGGCCATGGGCCATGGAAATTATGGTTTAGATTTTACTAATCCAGATTTTGTAAAATACGCTGAGGCCTATGGTGCGAGCGGTTACCGCGCCGAGAAGATTGAAGACCTTGCAACTTTACTCCAAAAAACTCTCAGTACTCCAGGAGTACATTTAATTGACTTACCAATTGATTATTCAGAAAATGATCGTGTACTTACCAAAGAATTGCAGGAGAAAAAATGCGTAGTATAATAAATTATATGCCTCTTATTTCCATCAACCCAACCACCGGCGAAACCATCCGCGAATTTACTGAATTAACCCCCGAACAAATTGAGGTTAAGTTAGCCTTGGCGCACAGCGCTTTTCAAGATTGGAAAAATAAAAGTTTTGCCGAGCGCGCTGAGAAAATGCGCCAAGTGGCTGAGGTTTTGCGTGCGAATACTGAGAAATATGGCCTGGTCGCAACTTTGGAAATTGGTAAAACAATCAAAGAAGCCAAAGCTGAAGTAGAAAAATGTGCTACTGCCTGTGATTATTATGCAGAGAATGCAGAGAAATTTTTAACTCCAGAAAATGCACCGAGTGACGCCAGTGAGAGTTATGTACGCTTTGACCCAATGGGCGCAGTGCTAGCAATTGGTCCATGGAATTTTCCCTACTGGCAAGTATTTCGCTTTGTTTCTGGTGCACTGATGGCCGGAAATGTTGTGGTTATGAAACATGCCTCCAATGTCCAAGGTTGTGGCGAAGCCATTGAAGAAGCTTTTAAACTGGCTGGTTTTCCAGAAGGCGTCTTTCAAAACCTACCAGTTAGTTCTGGGGCCATTGAAAAAATTATTCGCGACAAAAGAATTATTGGCGTCACTTTGACTGGCTCAGAAAAAGCTGGCCGCGCCGTGGCTTCGATTGCGGCGGATGAAGTAAAGAAATCCGTACTTGAGCTGGGCGGCTCTGATCCGTTTATTGTTTTAGAAGACGCTGATATTGCGGCAGCGGCCCAAGCGGCTACCGCGTCTCGTTTAATGAATTGCGGACAAGTTTGTTTAGCAGCCAAACGTTTTATTGTTGTTGAGAGTGTTGCCGAACAATTTATTGTGGCTTGTAAAACGGCGTTTGAAAAAATTATTGTTGGTGATCCTGCTGATATTAATACCCAAATGGGTCCACTGATGAGTACTAAAGCCGTCGAAGATATCGACAAACAAGTTAAGTCTTCTCTAGAAAAAGGTGCACGCCTAGTCACTGGCGGACAGAAATTAGATCGCGCTGGTGCCTTTTACGCACCAACAATTTTAGCTGATATTAATTCTTCAATGCCTGCCTATACAGAAGAAATCTTTGGACCAGTGGCAGCCGTGATTACGGTAAAAGATGAAGCCGAAGCAATCAGAGTGGCCAATGATTCTGACTTTGGCCTGAGTGCTTCACTGTGGACCAATGACAAAGAAAAGGCCAAAAAACTTGCCGCACAAATTGAAGTTGGCTCAGTCTTTGTTAATGGTATGGTAAAATCTGACCCTCGTTTGCCACTTGGCGGCGTCAAACGCTCTGGTTTTGGACGTGAATTATATTCCTTTGGTATCCGTGAATTTGTGAACATTAAATCAGTTTGGATTAAATAATATGAAAGATAGCGCTGAGTTTGCAATGATTTTGGAAAAATTAAAAACTCAAATCCCAATTGGCGCGCGGTATTTTCATTATAAAAATCCTAATCAATTTTACACCATTGTTTCACACGGCATTATCGAAGCAACTGAAGAGCCAGCCATCATATACCAAGCTGAATATGATGATCAAACTACTTGGATTCGGCCTGTTTCTGTATTCTTAGAAGAAGTTGAATGGCAAGGAAAAAAAGTGCAGCGCTTTACGCGTATCAATTAATGGTCGCAAACAATTTTCTGTGATAAAATAAAAACATCCCGAGTAAATGCAGAGGATGTTTTTCATTAATTTTTGAACGGGGATCCGGCTGAATGCCTTCTCCCCGATCTGCTGGCGGTTACAGTTAACGAACTGTTACTCGGTAGGCGCGGACGAACTAGTCGTCCAGGCAGTTCTCCCGAAGCGACTCGATCAGGTCTTTGAGTTCCTTGATGGTCCCTTCTGGGTTCTGCATGAAGGCATTCCCCAGTGCGCTGGCCTTGGAGCGCATTGCAGGCCCCAGGAACTCACCCCCGGCTTCCCCGATCTCCCTTCTCCTTTGATCTTCGTTGTTGTTTCTTCCATCCACGAACACCGGCTCCCACGTGGGAACAGAATTTGGATATTGAACCGGAATTAACACGAGTGTGAACATGTAATCCTCGTCTGTACCAGCAGACACTAAACCCTACTAAATCTCCTCATTTCTGTCAATTGTTACCGACAATAATCTTACCCAAGCGTATGCCTGTCTCACTTTCAGAAATTTCCCAAACCATCCGCCACCATATCCTCACCATGACCACGGCGGCTGGTTCTGGCCACCCCACTTCTTCACTTTCGGCGACTGACCTAATGACCGGACTAATGTTTGGTGGGTTTTTTAAATTTGATCTTAAAAATCCTAATAATCCAAATAATGACCGTTTAATTTTTTCCAAAGGTCATGCTTCCCCATTATTTTATGCGCTTTGGGCAGTAGCTGGTGGAATTAAAAAAGAAGAATTAAATACATTGCGTAAATTTAATAGTCGACTTGAAGGGCATCCAACCTTAAAATTTCCATTTACCGAAGCCGCCACTGGTTCACTTGGCCAAGGCTTATCAATTGGCGTGGGCATGGCACTAAATGCCAAATATCTTGATAAATTGCCTTACAAAACTTATGTCTTATTAGGTGACAGTGAAATGGCCGAGGGTTCTAATTGGGAAGCCATGATGAGCGCGGCTCATTATAAACTGGATAATTTAATTGCGATTGTTGATGTTAATCGCTTGGGTCAACGCGGCGAAACCATGTTTGGCAAAGACGCCAAAAATTATCAAAAAAAGGCCGAGGCCTTTGGCTGGAAAACTATTTTAATTGACGGTCATGATTTAAAACAAATTACCAAAGCATTTTCACAAGCCCAAAAATCTAAACAGCCATTCATGATTGTGGCCAAAACCATCAAAGGCAAAGGCGTGAAGTTTTTGGAAAATAAAGAAGGCTGGCATGGTAAAGCGTTAAATGCCACTGAGTTGCAAATTGCGTTAAAAGAATTAGGCACAGTAAATGAAAAATTAACTGTCAAATTAAAAAAACCACTAAATAAAAAACCGCAACCAATTAAACCTAAAGCTTACGCCGAAATCGACAAACCCTCAGATTACACCGCCCAATTATCAACCCGCGAAGCTTACGGTCACGCACTAGTAGAAATGTTTCCACATTTTCCCAACATGGTTGTACTTGATGCCGAAGTAAGCAATTCCAGTTTTGCCGCCACTTTTAAAAATAAATATCCCAAGCACTTTTTTGAAATGTTCATTGCTGAGCAAAACATGATTGGCGCCGCGCTCGGTCTATCTCGTCGCGGCAAAATTCCGTTTGTGTCTACTTTTGCCGCTTTCTTTACACGCGCGGCTGATCAAATTCGCATGTCTCGACACTCGGGCGCAAACATTAAATTTGTTGGTTCACATTGCGGCGTTTCAATTGGTGAAGACGGTGGTTCGCAAATGGGATTAGAAGATATTGGTTTATTCCGTGCCATACCAGATTCAGTCGTGTTGTACCCAGCCGATCATGTATCAGAAGAAAAATTAAGTATTTGCGCGGCCGGGCACCAAGGTATTGTATATTTGCGAACCACTCGCGGCGCAGTCGAACCAATTTACAAACCAAACCAAAAATTCCACGTTGGTGGAAGCAATACTTTAGAATCTAGTTGGCGCGATCAAATCACTATTATTGCGGCTGGTATTACTTTAGTAGAAGCACTCAAAGCACATAAAGAATTGGCCAAACAAGGCATTCGCGCCAGAGTGATTGACCTCTATTCAATCAAACCGCTCGATATTGCGACTTTAAAAAAGGCCGCCAGCCAAACCAAAGCTATTATTACGGTTGAAGACCATTATCCAGAAGGTGGTATTGGCGAAGCAGTGTCTGCGGCCTTAGCCACTGAAGGCTTTAAAACCCCAGTTATTTCTTTGGCCGTCAGAAAATTACCTATGAGCGGCAAACCGGCCGAACTGTTAGCCTATGAGGTTATTGAGGCAGCCGCTATTGCAGAAACGGCTAAAAACTGTATATAATGAATGGGTTATTCATGTAATTACTCACTATGAATGTCAATAAAAAAGTCCTTATCCCTGTAGTTGTGACTGGTGCTGTTCTCCTCTTAGGAGCTGGCGCTGCTAGTTGGTATATGTCTACTCCTTCTGGCAAAGACATGGCTCTTGAACGTCAATTCAACAATGTGGCTGAGTCAAATCGTGATGACAATTTCCGCCAAGCCTTGGTTACAGTTTTGCCAAAAAATCGTCCTGCTGAATTTGAATATTTTTATGAAAATCGTGATGATCAAGCCGATTACACTGAAGCAGTGTTAATTGGTCCAAATGAATCATACGTAAAAATTTCCTCAAATGGCGAAGTTAAAACTACTCCAATTACCGTTAGTGAAGATACTCGCAATGCTCTATTTGATGCACTTCTCACAATTCCAGTTGACCAAATCCGCGTCCAAAGTTTACCACTTAAAATTCCAGTTCCTGGAGAAGTAGTAGTGGGTGGAACTGAAGCCCCTCAAACAAAAGTGGAGACATTGCGCGTAACCTTTGGCCAAAACCAAGCTGAACGCCAAAACTTGGTGTATATTTCTGGTCCAAGCACTGAAATCACCGATCAATCTCGTGATAATTGGAATCTTGCCAAAGGCTTGGGTGAAAAAGTTTTGGAAAAATTCCGTCCAAAAAAATAATCTCCTTAATAAAAAAGCCCCGTTAATTGCGGGGCTTTTTTATTGTATATTCCGGCACTGCATTCCACATGAGTTTAAACCAGGTTTTATAGGCCTCGGCAAGTTGTCGATTAATCATGACAAATATAGTTGTATCTTCAAATATTCGGCCCACTTCAACGTTTGCAAACGTTACAACTCTGTCACCAAAAATATCTAGCACTCCTGTGGTGGCATACTCTGGTGATAAAACTTTTTTAAATCCATCTTCTTTAGCAATGACTTCTGGTAAATATTTTTCTACCAATGGGTCATATAGTGAATATGTAATAATTTTATTTCTCTTAAATGTTTGCCACAATTCTTTACTTAATTCTGGGCTCAAACTATACAGTAAACCTTTGGCCCCTAAAAAATATCCTTCTTCTTTAATTTTCATTAACTCCCGCACATAATTTTTAAATCCTTCAGGACCTTTGTAAATATAGGCCGCTTCTTCAATTTGTCCGGAATTATATTTCTTTCGTAGATCAGGCATGACATGCGTTAATTTTTGTTCTTTTTCTTTAACAATTTCCAATAATTTATCTGGGTGCACAGCCTGATATTTATTTTCCCCTTTTTGAAAAATTGGTGAAACAAGTCCTTTTTGAGTTAAGCGCGTGAGTGCGTCATAGATACTGCGACGATGTATATTTGCTTTGACAGAAAGTACGGAAACTGAAATATCACCTGTGGATAATAAGGTCTCATATAGTTTTGCCTCATTAGGGGTGAGTCCTAGCTCTTCAAATATTTCGCTATACATAGCTATTTTTTATCTAATTTATGTGGGTTATTTATCACCACGTGGTGAGATAGACCACTCACTAAGCATACGGTAATCTTTCATTAAGGTCAAGTTCGACCGACATCAACCAAGGAGACTTCTCATGAAACTGCGCGACATGGCTGATCTGGTTCGGACGCAACCCCTGAAGTATCAGCGTTCCGAACTTCGCATCATGACCAAGAAGGGAGAGCGGATCCGCTGCGTCTTCGGGGGGTTCGGATGCACTGGTCCGCTGCTCGAGTCGCTCAAGAAGGGTGATCACGAAGCAATCCCCACTGACTGTGAAGAGGGTGAACTGCGGTTCTGGCGCATGCCGTTGGTGCAGAACGCACCTTCGGAAACCATCCCTCTCGCAGATCTCGCGAATGTGCAGTTCTTCGCTGAGATCCTCGCGATCAACTGACCGACGACCTGGCCGCTGCGACTTCGTGTCGCGGTGGTCAGGTCACCCAATCACAAATAAAAAAACGACTTGGATTTTTACCAAGTCGTTTTTAATTCTCAAAATAATTATTCTGTCACCCGTCCACCGTAATCTCCGGTTTCAGTATTTACGAGAATTTCTTCATTTTCTTTAATAAAAATCGGTACATTCACATTTAAACCATTTTCCATTACGGCTACTTTGGTTACATTTCCACCTGAACTATCACCTTTTACCGCTGGAGGTGAGTCTACTACTTTATATTGAATTTTCTTTGGCAATTCAATGGCCACCACTGCGTCTTCATGCATGAGGGCAATTACATCCAAACCATCTTTAAGGTATTTAGCATCATCACCTACTACATCTGCGTTTACATCTGCAGTTTCATAAGTGTCTTTGTTCATAAAAGAATAGAACTCACCATTCTTATACAAATATTGCATATTTTGGCGGTTTACTTGTACTACATCCACGCTTTCACCACTCTTGTAAGTGATTTCCATGCCGCGGCCATTGGTAATTCCTCGGAGTTTAGTTTTGGTAAAAGCCGAGCCTTTGCCTGGATTTACAAACTGAGCGTCACTCACTACAAATAAATTGTCTTGATGACGGATCACGGCGCCTTTGCGAATATCAGTAGTATCTCCCATATCATTATTATTAGATGAAATTATTATTTTTGAGGTTCAGAAAACAATTCTGACGCCGGTAATACTAGCACATCATTGATGTTTTGGCAACCCGTCAGGGCCATCACCAACCGATCAATTCCCAGGGCAATCCCCGCAGATTTGGGCATGTTATTAACGGCATCAATGAATTCCAGGTCGATATCATACACATCCCGGCCCAAGCCTGCACGTTGTTTTTGTTCAGCCTGGAGACGCTTTAACTGCTCCTGTCCATCAGTTAATTCTGAAAAACCATTAGCCAGTTCAATTCCATCTACATAAATTTCCACACGTTCGGCATAGCCCGGATCAGTCTCAGATTGGCGTGAAAGCGCGGCCATTGGTAACGGATAATGATGTACCGCCACCACCCCCAGCTTGGCCAGTTGTGGTTCAATTTCGTTCAAGAAAATCCGGTAAAATAAATCTTCGTACCCTTCAGTTTCTAAAGGATTATATCCCTTTTCACGACAGAGCCTTAGGATTGACTCCTTATCTAAGTAATCATCCAAATTTACATTAGCAAATTTTTGCCATAATTCCCGCATGTGAAACCGCTGAAATTTCCAGTCAATCGGTAATTGCGTTTTTTCTGCCACCACATCAATCAAATTTTCCACATCATCAATCAACGCATTAAAATCTTTATTGGCCCGATACCACTCAATCATCGTAAATTCCGGATTATGAGTGCCACCAAAACTCTCTTGATTACGAAATACCTTTCCCAAAGAAAATATTTTGGTGTAACCAGCGGCCAACATTTTCTTAAGCGCGTATTCTGGTGAGGTGTGCAGATAGGCAGGAAAAACCTCACCTTTTTCATTATAAATCTCAGTTTTCATTAAACTTAAATGTGGTTCCTGTCCGGGCAAACGCAAAATCAGCGGGGTTTCCACCTCAATAAAGCCTTCTTCCCAAAACCATTCCCGCACGGCCCGAATAATCGCAAAGCGCTGGTCTAGGTCAGTTTTGTGACTAACAATGTGATTAACCTGGTTCATATTGGCTTATCCTAGCCTAAATTAGGATATTTTTCAAGGTTGACAAAAAAGGCAAAATTTAATAAACTAGTCCCTGAGTTATGCGGGTGTCGTATAGCGGTTATTATGTCAGTTTTCCAAACTGATGATGCGGGTTCGACTCCCGCCACCCGCTCCAAGTAGAAAAAACAGTCTCTGAATGGCTGTTTTTTGTTTTATCTAAGCCAAGAATCTCTGGTTCTACTCGGGC
>CAYYQC010000039.1:0-8503 GCA_964473715.1 uncultured Gammaproteobacteria bacterium
CTAGTCAATGTGCATAAAATACTTTTGCCAGAAGTTGATTTTGATTTCACCACCCATCATGAGTGATTTGGTGAAGAACGGGATAAAACTAAGGACCAGAAGCGCGACGGCGACAGAAATGATAATGAGTATTTTCATACGTGATTGATTTAAAAATATAAATAAACGATGATACTTAGTATAAACGTGCCCAGAAATTCCCAAAGAAGCCGCGCTATTCACGGCGACAGCCTCGTTATCAATAAATAAAATTTCTTTAGGTTCAATTTTCTGTTTGCTTAATTCAACGATAATTTTTTCAAAAAAATCTTTACTTGGTTTTGACATTTTCATTTCTGCCGAGGTAAATCTACCATCAAAATAATTTTTAAAATTCATTTTCTCCCAAATAAAATCGCCCCGATATTTTTCCTGATTCGTTGCCAAATAACATTTAACCCCTTGATCACGCAGTTTTTTAACCAGCTTTAATAGTTTTTGATCTGGTCGATTTTCAAATTCAAACCACTCATGCATAAAATTATCGACGTCGCCAGCATAACCCCATTTTTTAAGCCATGGCACTAGTTCCACTTTTAGATCAGTTCTACCGGCCTGACAATCCCGAAAAATTCCTTTATAAAACGGGAGCATTTCCTCAGCTTTTACGCCAGTTTGTTCTTGAAAATAATCCCCAAATCGTTTGGAGCGAATTAAAACATCATCGACGTCAAATAAAATAGCTTTATACATATTTGCTTAAAGATACCAATACTATATACTAAACCCCAACAATCGCCAATATGAAATTCCTCCGCACCACCTATTTTCTCTATCTTTCCCTACTCCCCGCTTTGGCCATGGGTGCGCTAGGTCAAACATTAACTGCCGACGTGTCACGCTGGTGGTTTGTGGCCTTATTTTTGGGGGCCGTGGTGTTTTTGGATGTTGTAGCCGAACTTATTCCCTATCCCAAAACTCTGTCAGCCGCCCTCATGACCACTCTAGCGGTACCTATTCAGATAATTTTAGCCCTGGCCAATTTCCAAAATATTTGGTTTATTTTTGCTTACCAGTTTTTAATTGAAGCGGCCGGCGCTTTGTTAGGAATTGGGTTATTTGGACTTTTTAAAACTGGAGAAGCCGGACAGCGATCCTGGAAATCAATGCTAGTCATTGTTGGAAAAATTCTCGTTGTCGCAGGGCTATTAACCCTGCCAGCACTGGCCATTATTAAATTATTCGGCCCGATGTTTGGCCAACTTACTTGGTCGTGGAATACCTTGTTCTTGGTCTCTGCTCTAATTTCGGCATTATACAACACCATTCACCGCTTGCAGACTTCAGATCGTAAAGGCAGCGATGAGTATTTTGGTTATATTATTGTTGGAATTTTTGCCTTTATTTTAGGCGGACCGTTTTTGTATCATTTTTTTAACTAGTATGTCACCACAAGCACTTAAAAATATTCGGGTTTTGGGTTATATTTTATTAAGCATTGCCGCAGTCCTCGCAATTTTTATTCCCGTTACGTATTATTCGGAGAAAGACCGCTTTGAAAATTCTCAGATAGTTTCCGCTGAAATTATTGACTATCCAACCACCAGCCACACCAAAGGCGAAGGTACCATTACCCAGTTGGTGCGCGTTCGTTTTACTGATCCAGCCACCAATCAAATTAAAGTCGCGACCAGCACTCTTGTAGCGATCAATACACCAACTTCGGACAATCGCGTGGAGATTGAACAAAAGAAAAATGCCCTGCCCGCTGGCACAATTACCAAAGGATTTTATCACGCCAAAAGTGACCGACTAACGATTGCTTCAGAATTACCAAATGGTGAACTAGTTAAACCAGGGACTACAATTCCGTTTTTGGTGAAGTTGTTAGTTCCGTTTGCGATGGTTGGCACTTTGATGATTTTTTTGGGGAAGAAAAATTAAACGTGCTTCTTCCACCAATTAAATACCGCTCGGTAACCATCAGCCACTGCGTCCCAATATTTCTTTTCACTTCTAAACGCCAAAATTAAAATAATCGGCGTGCCGAAAATTGCCACTAGCGGCAAGAGAATAACAGAAAATATAAAGTCACCGATTACATCGAACATAGGCTATTTATTTTTTTGTAAAAAATTATTTAATCCAGCTCCAATCGCAAAATAAATTCCAAACAACAATACACTAAGCATAGCAAAACCAACTTTTTCTGACAGATCAGCACACTGAGTGGTGGGTACTTTTATTTTGCTTGTGCAATAACCATGCTCACCAGTTTCTAATTGCCATGATTCACCATATCCAGGATTTTCTGCTTGCCAACCAGTGCAGGTAGTTTCTGACAATTCGCATAAAAAACTAGACGGCACAATAAAACCAGAAAACATGGAGAAAGTATGGCCCGTAATAGTCGGCAAAATCAAAGCTGAACTCGGAGTATTTGTTTTTCCATACACCTTATCAATCATTGGAAAATAAACAAAAATATAAAAAACAAATAAAACGGCACAAGCTGCTAGTCCAAGTAGGCCGCCACGGAGCCAGGGTTTTAAATTTTTTAAAATCATAATATTCTATTAATCCTAGAACCATTTTTTCATCTTGCTCAACCAACTTTCTTTAACTATTGGCTCAATCGCTTTTTTAACAACCACAGGTGTAGAAGTGACTACTGGTTTTGGATTTGATTTAACTATTGGTTTGGTAACTGGAGTAGGCTTAACTGCTGGCTGTACCACAGGTTTAGCATATTGTGGCGCAGGTTCAGTCACGCCAGTTTTATGACTGGTCACAGGCGGTAGAGGCTGAGGCAAGGCTTTGGCATTGTGGCAATGATATTCACCAGAATCCAACCCCCATTTCGCGCAATTCGTTCGGCAGGTGTGACAGCCGTAGGCGTCGGTGCGGCCAGGATGGGCGGAGGCAGCGAGAGGGAGGAAAAAAGCGACAATCAAAATTGGGTAAATAAACATTTTTTTCATACTTCTAAATATAGGGTAAAAGTTTTAGACACTATAACACTGGCAAGATCTATAATCAACAAGATAATCCAAAGGTTATGCATATCGTTGACTTGTAAAAAATACACCTTTATGGGAGTATTGAAGCGATACATGCGTCAATTAGACTCGGTTATTAAAAAATCAAATTGCTTAATATTTTTTGTTAATTCTATGTTCTGTCGTAATTGCGGAAATGAACAAAACTCAGAAGCGCAATTTTGTCATCATTGTGGCAATAAGCATCTTCAGTCACAAAAAATTTCAGTACAAACAAGTGCCCACGAAACCGCAAAAGATAAACCTCAAAATAGAAAAAATGTATTTTTATTTCTGGGATTATTTATTCCAATCTGTCTAGTATTTTTAATTTGGTTAGCAGTTAGTGAAAACAATGATTCCTTCAACGGTAAAGAAACATTGGCAGAAAAAACTCCCCCACCATTTTCACCCACTGATGGCGAAAAATTAATAAACAAATTTTTCAATCTCCTTGATCGAAGAGATTACGAACAAGCATTTAATTTGTTTAGTCTAAAAAAACAAGATGGCGGCACTGCGGATCAATGGAAAAAAGGTTATAAAAATACAGTAAGCCATGCAGTTAATTCTGTCAGTTGTTATGATTTTATCTGTGAATTAGATGTGACAGCCACAGAAAATAATACTGAAAACATGCGAAGAGTGAACTATAAGTTCAGATACTACTTAACGTATAATGCGGAATATAGTTTAAAAATCGATAAAGCTTTATTTATTTCTCAAAATATCGAAGAAATAATAAAATCATATGGATCAGAGGCTAATAGTGATGGTGCTTTACTGGGCTCATTTGTTAAAATTACATGTACTGAGCCTAATTTTGAGCGTAGCATGCAAGGATCAGGTACAATAATAGGAAATGACACAGTACTAACAAATTTTCATGTTGGAATTGGGTATCCAGAATATTGTTTTGCACAACGAGTTGATAATCAAGGTTTAACAACGGATGATATATACGTTTTAGACTACTCTATTGTAGAAAACAAAGGCTTTGATTTCTGGACATTCCATATTATCAAAGACGATGAAAATACAAACGAAAACCCAATTCCAATTCCACTTCGAACATGCACAAAAAACCAAATTCAAATCGGTGATAAAATAAGAATTTATGGTTTTCCTGCTGCAAGCGGTGGCAACCTAACAATTACCGACGGCTTAGTTAGTGGCTTAGATACTAGAGTTGACGGTTTATACATCACCTCAGCTAAAATTGATCATGGCAATTCTGGCGGTGCCGCAGTAGATGTATCAAAAAATTGCTTTTTAGGAGTACCAACTCTCGGATTACAAGGAGATTTTGAAAGCTATGGTGGTATTCTAAGCTTACACAAAATACTTGAAATTGAACCTCGTTTATTTTCAAAGACTGATCCAATATCTATTACACAATAAAACCATAATTAATAAGACTATTATATGTTTTGCACCAAATGTGGAAAAGAACAAAATGATCAGGCTAAATTTTGTCATCATTGTGGATCAAGTCATACACCTGAGACTAACAGCACTCAAAAAAGTAGTTCCTTAACTCAAAATACAGATATCCATAATTCTACTTCTTCAGTAAGAATTTTTTATGTAGTTTCTGTAGGCAAATTTTTGCTTCTTTCAACCTTAACTTTTGGGCTTTATGCTATTTTCTGGTTTGCAAATAACTGGACATTAATTAAAAATCAAGAAAAATCAAATATATCACCTCCAGCAAGAGCATTCTTTGGGTTTATTTTCTTTTCTGAACTGGCAACTAAAGTTTTAAAATCAGCTAAAGAAAATGGATACGATAGAAGTTATTCTTCAACAACGCTAGCTATAGGATATATCGGCCTATCCCTTCTTTCTCGTTTGCCCGATAATTTATGGTTCTTAGGCTTATTTAACGTCCTAGTATTTATCCCAATATTAGAAGCGATTCTATATAATAATAAGAAATTGGCATTGCCACAAAAAAACTTTAATAATTATTCAATTGGAGAAATTATTACTATAGTCGTAGGTGTAATTTTCTGGCTGCTAGTTATAATTGGCTCATTATCCTAAAAAGCAAAGATTGGGTACCAAAATTAATTTACAAAAGGTAATTTAATCTGTATAGCAGCACTACGATGATTTAAGACTTTGATAATTGTATAGGAATTTTTAATCACCCCGTTAGAGATAGATTGAATACGTTTTAATTGAACATTTAAAATATCATCCTTAGCAAAGAATTTCTCATTTTTTTGAATCTTTTCTAAAAAATCTTTATCTAAAATTTCTGCAAAAAAAGCAGTACTTCCATCAAAAAACTTCCATTTGGCATCCTCCGCAAACGAAACAGTAACTATTTGGAGATTTTCACTATATTCTTTTTCATCTATAATTTCCTCTCCAAGGGCTGGGGCAGAAAAATACACAATCTCATCTTTAGAAACCTCTTGCATTTCTTCTCCATACCTAAAAATAACCTTATCAACACCTTCCCTTTCTAAAGGTTTTTGTATAATTGCTTCAAATTTTTTACGAATACTAAGAATACTAAATAATTTTAGTTCTTGTTCATTAACAATTTTAATATCTCCATCCTCTGTTTCAATTTTAAAATTATCTACCTCAACTTTTGTAACTGATTTAACAGGCCTATTTTTTAACCATTTTAGTATATTAATTACACCTCCACCACTCACTCCCAATAAAGTTAAAATTTCTGTTGCATTTATAAATGCATTTACTCCATCACCGTTTAAAAGCGATTTGGTCTGATTCAACCAGTCTTGAAATATAGAAAATACCACTTGAACTGACCCTTCAGAGGGGGCTTTAATATTAACTCTGATTTTAACTTGATCGCCATTCAAAGCCCTGTTCGCCTCCTCAAGCAATTCCCCAATTGCCAACAATGCAGGTGCCAAATCTCGAACCTCCATTTCGTGATTGGCTAAAGCAGGCCCATCATATGAGATTTTAAATTGGGATTCATCTAGAGCCATACCTAAAAATATTACAATAATTTAAGTATATCAAAAAATAAATTTGATGTCATTTAAATAAATTTTCTATTAATATATCTACAACAACCTCTTCAAATACTCCCCCGTCGCAGAGCCAGCTTTTATAGCCACTTCTTCTGGTGTACCAGTCGCCACGAGTGTACCACCTTTGTCACCACCTTCTGGTCCAAGGTCAATAATCCAGTCCGCACATTTAATCACATCCAAATTATGTTCAATTACCATCACAGTATTACCTTGACCCGTGAGGCGCTGCAACACATCAATTAATTTGCGCACATCATCATAATGTAAACCAGTGGTTGGTTCATCCAGTAAATACAAGGTTTTAGTAGTGCCACGCTTGGATAATTCTTTGGACAATTTAATCCGTTGCGCTTCACCACCAGACAAAGTTGTGGCCGATTGACCTAATGTTAAATACGCCAAGCCAACTTCATTTAACATTTTTAATTTATCGGCAATAAACGGAATATCCTCAAAAAACTTTTCACCTTCTTCCATGGTCATGTCCAGCACTTCGGAAATATTTTTTCCTTTATAGGTTACTTGCAAAGTTTCTTGGGTAAAGCGTTTGCCGCGACAGATTTCACACACAATTTGCACACTTGGCAAAAAGTGCATTTCAATTTCCAGGGTTCCTTTACCTTCGCAATTTTCACAGCGGCCACCAGGCACATTGAAACTAAACCGGCCAGATTTATACCCACGCATTTTGGCTTCTGGCGTTTCGGCGTAAATTTCGCGAATAAAATCAAAGGCTTTGGTATAAGTGGCTGGATTGGAACGCGGCGTGCGACCAATTGGCGCCTGATCAATCACAATAATTTTGTCCAAATATTCCAAACCCGTAATACTTTCGTGTTCTCCCACTACAAACCGAGTGTGATTAAGTTTATTAGAAATCGCACGGTGCAAAATACTGTGCATCAGGGTAGATTTTCCAGAGCCGGAAACACCAGTGAGACATACAAACCGACGGAGCGGAATCTCCACGGAAATATTTTTTAAATTATGTTCGCGCGCGCCTTTAATTTTAATTTTTGGCGTACTGGAATCAACTTTGCGACGATTTTCTGGCACTGGAACAAATAATTCTTTGCGCAAATATTTACCAGTCAAAGATTTTTTAGCATCACCTTGCGTAGCAATGGCGGTTTTAGGCACTTTGGCTTTGCCCAAAAGCAAATCGCGCGGACCAGAAAACACCACATTACCACCATGCGTACCAGCGCCCGGACCAATATCCACCACCCAATCACTGGTTAAAATCGTATCTTCATCATGTTCTACCACAATAATGGTGTTACCGACATCACAAAGATTGCGCAACGTTTTTACCAACCGGTCATTATCACGTTGGTGCAACCCAATCGTTGGTTCGTCTAATACATACAACGCCCCAACGAGTTTAGTACCAACTTGCGACGCCAACCGAATCCGTTGCGCTTCCCCACCCGACAAAGTCCCAGCCGTGCGGCCCAAAGTTAAATAATGCAAACCCACATCAAACATGAATTGCAACCGATTGGAAACTTCTTTGAACACTGGCCCCGCAATTTCCACTTCTTTACCCGGCAATTCCATTTCCGCTGACGCAAAAAACTCGCGCGCATTGGCAATGGTCATGGTCGTTACTTGCCAAATATTTTGTCCCTGAATTTTTACGGACAAAGCATTTTCATTTAAGCGTTTACCTTCACACACCGGACATTTTTCTTCACTAAATAATTCTTTGGTTCCTAAACCAGTACAAGACTGACAATACCCGTACGGACTATTGAAACTAAATAAGCGCGGTTCAATTTCTGGAAAACTATAGCCATCATTGGGACACGAATATTCCGTACTATAAATTTGCTCGGTGTCATCAGCAAATTTTACGGTACATAAACCATTAGATAATTGCACTGCATTTTCTACGGCTTCATTTAAACGCTGACCTTCAGTGGCAATGGTGGCGAGTGCCAACCGATCCACCACCACTTCGATAGTATGTTTAAAATTTTTCGACAACGTTACGCGTTCGCGCAAACTCTTAATTTTGCCATCAATGCGCACTTCAGTATAACCCGAATTATAAAAATCATAGAGCATTTGGTAATACTCGCCTTTGCGACCGCGCACCACTGGCGCCAAAATCATAATTTCCGCACCGGTTTTTTTGGTGGCTTCGTGTTGACCAACATTGAGATGAATTTTTTCCAACATTTCATCCACGGTCAGTTTGCGAATTTCCGTATTACACAGCGGACAAAATGGTCGGCCAATGCGCGCGTACAGCACACGGAGATAATCGTAAATTTCCGTAATGGTCGCGACAGTGGAACGAGGATTCGCACTGTGCGCTTTTTGATCAATGGAAATAGCTGGTGACAAACCTTCAATTTCATCAACATCGGGCTTTTGCATGCCACCCAAAAATTGCCGCGCATAAGCCGACAAACTTTCAATATAGCGGCGTTGACCTTCAGCAAAAATCGTATCAAA
>CAYYQC010000040.1:0-8094 GCA_964473715.1 uncultured Gammaproteobacteria bacterium
ATTCGGCCATGGCCAGGGCTGTCAAAGCAACACGAGCACGTGCTCCTGGTGGTTCATTCATTTGACCAAACACCAAAGCAGTTTTGGCTAGCACACCAGATTCTTCCATTTCACGGTACAAGTCATTACCTTCACGAGTACGTTCCCCTACCCCGGCAAACATTGAGTAACCACCGTGTTCTTGCGCAATGTTGCGAATAAGTTCCTGGATAATAACGGTTTTTCCTACACCCGCACCACCAAACAAACCAACCTTACCACCTTTTAAGAACGGACAAAGTAAGTCAATAACTTTAATACCTGTTTCCAAAATTTCAGTTTTTTGTGATTGGTTTTTAAAATCTGGCGCTGCGCGGTGAATTGGATATTTCTTTTTTGATGAAACCGCTGGTTTATTATCAATCGGCTCACCAACCACGTTAAACATGCGACCGAGAGTCACTTCACCCACTGGTACAGAAATTGGCGCGCCAGTGTCGGTCACTTCAGTTCCACGAGCCAAACCATCAGTGGCACCCATGGCAATAGTACGAACCACACCACTACCAAGATGTTGTTCAACTTCCAAAACCACGGTTTCGCCTTTTGGATTTTTAACTTCCAAGGCATTAAAAATTTCTGGCAATTTATCCTTGAACTCTACGTCCACGACCACGCCGATGATTTGATTGATTGTTCCGATTGATTTATTCATATTCTTTAAATTATTCTAATGCCATTGCACCGCCAGCAATTTCCGCAATTTCTTGCGTGATCGCGGCTTGACGGGCCTTGTTAAATTCTAATGTTAATATAGTAATCATGTCTCCAGCGGCGCTACTGGCATTTTTCATCGCCAACATTCGGGCACTATGTTCACTGGCGGCTGATTCTAGAATTGCTTGGTAGGCTTGGACTTCGACTAATTTTGGTAAAATACTTTCGGTCACGGCTTTTGGATCTGGTTCAAATTCATATTCAGTCCGCAGATCAACGGCTGGAGTAGCACCATCATACACATCACCGAGCAAGGCTTCAATTTCTTGATTCGTAACTGGAAGAAGCTGGCGAATGCGCACTTCTTGGCGCAAACTTGAAACAAAGTCCGTGTAAATTACAAATACTTTATCATATTTCTTTTCCAAAAAGCCTTGGCGCGCCATACTGCTAATTGGTGAAATATCCGAGAAGGTTGGTTTTACTGGTAAATCACCAAAGGCCGCAATTAAATTATACCCATGTTTTTTAGCAAAGGCGGCACTCTTGCGACCAACACCAATAATATCTACGGTTGGCTCAAGATTAACGGGAATTTTTTGACCATCAACCACTGGCTGCTGGGCGATTACAATTTTATCTTTTAATAATTTACTCGCTTTTTTGAAAACATTAGAATTGAAACTACCACAGAGTCCGCGATTGGAACTAATCAAAAGCAAAAGAATATTTTCCACTGGACGAACTTCAGTGAGTGGCGTTTCTACAGATTCCATTTTACTGAGACGAAGCAATAAATCGCGCGCCAAAGTGGCGTACAAGCGGGTGGCAAGAGTAGCTTGCACGGCTTTACGCATTTTAGCGGCTGAAACCATTTCCATGGCCTTGGTCATTTTTTTAGTATTTTTGACCGATTTGATCCGCTGTTTAATTGCTTTGGTGTTAATGGCCATATCGTTGTAATTCTAAACTAAATTGATCTTCACCGGCTCGTAATAATTTTGTTCCTTTATAACCCTGACTTAATAATTCTTTAATTTTTTCCACATCAGTAACTGGAACTTTTTCTATCAATGGATCTTTTTGGTCTGATTCTGGAACTATATCTTCTTCAAATGACTTTGCTAAAACAAATTTTCCCGCTTCTTCTATATTTCCTTCCGCAATCGATTCTAATAAAAATCCATTTTTAAACAAACTCCCTAATGAACGGCTACCCGATGTGTTTTCCACCAATACTTCAGCCACCACTCGAAAACATTCTTTTTGCTTGGCTGCATGTAAAAGTGTTTCGACTACATCACCAGCAATTCCTTTTCCTTGATATTCCTGGTTAACTGTTAGAAATCCCAAATACCCTTCTTTTCTTTTTCCGACTGTTTCTTTAATTGATAATTTTCCCGTTGCAACCGTCTCTCCATTTGATTCTACTCCTGCAGGAATTTCTGTGCCAGCCCCAACCTCTTTCTGCATCTGCTTGGCCATCATTTGAGCAGTAATACCTTCTGTTTTTTTATTTTGTGAAGCAATTCCATTATTTTTACGATATGTTTCCCAAAATTTTCCTAATTGTTCTGGTGATTGCAGCAGAATTGGTTTTAATTCTTTCATTAATTCTGATTCTACTGATTCGCTGTTCATACTTTGAAAAATTCCTGACAACTTTCTTTTAACGCCCCTTCAGTTTCACCACTCCAATCACCACCAGCGATTTTATCAAGGAGAGCGATTTTACTACTGGACAAGAAATTTACAAATTCCATTTGTTTATTCATCACTTGATCCATTGGCACAGTATCAAAGAAACCATTGTTAGCTGCATAAATCACCGCTACTTGCTGTGCTACGGGCATTGGTGAAAATTGTGGTTGTTTCAAAAGTTCAGTCACGCGGCGACCACGTTCAATTTGTTTTTTGGTTTCTGGATCCAAATCACTAGAAAATTGTGAGAACGCTTCTAATTCGCGGAATTGAGCAAGGGCGAGTTTGAGTGAACCAGCCACTTTTTTCATTGGTTTAATTTGCGCTGAACTACCCACACGAGAAACAGAAAGACCAACATTCAAAGCTGGGCGAATACCACGGAAGAATAAATCTGTTTCCAAGAAAATTTGACCATCAGTAATGGAAATTACATTGGTTGGAATGTAAGCGGAAATATCTCCGGCCTGAGTTTCAATAATTGGAAGCGCAGTAATTGAACCGCCACCATTTTCTTTATTAAGATTACAAGCGCGTTCGAGCAAACGAGAGTGGAGATAAAAAACATCACCAGGGTACGCTTCACGACCCGGTGGACGGCGGAGTAAGAGTGACATTTCGCGGTAAGCCCAAGCTTGTTTGGTCAAATCATCGTACACAATCAAAACATCTTGACCTTTGTCCGCAAAATATTCAGCCATGGTTACACCAGCATATGGTGCCAAGTATGAAAGTGGAGCTGGTTCAGACGCACCAGCCACAACCACAACGGTATAATCCATTGCGCCAGCTTCTTTAAGCTTGTTAACAATACGGGCCACTTTGGATTCTTTTTGACCAACGGCTACGTATACACAAACTACATTTTGACCTTTTTGGTTAATGATCGCATCAATCGCTACGGCTGTTTTACCAGTTTGGCGGTCACCAATGATGAGTTCGCGTTGTCCGCGACCAACTGGAATAAGGGCATCAATCGCTTTAATACCAGTTTGCATTGGACGGTTAACTGGTTCACGAGTCATTACGCCCGGAGCCACGCGTTCAATTGGGTAAAATTTATCAGCTTTAAGAGCGGCGCCACCATCAATTGGCTCACCAAGCGCATTGACCACGCGACCAATCAAACCATCAGATACTGGCACTGACATAATGCGGCCGGTGCGCTTAACAGTGTCCCCTTCTTTAATATGTTTATAATCACCAAGAATAATCGCACCGACCGTTTCTTCTTCCAAGTTCAAAGCCACACCAAGTGTACCATTGAAATCAAGCATTTCTTGAGCCTGACATTTTGACAAACCCGTCATGCGGGCAATACCATCACCAACTTCAATAACGGTGCCGATTTCTTCAACAGAAGCAGTTGGGGCAAATTGATCGAGATTTTTTTTCAGTGAGGCGAGTACAGTATCAGTATAGGACATATTATTTAGCTAAGGATTTTTCTAATTGTTGTAATTGACCTTTGAGCGATGCGTCGTATTCATGTGAACTAGTTCTAACTTTTAGTCCACCAAGCAATTCTGTGTCAACGTGTGTGGTAATTTGTGCTTTGCTTCCCAGAATTTTTTCCACTGCTTCTTGTACAATCTTTTCTGGTAATTCACGGGCCGTTGTTACATGTGCAATAGTGATTCCCTCTTGCTTTGCCGCGTATTCAGTAAACTCTTTCATGATGGCTGGTAATTTTTTCGTTGCATGTTTTTCTGTGACAAATCGCAGAAATTCATTCGTCGCCGCGTTTACATCTTTACTGTCCTTAGTAAGACTGTACAAGATTTTCGCGTAGTGCCGCGGTAATAATTTGGGCATATTATTCCATTGATTTTACCGTGTCACTAATTAATTTTTGATCTGTTTTATCATCCATTTTTGTGCGCAAGATTTTTTCGGTAGCACCACTTACTAAACCGGCTAATTCTGCGCGCACTTCTGTCATCATGGTATCACGTTCACTGGCTAATTGTTTTTTGCCCGCCAATACCAAAGTTTCAATTTCTGCTTTAGTGGTTTCTTTCATTTTATTTTTGTAAGCTTCTGCATCAGCTTTGGCTTCAGCCAAAACAACATTAGCATCGGCTTTGGCCTTAGCAATCGCCATGTCGTATTCTTCTTTACTTTTGGTAACCTGAGAAGCAATCGTTTCCGCGCGATCAAGTGATTCATCAATAATTTTTTTGCGTTCATCCATTTTTTGTGTAAGTGGTTTTAAAATCATTTTCCACACTACCAAACCAACCAACGCAAAGTTGATTAATTGCCACACAAACATTTGACCATTTAAACCCAATGAAGCCAATACGCCAGCGTCAGCTGGAACCGCTTCATGAGCCACGGTTTCTTGTCCTACAGTTTCTAAATTTTTTATTTCTGGACTAGCACTCATAATATTTCTATACAAAATAAATCAATGTCCGCCCCTTTAGATTAAAGAGGCGAGATTGGTTTACTTCAAAGTGAAAACAACTACCAAAGAGTAGATGGCGATCGCTTCAGCGAACGCAGCACCCAAAAGCATTGGCACGAAAACTTTTCCACCGGCTTCTGGATTGCGACCAATCGCTTCCATAGCCTTTGATACGATTTTACCAATGGCAAAAGCTGGAGCTACGCCACCAAGGGCCATAGTCAAGGCTTTCATCATGACTACTACTGATTCATGTTCCATATTGTACATACAAATATGTTGCGCGCGCAGTCGAGGGATTTTTGGGGAAAAATGTTTAACCTCGCTGTTACGCTTGAATTAAATTCCAGAATTATTTTCTGGTTAATCCTGCCTCTTTAAAAGAAGCAGGAATCACCAACTAATAATTAGTGTTCGGCTCCATGCGGCGCTTCACTGGCTAAAGTCATGTATACCAAAGTTAACATGGCAAATACAGAAGCCTGAATCAATCCCACCAAAAGTTCGAGCATCATAAATGGAGTTGGCACAAAGGCAATCGCCAGCGCACCAATTACCGAAATCAAAACCTCACCCGCAAAAATATTTCCGAATAAACGTAATGACAATGAAAGCATTTTGGCAAATTCACTAATAATTTCAAGCAAACCAACGGCAAATTCTACCACTGCACCAAATACGGCCACTGGTCCTTTTTTAAAACTCAAAAGCAATTGTTTGATTTGGACAAATTTTCCTAAATGCGTAAACACACCAATTGCTAGGAAAGCATACACATGCGAAGCAATCACTGACACAATGGCCATGGCCGCAGTTAAATTTAAATCAGTGTTAGCTGGGCGAAGTAACATGCTGTGTCCAACAGTGATACTGCCAGTTCCTGGCAAAAGTCCAAGCCAGTTAGAAAGTAAAATAAAAAAGAAGATAGAACCTACCAGCGGAAAAAAGCGCCGCGTTTTTGTTCTATCTCCAGTCACTTGGTCAAAATAACCAAATAAGATTTCAATAATGTGTTCAAAGCCGTTTTGAAATTTTCCAGGACGAAGTTTAACTGACCGACTAATGACAATACCAATTACTGCAAAAATTACGATGGCCAACCAGGCATTAATCATGGTGTTGGTGACTGTAACCGGACCCCAGTGAAAAAGGGCTTCGGGTGCAAGAGTTGGGATGTGAATTTCGGCCATATTTTTTGCGTTCTTATATTCTGCTTTATTTTGCTTTACTCTGCCTTATCTTGCTTTTTCTTATCTACTTCATCATTCAGTTTCTGGAATTCTGCGCCATAGGCTTTGGCTTTTTTGTACAGAATTCTACCTGACACTAGCGCAGAGAGTACAAAAGCACCAATAGTGAATTTATACCCTGCGTCATATTTTCCGTCTAACCACTGTCCTGCCAGAACGAAAGCCACTACCGGTATCGCAATCGCTGCCCCGAAGTCACCAATAATCCGCATGCCCATCATGGCATATTTACGGTCAGTTTCAGTAGAAAATAAGGGCATAGCAGTTTTAAATGGCGCGTATATAATACCTCATTCCCCTGTGCTAGTCAACATATTTTGCAATTTCCGGGTGGGGACAAGGTTTGAGAAGAAAAATGGCTAAGGATTGACAAAAAACTAAAATCAGCTAGGATTAATCTACTTCGGCCATAAACTCCACGGAGGAATCCATGGCCCAGAAAAAACCGCTACGCTTTCAACCTGAAAAAGCAGGTGCTGTTCATCGGCACCAAACTGAACTTGAGGCAGGAATTCTGGCCTACGCAGAACGAATCAAAGTAATCGAGGATCACCCTCGAGATCCTTACCGATTCAGCAGAGACTTTCTGCTACAAGAAACCAACCCACTCAACCAAGGAGATCAGAGTGGCTGACTACTGCACAAGGTGTGGCCGATATCACGAGGAGCTGGCATGCCCTCCCAAGGACAGAGGTGCCACACCCCTGAGGCGTCCTCCAATGTACATGCCACGTCCGCAACCAGATCCGTACTGGTACTGCAGTATTTGCCATTGCAGCCGAAAGATGGAAATCTCTGTCTGTAATGGCACAACCCACAAGCCCCACCCTCCTGTACTTGGTCCAACCTGGAGCAAGACCGATACATCGGTCGAAATTCCAACCAGTTGGTACTGCAGGTCATGCCGCACCATGAACATGCTGGGGGAGGCAGCAGACATCAACATCTGTAAGAGAAAAGGGTGTCCATACACTGCACCTTGGATCTAGCCCACCCCTGTGTAGGTGGCCATCGTTCTTTCTTCCCCGCCTCACCGTCGCCTGCACCCCAATTAAACTTTGAAAAAAGTTTTGGTGGAATGTTGGCGACCATTTAAAAAATCCCCTTGATTAAGTTCGGGGATTTTTTGTTTTATATTTATTTAAACAAATTAAGCGTTCCACCAAAAAAATACCCAACTGCCAAAGTAGAAGCAGCCCACACAATCGCGCTCGTCACATTCCAAAATAAAAAAGTCCACCGATTCATTTTGGATATTCCCGCAATAAAAGGAATGATTGACCGAATTGGTCCAATGAATCGACCAAGAAAAACACTTTTATTACCGTGTTTTTGGAAAAATTTTTCTCCTTTATGTACATGACTTAATTTAAAAATTTTATTTTCTTTTTTAAAAAATTGATTAGCATGGGTACCTAAATAATAACTAATGTTATCACCGACTATTGCCCCAAAAGCCACAAACCAAACCATGTCCCAAATATTAAAAAAATTTTGAGCTGACAAAAGTCCGGCCACTACGACAATTGCTGAGCCAGGAATAATGATTCCGGCAATGGTTGATGATTCCAAAGCAGCAATTAAAAAGAAAAACCAATAACCCCAGACTCCTAAGTTTTGTATTGTCGGTAACAATGATTGAAAATAATCCATACCACACTATGAATTATGGTGTTTTGAAACAGCACGAACCGCGATTTCGCTTTTGGCAGTAAACCGATAATACACTTTTTTAACAATTTCCGTAACAATGAAATATAAAACTGCAATTACTATTACCGCAATATAATCTGATTTAGTTGGCAGACTAAATTTGAATACTTCGCGCATGAATGGAATGAGCGGTAAAATTAATGTTCCAATGAGCGCGGTTAGAGTGAGCCCTAAAATTGTGCCTGACGGACGACGTGCTTTAAAGCTCCAACCGCGTGTGCGAATGGAGAATAAGAATAATAATTCAGTAATAATACTACCCATGAACCAATTGGTTTGTAGCCCCATTGGACCCTGACCTTTGAAATACGCAAAGTAAATAAA
>CAYYQC010000041.1:0-7672 GCA_964473715.1 uncultured Gammaproteobacteria bacterium
CCAATTGGATCAATACTATCTTCTGAAGCAGAAACAGCAACCTTGGAACGGCTGCCTGCGTCACGAGCAATACCATTAATCTTTACATCACCATTGGCCACTTCTGGAATTTCTTGTGCAAAAATTGTTTCTACCATGCGCTTATCTGCGCGTGATAAAACAATTTCAGGACCACGGAGACCCATGTCTACTGACACTACAAAAAACTTCATGCGTGCACCAAGTTTGTAATGTTCACGACGGACTTGTTCGCCAGGAGGGACAATACCAGACACTTTTCCGAGATCAATAATAAGGCCACCGTTTTTATCAAAACGCTGTACAAAGCCAAATACAATTGTACCCTGCTGGTCTTTAAAATCTTGCATCACACTTACGCGTTCTGCTTCACGCAATTTTTGAATAATAACTTGCTTAGCAGTTTGTGCGGCCATGCGACCAAAATCACCTGGCACTGGTAATGGAATAATTAAAGTTTCACCAATTGCTACATCTTTTTTAGTATTCTTAGCTTCTGAAATCATGATTTCAGTTTTTGGGTTAAAACGCACCAAATCATTAATTTCATCTTCTGATAATTCGCGCTGTTCTTTGCGAGCTTGCTCACGACGTTCAGACAGTGCATTCTGCGCTTCTTCCAATTCTTCAGCCGGAATATCACCTACCACAATCTTTTCATCCCAGGCCTGCATATCACCAGTTTCTGGGTCAAATTTTACTTGCACATTTTGTTGGCGGTTACCAAAATCTTTACGGTACGCAGCCGCCAAAGCCTGCTCCAAAGCCTCAAGGACAGTAGCGTATTCAAGACCCTTATCTTCACACAAAATTTGAATAATAAAAATAATCTCTGTCATAAAAAATAACGTTGCTAAAATGGCTATCACACAAGGCAGCTATGAAAGCTACCTTATAACAAGGATAGCAAGAGATGGCGGTTTTGTCAAGATAGTATCTTAAGCATAATTTCAACGTTTTCCATATGAAAAGTTCATTCCAACAGGAAGAGAGTATTTAGTAATAGTTGCCGTCTTATCCTTTTTCGAACAATAAATACTAATTTGTTCAAATTGAATTGAAGTGTGGAGCAAGTCTATATTCCATTGTCTACAATAATACTTGGCCGCCTTGATTAAGTGGTCTTGTTTTAAAAATCCCACAGCCCGCTCTGCACTACCAGGATGACCACTACGCGTTTTTACTTCGATAAAAGAAAGACTGTCTCGAACTTTAGCCACAATATCTATCTCTCCTGGAGGAGAAGAATAATTTTGCTCAATCACAAGATACCCTTGTTTTTTAAGCCATTCGACTGCCAAATTTTCACCCCAAATACCCAGAATTTGTTTTTCTGTTTTCATACTCCCCCTTATTAATTTTATATTAATCGTGCTTGAACAAAATAAGCCCACGAGAATACTCACTCACGGAAAAATCTTCTTGTACAGCATACGCGCGTTCGCGAGCCCAAGAAATAATGACATTGAAATCTAATTGATCATTTTGCTCCGGACCAAGGGCACCGACTTTTTTTACCCAATCAACAATCACCAAACGCCCCTTACTTTTTAATATCCTATCTGCTTCTGCCAAAACAATATTCATTTTTTTTGCACCATGAAGCACATTTACAATAAACACCACATCGAGCGAATCTTTGGGAATTGAAACACCATTTTCCATTTCAATGTCTGCCCACACTGGTTTTATTTGTAAGCAAGAATTTGCGGCCGCGCGCTTTTTTATTTCTGCCAAAACATCTGGCAAAATATCTACCGCATACACAATACCATGTTCGCCAATAATTTGCGCCGCTGGAAAAACTAGGTGTCCGGTTTGTCCGGCACCAAAATCTGCGATATGCATTCCTGGCGCAATCTGAGTCCGACCAAGCAGGTCATGGACATCCAAAAGGCCAGATAGGCTATTTGCCATACTATTGTTTAGGCCCGCCAAATAAACTACTAAATATGCTGGTAATCATTTCTCCGAGCGCACCGGTGACGCCTAAGACTGCTAAAATAATTCCAAGTAAGCCAAGCAATTTATACATGAGGCGAGTTCCTCCACCACCTAATTTATCTTCAGCCCAATCACTGCGACCAAAATTTTCCAAAAACCATTCAGTCTTAATAACCATGGCGCAACCTATGAGCACTACAATGAGTCCTACAAAATATTTCATATTTCTTAATTATATAAGAAATATCAAGCCTACGCAATAAGCTTTTTAAATTCTTCTACCATTGGTACTTTTTCCGCTTCAGTTCCATAAAATTCTGACAAATACACAGCGGTCCAATCGGCTAGCATGAGTGCTCTAGCAGCTTTTTCATATGCATTATCCCCAACTAAAACCACTTTATGCACAGGCAAATTACGCACCATGTATAATTTTTCCAAAACATCAAAGCGTGCTTTATTCTGAGCATGGTCATTACTCGATTGCAAAAAAATAAAAGCAAATTTGGCTGATAAAGCAGCGGTAGAATCAATTACATCAAAACCATTCATTTCATTATGATTCAATTCTGGAATCACATTGTAAAAGGCTGGAACTTTAGCAGTTTCATTGAATTTAATTTTCCAATTATATGCAATTGAACGATGTGCGTTACTAGAATAAATAACTGGTATTCTGCCTTGTAATTTCTGCGCCAAATCTTGGCCTTGCTTTTCCAGTTCAGAATCATCAACATTAGAAATTTTTCTACTCACAGCCAAATCTTGTTCTGCACCAATCAACTTCATGAGCGCGCGCAAACTAAATCCCGCAGCTGAACGAGGCTGAACTCCAGTATTTGGTAGCTGAATATAAGGAATAGAATTTGCCTGTGCAAATTCAAGCAATTTTCCACCCACAGCTACAGCAGCCATATGCACACCTTCTTTTAACGCAGCTTCACCAGCAGATAAAGTTTCCGCAGTATTACCTGAGTAAGAAGACAAAATCACCAGAGTACGAGATTTATCTTCATCGCTAATTGTTGGTAAGCCATAATCTGAATAAATACGAATATTTAAATCAGTACGTGTTTCTTGGAGGAGGTCAGCGGCTAAATGTGAGCCACCCATACCTGCAATAATAAAATGGTTATATTTACTAGGGTCAAAATTTCCCACAACTTCTGGTTCATAAAGAAATTGTGCAGGAAACGAGCGAATTGCGTCATTCATCATAAAAAATTATTTATTTTGCAAAACAGCTGGCATGCGAAGTTCAAAATCATGCTCTACCAATCCCGAAGGATTATCACGTCTAAAGACAATCGAACCTATTACTGGCACAGTGATTGGTTTAACTTGTAAAGTAGCAGTAAAAGGCACGGTACTTGTAGTCATCCAGTCTCCATTGGCACTAGCCAAACCTTGGGCCACCGTAGCACCCATTTCATCTTCAAAATATATTGGGAAACTGGCTTCAAAAAACATAGTACCCGGAGCTTTTCCTGTAAAAGTCAGAATAGTATTAGAAACCAAAAGAACTTTGCGACCGTCTTGATTTGTTTCCACATCCAATTCAATCGGTAATATATTTGCTGGACCATTTACTTCCAACCCCATGTCTACTTCGGGCGCCTGAACTTTGGTTTTAAAAATGATCATTCCCCCAATGAGAACAAAAAGTACTGTAAAACTAATTAGGGTTGATTTTTTATCCATATTATTTTTTAGTCCACCGCACTAAATTAAATGAAATAATACCCACTCCCGTGGAAAGGATAATGGCATAAATAATTTTTGCCCACAAAGTACTTTGACTGAGTGGAAAAAAATGTTCAATGAGGGATTTGACCGCATCATTCCACGCCAAACCAGCAATTACACCAAGCGCGGCAATTACATAACCCACCACTTGAGCACGCACTTCACGTCTCAGACTACGATCTTCTTTTTTCTCCGCTGCAGTTTGTGCATTCATATAATTTATTTTTTGTTCACTACCATGGCTAAAACTAATTCACAAATAGCACACACCACCACGGCTGCTCCGCTTGGTAAGTCCAAATAATACGATAGCATTAATCCAGAAAGCATGGCAATAACCGAGAAAACAATAGCAATAATCATGGTTTTTTGAAAACTAACTTTAAATTGAGTGGCCGCAGTGACTGGAATTACCATGAGCGCGCCGATGAGAAGCACACCTACAATTCGCATGGCCACAGCAATAGTAAGTGCTGCCAAAGTAATCATAAATAAATTAAAGCGATTCACGGCAAAACCTTCAGCCGCAGCCAAGTCTTCATTAAGTGAAACCAAAAATAATTCTTTATAAAAAATAATAATTCCAACCAAACCAACAATTCCTAAACCCGCAATCAACCATACATCTAGAGGTGAAACCGTAGTAATACTACCAAATAAATAACTAAATAAATCTTGATTAAATCGTTTAACCGCGCCCATGAGTAAAAGCGCAATTGCCAATGACCCTGATAAAAATATCGCGAGTACTGATTCACCAAATAATCGTTTACTAGCACGCAAACGCTCAATCCCCCACGCTGCGGCTACTGCCACGCCAAGTGCAGTAAAAATAGGATTAATTTTTGCAATCAAACCAAAGGCCACGCCAACCAATGAAACATGTGCCAAAGTGTCAGCCAAATATGAGTAGCGACGAACTACTAAAAAAATACCAATCAATGGCGCAATAATCGCAATTACTAGCCCTGCAATAAGTGCGCGCTGCATGAAAGCAAATGATAAAAATTCAAACATATATTATTTAGATTGACGGTGGAAATACCACACTGCCAAAGAAGTGGCAATTGGCACGGCGGCTACTAGCGCCACACTACCAATTAATGTTCTCACAACTTCTTCACTGATCATCTCTGTGTTCAATGTCACCCACCATGGCAATTGAAAGGTTTGAAACAATAATACCAATGGAAATGCTGCTCCCACATAGGCCAAAACCAATGTATTAACAACAGCCACAATATGTTCATGACCAATTCTAGAAGCTCGAATATATAATTCTTTGGCAGATAATGCAGGGTTAGCGGCACGAAGTTCAGCTACCGCAGCCACTTGCGCAGTAACTACGTCATCCAGCACACCCAAGACACCAATAATAATACCGCCCAAAAGCAGTCCTCGCAAATTAATGGCTTTTTCCATTCCTGTTTGTAGATAAAAAGCTTCTTCTGTACCAAGCCCAAACAAGTGACTGATATTTACAAAAACAATAGATAAGACCATGGCCAAGCTAATGGTAACCATGATACTAAGTAAGGCTACTCCAGTTTGTTTATTAAAACCATGACCAAGCACTAATGAAATTCCCGCAATTAACGCGGCTCCAATTAGTGAAATAGTAAATGGATTTGCTCCTTGGCTAATTTGTGGCACAATGAAGAACGCAATAATTCCAAGCGTAACCACGAGCCCAAAAAAAGAAAAAAGACCTCGTTTACCAGCCGTAATTAGTGTAACTAAAAAAAATAAAAACCCTAAACTTGCTAGGGCATTCAACCGATACGGTTCAGTAATATAATAATTTACAGTTCCATCTGGTAAAATATTTTTATCAATCACCACAGTATCACCTACATGCAATTTTCTCTGTTCTTGGCCCGTGCCGCGAATTTGATATTCTACTACAACCTCTTTATTTTTTTCTACACCACTATTAATTTTTACTTTCAAAAATAACGTGAGTAAATTTTCTCCCACCTCTGTGCTTATTTCTTCTCTTTCCACGCTCATTACTTTGCCGCGGCTATACTCATCCACAGCCAGAGCCAAAGTTTCAGAAGAATTGGCTTGCACTTTTGGCGCAACCCAAAAACTTCCCACTATAAGAACAAGGGCAAAACAAAATTTAATGATGTGGGTGCTGGCCCGGATGATTTCCATATAAAGTATGCCAATAATGTTCTTTATCAAAGTTCAAACTTGGAGTATGGCAAACCAAAGTTTTATTTACGCACAAAATATGTTTAGCTTGAACAAGTATGGCTTCTACATCATGTGACACTACAATAATTGTCATGCCATTTTCTTTGTTCAATGTATACAAAAGTTCATCTAATTTGTCTTCTGCCCCCCGATCAACACCCACTGCCGGTTCATCTAAAATTAAAATGCGTGGAGAGCCAGCCAACGCGCGAGCAATAAAAACGCGCTGACGTTGACCGCCAGACAAGGCATCAAGTGGGCGCTCTGCTAAATTTGCGATCCCAACTGTTTCCATGATTTCTAATGCGCGCGCAGTATCTGCTTTTTTAAATGGACGTAAAAGTCCACGACGGCGAGTAAGGCCACTACGCACTACTTCAAGTACGGTGGCAGGAAAAGAATAATTTAATTGGGCAATATGTTGTGGTACATATCCAATTTCAAAATGTTCTTTGGCTTCGGCCACACTATGACCAAAAATTGTTATTTCACCATTCGCAGGCTCAAGCAAACCTAAAATAATTTTAAGCAAAGTAGTTTTACCACCGCCATTTGGCCCAATAATACCAATAAAATCACCTTCTGGAATTGAAGTAGTGATTGATTCTAAAACAGGCAGGTCTCCATATTGGAAACCTACGTCATTTAAATTAATACAAATTTTAGAATGGTTTACTGACATACCAAAGCCTGTGATAAGGCTTGTAAATTATCACGCATAATTGTTTCATAATTCCGATTTGCCGCTAGGTCATCGGCGGTCAAACCTTCAATCGGATTGAGGACTGCAGTAACAACCCCAGTTTCTTTGGCCAATGTGTTGGCCAAATTTTTTGAGACCAACGTTTCAAAGAAAATGGTAGATACTTTTTCTTTTTTAACAAAATCGGTCAATTCAGCCAAACGTTTTATGCTCGGTTCTGCATCTGGAGATAATCCAGCAATAGCCTGCATAGTTAGATTATACCTCTTTGCCAAATAATTAAAGGCATCATGTGAAACTACCACATTACGGGTTGAACAATTGGCTAATGTTTTTTCATATTCGTCGTGCAATACACCTAGACGAGTAGCCAGTTCCGCACTACGAGTACGATAATAATCAGCATTTACCGGGTCTAAAGTAATATAGGTATCACGAATGAGTTCTGAAATTTGCCGTGCACGAATTGGGTCGAGCCAAATATGTGGATCAAACGCACCATGATCGTGATGTTCTTCACCTTCCTCATCGTGTCCAGGTTCTTCACCCGCGACAATAATACTTTCTTCTACCGTAGACAAAGCCGTTACCGCCTGACTAGCAGCCACAACAGTCACGCCCGCATCTTCTAATTCTGGTCGCAATCGTTCAGCCCAAGTATCCAGTCCATTACCATTATAAATAAATGCTTTGGTGGAACGAAGAGCAATGACATTTTGTGGAGTAGGTTCAAAATCATGAGGCTCTAAACCATTAGGAATTACCGAAGTCACCGTAACTTTGTCACCGCCAACCTGCTCGGCCAAATAGGCAAGTGGATAAAAACTTGCTGATACATTAAGTTTAGCAGGACCAACTGGTTCAGGCTCAGCACGATAATGCACAGCGGCTGCCGCAGCCAAAGCTAGGGCCAGCACTAGAAATACAATCAAAGCAACTTTTTTATACATATTATTTTTTCTTTTGACAGCTTAAGCACTCTCCAAAAAATTCCAAAGAATGCCGTACTGATTTAAAATTAATTTTCTTAGCTAATTTTTTCTCTAATTTTTCCAAATA
>CAYYQC010000042.1:0-7526 GCA_964473715.1 uncultured Gammaproteobacteria bacterium
TTCTGCGGCGCAAGCACCGGAACCACAACTTGGGCGGATTATCCTGCCCACCCAACAGTGTGACCAGGATCATCATCCCGATCTTCTGAGGTCACACCCCGACCCGCTGTCTACGGACGGCGGGTCGGGGCTCAAAAAACCTTATCCACCTAGACCTTGACAAAAATCCCTTTTTGGGGTATACTGGACATTGTCAATCACATCGTAGGTAGAAATTAGTCGAATTTCATCGCCACGTTGTCTTAATTCACTAATTTCAAATCTATGAATGGTGTTATCAAAAAACTCACAGACAAAGGTTTCGGCTTCATCGCTGTTGAAGGTCAGAAGGATATCTTCTTTCACTCAAAGTCACTTGTTGGCGTAACTTTTGACGAGCTCCGCGAAGGTGACGCACTTTCCTTTGATGTAGAAGATACAGAAAAAGGTCCTAGTGCTGTTAACGTTCAACGCGCTTAATCCTATTGGATTTTAAAAAGCCTTTCCGAGCAATCGGAGAGGCTTTTTTTATTCTTTATTTTTACCTTCAAAGACCAATTTAAAGCTCTTTTAAAGCCGCGTCCACAAATCCATAGCCAATTGTATTCAAAGCCACTTCATTAATTTCAATAATAATGACATCTTTACTCCAAAAATCCTTTGGCCAATCTATTTTTTCTTTAGCATTTGATTCAGCCGCAGCCGGATATTTACGACGGGATTCAAAATAATAATAAATATCATGATCTTTATAAAGTTTAACTGGTTCAGCCACGGCAGCCAAAGTCCAAATAAAGCTATCACCCACCGCAGCTACCCGTGGCTGATACGCATTTTTCTTTCCTGCTAAACTTAAGATTGGATGTGGAGTTGGACCATCGATTACTTTTTCAGTCCAAATATTTAATAGTTCAGACAAATCTCGATCTGTACCAATTGGATTATTATCCACTGCACGAGGTTTACAAACCAAATGACGAAGTGGTTTATTAAGTTTTTTCTCCAAAGTCTGCATAATTTCTTCTTGCACCAAACAAGCGCCATAATAACTCCAATGCGTACCTCCATGAGGAAATAATAAATCAGGCACTTCTGCTTTCTTGGCTAATAAAAATTCCGTGCCATCAATCGTGGTAATTCCAGCTTTTTCCAAGAGCGGTTTAATGCGAATATAATCTGTATCTGGAGTACCTGGCTGTTTAGTATCAAACGCTTGCGGCAAATACTCAGGATATACCGAAGCCTTACTTGGACTAATTACTAAAACCAAAACAATGCCACGTTTTTTTAGTTTAGCCTGAAGCTCTACCAATTTCTCAACTTCTTTTTCCAAAACTGTTAGTGGTGAGGCTTCTCTTCCTTGATAATTTGCAATATACCCTTTTTCATAAAGCATATTATTTTTACCAAGCACAATCTTTACATTTCCCCCACTAGAAATTTCTTTAAATAAAGAAAAATTAATTTGATTTACTGTTTTAATAAGCGCGCCACGAAAACCAAGACGAGCATTCCACCACTCTTCAGCCTGAGTTTGAAATTTTCCAGACAGCCAATCATTCCAAGACCACTGCGGTCTAGAAAGAGTGACCACAACACCGTTTAAAGTTTCTTCAGGCAAAAATTTGAATACTCTTTGGCTAACTGGTGCAAGACAAAGTACTAAAAAAACGAGTAAGAAAAATATATGTATGATTATGGTAAAAATCCGTTTCATACTTAAAAGCGGAAATAAATGAACGGATTAAATTCAGCATTTACCAAATACAAAATTGCTAACCCTGAAATTATAAAAGCAAAAATATAGGCACATACCAACAGCACCGGATGATTCATGTGTTCCTTGACCCAAGCCTCAATTTTTTCCCAACTAGCAAATAATGGCAAGAAACTAAATATAAATGCTAATACAAAACTAATCCAAGTTCTAAACCCAATCACGTCAGCCAAAAATATGGCCCCTGGTGGAGGTGTTTGTGCCAAACCAAGCATGGCGCCAATAAATTGCACTGCCTGACCAATAGTATCACTACGGAAAAATACCCAGCCAATCATCACTAAAACAAAAGTAATGATTGCATTAAATATTTTTGGAAGGCGTTCAGTGAGGCGCACCAGTCCGGCCTTATCAAGCACAATAAACAGGCCATGATACAGCCCCCACACTAAAAAAGTCCAATTGGCCCCATGCCAAATTCCCGAAAGCGCGAAAACAATGATTAAATTTAAATACGCGCGCCAAACTGCCACCCGATTGCCCCCAAGCGGAATATACACATATTCGCGCATAAAACGCGACAATGAAATATGCCAGCGCCGCCAAAAATCCGTAATATTTTGCGCAATATATGGGTGATTAAAATTTTCCATCCATTTAAATCCAAGCATTCTTCCTAAACCAATAGCCATGTCTGAGTATCCGGAAAAATCAAAAAATAATTGAAAGGTATAACAAAGAATTCCTAGCCAAGCAAAGGACGGCTCAAGGGTAAGTGGTGAAAGTGCAAAAATACTATCCGCCACTGCGCCCAGTGGATTTGCTATCAAAACTTTTTTTCCAAGTCCAAAACAAAACCGCCGTAAACCATAGCCAATTTCAGTAAGTGACAAAGGCCGCTTAGACAATTGATCCTCCACATCATGATAGCGAATAATTGGCCCAGCAATTAATTGTGGAAAAATTAATATATATAATAAAAATTCAATGAGTGACCGGGCAGGCTTGGCTGTACCACGGTACACATCCACCAGGTAACTGATTTTATGAAAAGTAAAAAAAGAAATTCCAATCGGCAAAACTACTTTGGTCCAAGCAGCTGGATGTGCACCAAAACTTTGCAGAAGACTATTAAATTCTCCTACAAAAAAATTGGCATACTTAAAATACAACAAAAGTCCTAAATTTAGGACTAATGAACCAACAAGAAGAATTTTTTGTTTTGGCTTATGTTCTGTTTTGGCAATAAATTGGCTTAGAACATAATCAACGATACAACTAGCCAGCAAAACAACTGCAAACGTTGGCGCACCCCATACGTAAAAGCCCAGGCTCCCTGCCAAGGCTATAAAATTACGAAAACGCGCTGGAGTGGCGTAATAAGCAGCAAAAAATAATGGAAAAAATCCAAATAAAAATATGAGGGAACTAAATACCATAGTGGGTATTTAGTATACCATTTTTAACCCTTGCGACCATTGCGGACGCGTTCGTTTTCTTTGAGGTATTGTTTGCGGAGACGGACTGATTGTGGGGTAATTTCCAAGTATTCATCTTCAGCCATGATTTCAAGACCGCGTTCCAAAGTAAGTTCAATTGGTGGAATAAGGAGAAGAGCGTCATCAGTACCACTAGCGCGCATGTTGGTGAGTTGTTTACCTTTAATTGGGTTAACCACCATGTCTTGGCCTTTGCTTACATTACCAATTACCATACCTTCGTATACTTCCACATTGGCACCAATATACAATGAGCCACGATCTTGTAAGTTGAAGAGTGAGTAACCAAGCGCCTTACCAGTTTCCATAGAAACCATGGAACCAACATCGCGTTTTTCAATTTCACCAGCATATGGACGGAATTCAAGCACGCGAGCACATAAGATTCCTTCACCGCGAGTGTCCATCACAAATTGACCACGATAGCCAAGTAAACCACGAGTCGGAATTTCAAACAGCATCCGAGTTTGACCATCGGCCTGACGCATGTCAACCATGCGGCCTTTGCGTTTACCCAGTTTTTCAATTACCGTACCAGCATATTCATCAGGTACATCCACCGTTGCTTCTTCGTATGGTTCAGATTTTACCCCATCAATATCTTTGATAATAACTTGTGGTTGTGATACTTGAATTTCAAAACCTTCACGACGCATGTTTTCAAGCAAAATCGCCACGTGCAATTCACCACGACCATACACTTTATAATGATCTGAAGCAGAAAAATCAATTTTCAAACCCACATTAACTTCAAGTTCTTTTTCCAAACGTTCACGAATTTGGCTGTTGGTCACAAATTTACCTTCTTTACCAGCAAACGGTGAAGAGTTTACCAAGAAGTTCAAAGAAATAGTTGGTTCATCTACTTTAATCGCTGGCAATGGTTCTTGATCAGCGTTGTTACAAATAGTTTCACCAATATCAATGTCTGACACACCAGCAATCATGGCGATATCTCCTGCAGAAGCTTGGGTATCTTCAATCCGCTCCATGCCTTTGAAAGTGAAAATTTTAGTGATGGTACCAGGACGAGTTTCACCGGTTGGCTTTTTAACAATAATGCGGTCACCTACTTTTACTGTTCCTTCATAAATACGACCAATCGCTAAACGACCCACATAGTTATCATAACCAAGGTTAAATGGTTGCATGCGGAATGGAGCAGTTACATTACTTGGTGCGGCTGGAACTAATTTCAAAACAGTATCGAGAAGTGGAGTAAGGTCTTTGGCCTCATCTTCCATTTTAAGTTTGGCTACACCTTGGCGACCAATCGCGTACACAGTGGTAAAATCAAGCTGCGCGTCATTAGCACCCAAATCCATGAATAATTCCAACACCTGGTCATGAGCACGCACTACATCAGCGGCTGGCTTATCAATTTTGTTCAAAACTACAATCGGTTTAAGACCGAGTTCCAAAGATTTTTTCAAAACAAATTTAGTTTGTGGCATTGGACCTTCCTGCGCGTCAACAATCAAAAGTACGCAATCAATTGAACGGAGTACGCGTTCCACTTCTGAACCAAAATCCGCGTGGCCCGGTGTATCAACGATATTAATTTTTGTGTCCTTATAATAAACACTCGCATTTTTAGAATAAATGGTAATACCACGCTCTTGTTCGAGCGCGTTCGAATCCATTGAAGCTTTGGATTCGTCAGATACCATGCCAGTTTGGCGCATGATGGCGTCGGTGAGAGTGGTTTTGCCGTGGTCTACGTGGGCAATAATCGCAATGTTTCGAATTTCCATAAAACAGTTAAAAATTCCCACGTAACCCTAAAAGAGACGGGGCAGGTAAAGTGGCCGAATTATAGCTATTTTAAGCCTTTTTGTCAATGACCCTGTCCCCTCCTTAATAATACCGAGAATAGGCCACCAATCTAAAACAGATTTTAGAGATTTTTATCAGTATTGATATCTTTTACCCAGGCTTTTACCTCGCTTGGGTTAAAATCACCAGTACTACTAATTGGGTCACCGATTTGATAGTTGGAAAATAAGAAATCAGGGATTGTTTTTATCTGACGAGCCCAACTAGAACCATATAAACTACGCGCAATAGTTTCACTGGCTAAAGCCCGTAACACTCCGCTTTTGTCTACTGCGTACACTACTGGGTCAGAACTAATTTTTACCAGCGTACCAGGGCGATAGGTTACATTTCCGCCAATTTTAATGGCCGCCATTTGCGCTGGTGAAATACTTTTTACACCTGAGAAATTACTGTACCAGGTTTTAAAAATATCTTCATTGTAAAACACATAGCGTTTACCATCACCACCATAAAAATAAACACTTGGGTTATTGGTAGCTTTAATTAATACTCCGGTTGCAAGTGGCGCAACAATTGGAGAATTTTTAACTGGAGTTTGAGCAGGGTTAGATACTGGTTGGTTTGTACCAGCCACACAGATTGGCTGAGAAACCACAGTATTTGAGTCTGCGGAGAATCTCAAAATTTGACCATTGTGAACTACTTGAGCCTTAGAGCTAGGCAAGGAAGCAGTGATAAAATCACGCACTGTGACATAACCACTACCACTTACAGTACAAGAAGTATCAGTCACCGCATTATAATAATATAATTCTTTACTAGAAGTATTTTCAGTTAAAACATTTAAATTATTTGCCCTTACATATTGAATATTTGAAGCTTGATCATAGGCAGGGGAAACAAAATTAGTGCCTAAATCTTTATGAGTGGTATTACTGTTGGTATTATATACTAAGTAATTAGCCCCTGTTTTCTTTTCTTTAGAAAGAATTACTCTACCTTGGGCAACATCAGCAACAAGAGGATATCGCAAATTTGTTAAAACAGAATATTTAGCATCCCCACTATTTACCGTACTATATGGCGCGGTCACTGGAGAAGCACTCCCTACCTCTCGCAACCGGTAATAGTTAACCATTGTGTCTATAGTAGCTTTGGTTGCACCAGGGCGATATCCCTGATAAAAACCCCATGTACGCTTACCATCCAATGTTCCGACAATTTCGTAAGAAGAAATCAAATTTTCACTAGTTACTTTACTTTCATCTCCAGTCAAAGAAAATAATTCCTTATTTGTTACCATTTTATGGGTATTCAAGTCAAAAACATGGGTACCATAACCATTACAAGGCTGATTTACACTGTCTGGATCAATTGCCGCTGATGATTCAAGAATATATAAAACTTGGCTAGAATTTAACATTTGAAAAACTCCTACTGGGCAAGATTTTTCTAAAGTACCAAAACTATTAAATGTTTCAATAGTAGTAGCTAATCCAGTATCAAAAGAATACTTGTGAATTGCTGGAGCAACTATATTTTCAACCCAGTAAACACCGTCACTAAGCACAGTTATGCCCGCATAACCCATTCCATTATCATTTGAACCAATTTCCTTACTTTCCTTCGTGGTCATGTTATACAAAAATATGGCATTTTTGTTAAAGAACGCGACTTTATTACCATATGCAGCATAACCTACCAACCGATCATCAGCAATAGTTGCTGCGTGAGCAGGTAGTAACGACGGCACCAACAACGAAAAAACCAAAACAAAACTTACAATAATATTTTTCATAAAAAAATAAAAGAGTTAACTATTACAGTCTACTCTTTTATTTAAAAAAGTAAAATTTAATTGTGCCCTACCAACAAAAAACCGTCCAATCCGGACGGTTTTTGTTTTACTCATCATCTGAGCCAAAGCCATCATAGCTCACTTTGCAGCCACAACAGGTTTCACAAAAACTACAATCAGGACACATCATGTCCTCAATTACTGATTTAGAACAATTTTCACAACTCATAAATATATTATTTAAGTGGGGCAATTATAGCAGCCAATTATCAAAAAGTCAATCCCCAGACCTTAATGCTCAATTTTTACTAAAAAAGCCCCCAAAGTGGAGGCTTTTTTTATTTACTGAATACTAGGATTGGGTTTTACCAACATCGCGATACTTTTTGCCAACTCGCAAACGGGCCAATTCTTTTTCCATTTTGGCCATAATCAGGGCGTATTCCTCTTCTTCCAAAGTTTGTTTTTGACTCATCAGTTCTACCGCGCGAGCGCGAGCGGCTTCGGCGCGAGACAGGTCAATGTGTTCGGCCTTTTCCGCAGTTTCGGCTAATACATATACGGTACTGTTGGGACGAATCTCGACTACACCACCAGAAACCGCCATATTTGTTTCTACACCATTTTTCTTCACACGAAGTTCACCGGCTTCAACCAAAGAAACCAGTGGTACATGATGCGGGAGCACAGTAATTTCACCAGTGGTTGTCGGAATGCTCACTGAATCAGCCTGACTATCATAAGCCACGCCATC
>CAYYQC010000043.1:0-7008 GCA_964473715.1 uncultured Gammaproteobacteria bacterium
ATGGTAAGGACGAGGTCACCAGTTCAATCCTGGTCAGTAGCTCTAGTAAATGCCCGAAAGGGTGTTTTTTGTTTGTAACAAAAAACCAGAGAGAGCACCAAGATTCTTAAATAAAAATCTTAATGTTCAGTCTCTGGTTTTTGAACTGTGCCGTACTCAGCGGGGGATTGGAAGTCTTCTGGCCTCGACAATCACAACCCGCTTGCGCGTTACTGAATTGATCAGGCTGTCACCTCCTTCTTGAAGCGCCACAGTGTCCCACTAATCACTCCTGCAGCGAAGTAGGCGAGAGTACCTGCTGCGAAGATGAGAAGGCCTAGATCAGCGTACTCCGCCCTGTCCTTGCTGAGGAAGATGAAGTAGCCGCCTGCACTACAGAGTAGTGACCCGAAATGTCCTATCCAGAAGGAGAGGCCGAAGGCTCGGTCCGCACGTTGGTCGTTCGCGTTGACCCATGCGCGGGCGTTGTGGAGTCGGTGTCCGAACCTGGGGCCCAGAACGGCATAGAAGCCGAAGAGGCTGGTGAAAGAGAACAGGACGACGCCTAGGATCGGCCTTGCTTCGTTGTCCGGAGCGAGCGTATAGCCCGCCCAGGCAAGGAGCGCAAACACGAGAAAGGTCAGGATCGCTCGATTGGAAACCATGGTGTGCTCCGAATGCAGCGCGCAGCTGCGGTAGTTGCATGAAAAACATATCAGATTAGTCCGAGAAATGCAATGTGAGCTATTCTTTGATTATTCGAGTAAATATTGACAAAGTGGGTAATTGGAGTAAGATAGGGTCAAATTCGTGGCCCGCTGTGTGGTAAAACTACACAGGGTGTCATGAGAACTTGTTCGCATGACCTCCAGCCCGATGTGTACTTTCACTGTACCTTCGGGCCCCCATCAAAAGCAGCTCTAATAGGGCTGTTTTTGTTTTTATTAGATTTGTGTTAGAGTTTTATTATATTTTATGAAACTTCTCATATGAAAATTAAAATTTCTGAAATTCGAAAATTATTAATTACTGTTTTGTTGGCGCATAAAGTACCTCGTGAGGAAGCTGAGATTTTGGTAGATGAGCATTTGGAAGGTGAGTTGCAAGGTAAACGGAGTCATGGACTCATGGCTTTTCCTGGTTTGATTGAAAAAATTTCTCTTAAACCTAAGCCAGTCATTAAAAAGAAAACTGGTTCATATATTTTTGCTGATGCAAATCGAAACTTTGGTTTAGTGGTTGGGCATGATTTAGCCAAACAAGCAGTGGTACTGGCGAAAAAACAGGGTGTGGCGATTGTGCTCATTAAAAATATGATGCCCTGGTTGCGTCCATCAACGATTGCGCAATATATCGCTGAGCAAAACATGATTGGATTTGTGGTAAATAGTGGTGGTAATGCCATGATCGCGCCGCCGGGTGGATTTAGTCCGCTTTTGGGAACTAATCCAATTGGGATTGGAATTCCCACTGAGAAAAATAATATTGTGGTGGACATGGCCACTTCTAAACGTGCCTGGGGAGAAGTGCGCAAAGCACTGGCAGAAAATACAGATTTACCTTTTGAAACGTATTTAGACAATAAAGGAAATTTTGCTAAAGATCCGCGTGATGCATATTCAGTTTTGGCGGCCGGGGATTATAAAGGTTTTGCTTTGGCTTTATTTATTGAAGTTTTAACAGGTTCGCTTATTGGCATGCCCATGAGTCAAGATAAAACTGATAAGGCTGATTATAAAAATTTAGCGCGCGGTGGTATGATTTTGGTTTTGAATCCAGCTTTTTCCACAAATTTAAATTCTTTTAAAAAGGAAAATAAAAAATTAGCAGATAAAATTCGCAAATCAAAAAAGCGTAAAGGTACAAAAGTAATTTTGGTGCCAGGCGACCGGGCCATGATTGCGCGAAATAAAAATTTAAAAAGTGGTACAGTGGATTTACCAAGTGCGTTATGGGAAAAATTAAAAAATCTTGACATTTAATAATATAATTCTTTATGAGAAAAATATTTACATCATTGTGGATAGGCCCAGTCATTGGAACAGGCTTGTTTACATTACTATTTCTACTGTCTGATTTTGCACGAAGAACTCAGTTTTTTAATAAAACTTCAGAAGGTCAAGTTCTTTTATATTTCATAGTATTTTTATTTTTCTCATCTTGTGTGCATCTTTTCTATGCTATACAAAGAACTATCTCTGGCAAAAAAGATAGAATAATTCTTATGGTAATTGGCCTTGGTATCTCTGCTTGGCTAACGTTTTGGTATTTGGTGATTGCTGCTTTTGCTTGGTAGTAAGGAATGGGTGTGCCTGTATATAAAAACGTATTTTACTACAGTGATTGACAAAATTTTTTAAAAGGGTAATATGGCTAAATTCGTGACCCGCTGCGTGGCAAAACTACACAGGGTGTCATGAGTAAGTTCGAAATCCCAACGGCCCTGAAAAGCCACGGTAATCCCTATAGAATCTGAGTAAGTCCTGAGTCTACTAATGACGGCATATTGCCCGAGGAAAACCAGGAACTTAATTCTGGGGAACTTCTTACTGTAAGGGAAACTGGCGCATCTGCCATGTACAGGTTGTTATGCCCACCGGACGCGTGCCTACAAGAAAAAGATGTGATTTGATCTCTCAGGATCTTTCACGAAAGCACGCAGCTTAGGCTTGATCGCAAGACTTGACCTAAGATACTGTTGTCACCGCTCGAACCGGCCAACAGGAATGAGGGAAGCGGAGGCTTACCTCCGCCCCGGCCCAACTCAGGTGTTAGACTTGTTCTGACATCTCACCCACCCCGACGCTTGTTCTTCGGAGCAGGCGTCGGGACCAACAAAAAAGAGTTCTCTCGTGAGGACTCTTTTTAATCTATTGAAATTAATTAATTTTAGAGGTAGACTCGGTAGGTAATAAAATTTTTCCATATTTATGAAGATAAAAGCGTTTTTAATTTTTTCAGTTTTTTTAGTTTTAGGCTCACTTTTGACTACTATTAATGCAGAAGCAAGATCATATAAAACTAAATCTTCCGATGTGTATGTTAAATCATATACAAAAAAAGATGGCACTTTTGTTAGTGGACATTATCGTTCCAAAGCTGATAGTAGTATATTAAATAATTATTCTTGTATTGATGACGGGAAATGCGGAGGGGGTAGTAATGGAACCATTCCATACAAGCCTACTAACACAATAAATACTAAGCCTGCTATTTTGGTTATACCCTTTAACGCTACGCTTAACTACTCGAGAACTAGTTGGATATGCAATAAAGGATATAAAAGAAATTATACAACAGATACTTGTGATAAGGTATTTATACCGAGTAACGCTAAATTGAATTATTCTGGTGATGGTTTTATGTGTGATTCTGGTTATAAGAGAAACTATAGTAGTAATGAGTGCGATGTAGTAATAATTCCTGAAAATGCAAAGTTAAGTTACTCAGGAGATGGATTTGTATGTGATAGAGGATACAAAAGAAATTATTCATTAAACACCTGTGAATCAGTTTTAATCCCACTAAATGCAATTTTAAACTATTCGGGTAACGATTTTGTCTGCAACCATGGATATAAAAGAAATTATTCTACAGGTCAATGTGATTTTGTTATTCTTCCAGAGAATTCTAAATTAAATTATACAGGTAATGATTTTGTATGTAGTTATGGTTATAAACGTAATTACACAAATAATAGATGTGATCAGGTTTTAGTTCCACTTCATGCAAAATTAAATTATACAGGTAATGATTTTGTTTGTGATAAAGGCTATTATAGAAATTATAACACCGCAACTTGTGAATAAATATTTTCCAGTAATATTTGCCGCGATCCTTTTATCAGGATGTGGTAGCTCAGGTTCGTCTCAAACTAGCCCACCATATACTCCATCTTTTGTAACACAAACAGATTATAGTCGGAGTGATGATTATGATGATGGATATAATTGGGCTGAAAATCAGGATATTGATAATTTTGATGATTGCCAAAATGAATTTGGAACAAGCCTCGCTGAAGATGGGTGTAATGATTATGTAAAAGAAAATTATTCTGGATATAGAACGTTTAACGGTTATGAGTGTACGGAGGACTGTGGAGGCCATGAAGCCGGTTACGAATGGGCAGAAGAAAATGATATATATGATTCATCAGACTGTGATGGTAATTCCAGTTCCTTTAATGAAGGATGTGAGTCGTATGTAGAAGAAAATTATTAGTAAAATTTTTTTATATTTAAATTATTTTAAATTCTACCGTCCCAAATCCAGCGTATTGGTTACCCGGATCTGCTCCATGAATTCTGGCATGTGAGAAACAATAATCACCGCACCTTCAAAGGCATCAATTGCTTTGGCAATGACTGGTAAATGACGGAAGTTAATATGATTAGTTGGCTCATCGAGAATTAAGAGGCCTGGTTGTTGCAATACAAAGCGCGCGTAGCAGAGTAACCCTTTTTGTCCTTCTGATAATGAACCGACCGTATTTTGCATGAGTTCATGAGTAAGCAAAAACGCTGCGCCAGTGGCGTAAATGGTTTGATTATCAGGCATGCCCATCATGGCTTTGAGCGAATTAAACACGGTTTCATTAAAATCTAAACCAGAAAAATCTTGGCGGTAATAGCCAACTTTTATATCTGGATTAATTTTCATGCCTGGTGCATCGCCAAGCGCAAGTGCTTTGAGCAAAGTACTTTTACCAATTCCATTTGGCCCGACAATTTGCAAACGATCACGGCGCCACATGCGATAATCAAAAGTTTTTTCCACTGGCTTGTGATTAACAAGTGCAGTCACACTTTTAAAATCACAGACAGCGTCAGACCAATATTGGGCAGGAATGACAAAATCTTTAATAGTTTTATCATCGCGCTTTACTTCCACCATGTTTTCTTCATCTTCGGCTACTTCTTCCTTTAGCTTTGCCGCCAATTTACGCATCTTACCACCTTTGTGTGCAAAAAAGTTCACTTTATCTTTGCGGTCTTGAATGTTCCGTAATAATTGAGAGTTTTTTCGTTCTTCGCGTTCAATCTGTGCTGAGATTTCTTGCAAAACATCATCGTAGTTACCATTGTATTGTTCAACTTTTTTGGTATGAAAATCCAAGTTCAAAACGCCATCAGTGAATGAGTTCAAGAAAGCTGCGTCATGTGAAATAACTAAAACAGTTTTTTCATACATCATCAAAAAGTAGGTGAGCTGACCAATGCCATCTGAATCTAAATTGTTCGTAGGCTCATCAAGCAAAAGAATATCTGGCGCTTGAATTAATGCGTGAGCAAGTAAAATACGCGCTTGTTGTCCGCCAGATAAATCACCAACTTTTTTATCAAGTGGTACATTTAGATGTACAACTTCCATGACATCTTTGGCTAATTTTTCTAAATTATATTTTTTTTCTGCAAAAGCTGTGGCAAAATATTCTAAAACTGTCAGGTCAAAATTTTCTTTGGGCATGACCTGATGTGCAATTGCTACACTGGCATTATCTCGAATATGAATTTTTCCACTCTGTGGTTTTAACATTTCACCATCAGAATCTTTTTGACCGGATTCACTTAAAAGAAGGTTGAAAATCGTACTTTTACCTGCGCCATTTTGACCCATAATGGTCACTTTGGCATTTTCACGCACGGAAAAATTTGCCTCATCTAAAATGGGCTTATCCTCTGTATAGGCAAAGGATACGTTCTCAAAGCGGATTATTACGTTATTTGAAGCCATATTGGCCTAATATTAGGCTAATTTAGGCCTTTTGTCAACCGGGATAGGGGAACTTGACATTTGAGTCCTGCTTTGGTACACTTTTCCCAGTTTTGAGTAAACCCCAAGCAGTAGTTGGTAGCACTGTGCGGTTGGTTTGGCTCACCCTATTACCTTATATTTTCTGCTATGTCACAAGACAACATGATTAAACTGGAATGCACAGAGTGCAAAACAGTGAACTACTTTTCCAAAAAGAATAAAAAGATTCTCAAGAATCGTTTGGAAATGAGTAAATTCTGCAAGTGGTGCAATAAGCACACTATGCATAAAGAAACTAAATAAACCTTAAAACCCCTGTCGATTGACGGGGGTTTTATTTTGGGCTAAGCTACGGTCATAATTATCTTATATGAATTTCTTCAAAACAGTGTTTCGTAGTTTGTATGATTTTGCTTGGGTTCGTGAACAACGCCTGGCTAGTGTTAGTCGCGCGCTTGTTTTTTTTAGTTTAGTGGTTTTAATTGTGACTGCGGTTCAAGCCGCGCCAGTAATTTTCTATGGTCTGTCAAAAGGAGTTGATGAAGGCGCGCATTTTTTTGCTACAAAAGTACCTGATTTTAATGCGGTTTTGGAAAATGGCGAATTAAATGTTGAGCGATTGAAGCAACCGTTTGTGTATGAAGAGACTTTTGATGAAGGTGGGAATATTAAGATTTACATTGATACGGTTAGTACTTCTACACCAAGCGTGATAGATATTAAAGATGATAAAACTGGAATTGCATTTTTGGTAAATAAAAAAGAATTCCAAATGTACGATGGTAGTCAGAAAAAAACTGAAATTCATGATTTTGCTTCTTTGGATGGTGGAAAAGGGGAGAAATCTGAACTTTCCAAAGATGATGTAGGGCAAGTAGTAAATAAAATTCAATCTGCGTTCATGCCATGGATTGCCACTGGAATTTTTATTCTCGCGCTTTTGGCCATGTGGGTGTTTAAATTTATTGGCGTATTATTTTGGTCTCTTATTTTCATGTGGATTGCAAAATCCATGGGAAGAAATTGGGAATATGGCCAAGTCTTTAAAATTGTTTTATACGCCATTGCCTTGCCAATGATTATTACCACGGTTTTGACTTGGGCAGGTTTGCATGTTCCTTTGCTCTACACCGTAATTTTGTGTGTGGTCATGTACATGGTCATAAAATCTGACGAACTTAAGGCTTGATTTTTTTGGCACTATCTGGTTAAATAGTGCCCATGGGCGCGTCGTATAATGGTAGTACAAGGGTCTCCAAAACCTTTTGCGTCAGT
>CAYYQC010000044.1:0-6856 GCA_964473715.1 uncultured Gammaproteobacteria bacterium
AGGTTCGTCTTTCAAATGGTAGTGAAATCATTGCTTATATTCCTGGTGAAGGACATAACTTACAGGAACACTCCATTGTGCTTATTCGTGGTGGTAAAGTAAAAGATTTGCCTGGTGTTCGTTACCATATTGTTCGTGGTGTATACGATACTCAAGGTGTTGCTAACCGCAAGCGCAGCCGTTCTATCTACGGTGCCAAAAAGGCTAAGGCCAAGAAATAATCATTGATTTAAAGAAACGAATATGTCCCGTGGAAAATCAGCCTCAAAACGAATCATCTTGGCAGACGCCCGCTATGGTAGTGAATTGGTTGCTAAATTTACCAACTTTTTAATGATTGGTGGTAAAAAAACCACTGCCCAAAACATTGTTTATAAAACTTTGGAAATGGTGGCAGAAAAAAAAGAAGGCAATGCTTTGGAATTATTTGAAAAAATCATGGAAGCGGTTCGTCCTCAAGTGGAAGTTCGCTCCCGTCGCGTTGGTGGTGCAAACTACCAAGTTCCATCTCCAGTTTCTGGAGGCCGCCAGAACGCACTTGCGTTTCGTTGGATTATTAATGCTGCTCGCGCCCGCAAAGGCCGCAGTATGGAAGAAAAATTGACTGCAGAATTCATGGATGCTTTGGACGGACAAGGTGGTGCAATTAAAAAGAAAGAAGATGTACACCGCATGGCGGAAGCAAACAAAGCCTTCGCTCACTTTGCTCGTTTTAATCGTTAATTTTACCAATTTAATCTTCTTGTATGCCCCGAGAATATTCTCTGGAAAAAACCCGTAATATCGGGATCATGGCCCACATTGACGCTGGTAAAACAACTACTACTGAACGTGTACTTTTTTACACAGGTAAGAAACATAAGATTGGTGAAGTGCATGAAGGTGCAGCCGAAATGGACTGGATGGAACAAGAAAAAGAACGTGGTATTACCATTACTTCAGCCGCGACCACTTGTTTTTGGAAAGATCACCGTATCAACATTATTGATACGCCAGGTCACGTAGATTTTACCGTAGAAGTAGAACGCTCACTCCGTGTACTTGATGGTGCTGTAGCCTTGTTTGATTCTTCACAGGGTGTAGAACCACAATCTGAAACTGTGTGGCGCCAAGCTGATAAATATCGCGTACCTCGTATTTGTTTTGTAAATAAAATGGATAAGCTTGGTGCGGATTTTTTCATGACTCTCAAGTCAATTAAAGATCGTTTGAATAAAAAAGCCGTAGCTATTCAAATGCCGATTGGTGCTGAAGGTTCATTTTCTGCAATCATTGATCTTATTGAAATGAAGGCCTTCAAATTTGATGGCGACCATGGCATGAACATTACTTCATTTGAAATTCCAGCTGAATTAGCTGATGAAGCCAAGAAATTCCGCGCTGAACTCATGGAAAAAGTGGCTGAAGCTAGTGATGATTTCATGAATAAATTTTTGAATGGTGAAGAATTTTCTGTTGAAGAAATTCGCAGTGCGATTCGTACCTTGGTTTTGAAAGATGAAATGTATCCAGTAATGTGTGGTTCAGCTTTGGGTAACAAAGGTGTTCAGCTCATGCTTGATGCTGTTACATACTATTTGCCATCACCTTCAGATGTAAAAGCCATTGTGGCTACTGATCCAAGTGATCCAGAAAAGAAAATTGAAGTATTACCAGTGGATACTGAACCGTTTGTTGGTTTGGCTTTCAAAATTGCTACCGACCCATTTGTTGGTAAACTTGCTTTCTTCCGCATTTACTCTGGTATTTTGACGGCTGGTTCATATGTAATCAATACTCGTACTGGTGCTAAAGAACGTATTGGTCGCATTGTGCGGATGCATGCTAACTCACGTGAAGACGTGAATGAAGTATATGCTGGTGAAATTGCCGCTGCGATTGGTCTTAAAAATACTATTACTGGTGACACTATCTGTGATGAAAAGCGTGAAGTAATGCTTGAAAATATTACTTTCCCAGATCCAGTTATCCATATTGCCATTGAGCCTAAAACTAAGGCTGACCAAGAAAAAATGGGTATGGCCATGCAAAAATTGGCTGAAGAAGATCCTACTTTCCGCATTCATACTGATCCAGAAACTCTCCAAACCATTATTTCTGGTATGGGAGAATTGCACCTTGAAATTATTGTTGACCGTATGAAGCGCGAATTTGGTGTAGAAGCCAATGTTGGTGCGCCTCAAGTTGCTTACAAAGAAACCATTCGCCAAAGTGCTGAAGCTGAAGGTAAGCATGTTAAGCAGTCTGGTGGTAAGGGTCAATATGGTCATTGCTGGCTCAGAATTGAACCTCTTGAAGAAGGTAAGGGCTTTGAATTCGTTGATGAAGTTAAAGGTGGTACAATTCCTCGCGAATTTATTCCTGCTATTCAAAAAGGTGTTAAAGAATCAGTTACTAAGGGTATTATTGCTGGCTTCCCAATGGTTGATATCAAAGCGACTGTGTTTGATGGTTCATACCATGAAGTTGACTCTTCAGAAATCGCCTTTAAATTAGCCGGTTCATTGGCTTTCCAAGAAGCTTGTAAAAAAGCTCATCCAGTTATTTTGGAACCAATCATGGCTGTAGAAGTTACTACCCCAGAAGATTACATGGGAGACGTTATTGGTGACTTGTCTGCTAAGCGTGGACAGATCCAAGAAATGAGTGACCGTGCTCAATCTAAGGTAGTAAAAGCCATGGTTCCACTTTCAAGTATGTTTGGTTACGCTACTTCTCTCCGTTCTATGTCTCAGGGCCGTGCTGCATATGCCATGGAATTCCATCATTATGCTGAATGTCCAAAAAATGTAGAAGCAGACATTGTGGCTGGTAAAAAATAAGCATTTTAAAAAGCTTGAAAATCTCCCCAAATTGGGGAGATTTTTTATCCACAGTTTTTTTGATGAACAGTTGGTTTGCGTGTACACTAGCTAAGCTTTTTGATATTAAAGAAAGCTATAACTATTATTTATTTTTGATTAATAAACAAACTATGAAAACACAACGTTTTCAAGCTTGGATGGGAATCACACTTAGTGCCTTGGCGCTTAGTGTTTTGGTTCCATCCACTGTTGCTGCTGCAACCTGTCCAGATGTTTCTGGTAAGGTAGTTAAGGTTAAAACATCATATTGGTTGGTAAAAGACGGTCAGCGGCATGAGTTTGTTGATTCTGTAGCCATGCAAACTTGGGATCGTACTGCTGTTACCGTTAAAGCTGATTGTGTAAAAGATCTACCGGTTGTGGGTGTAATTAATTATCGTCCAGGTTCTCGTTTGGTTAAATTTACGGGTAGTCCAACTTTGTATGCGGTTGGTACTAACATGAATCTTCACCCAATTGACAAAACAGCAGCCAAACAATGGTATGGTGCTGGATACCAGGGCTCAGTACGTACTTTACCAAAAGATAAGTTTTCTAAATTCACAGTTGCTGAAGCTGTAACCGTTGATCGTCTCAATGATGGCGCTTTGGTAAAACAGGTTGGTAAAACTCAGGTTTATTATGTAAAAGGTGGTCAATTGGTAAAAGTGGAAGGTAAACTTCGTTCGGCGGTAAGTGGAAAGGTATTGGCACTCCCAGCCAAAGTTTTTGCTAAATTAGCACTTTCTGGTAACACAGTAAAATCGGCTGATTTAACTGCCGACCCAATAACGGCTACTGTTCCAGTAACCGAAGGTGTTGCTCCAGTTGTTACACCTCCAACTACTCCTCTCGTTACACCACCGGTAACTCCTCCAGTGTCAAATCCAGATAATACCGTTGAAACTGATCTAAGTAAATTACCAAAAATTGGTGTTAACTACAGTGGTCCTTTCCCAGCCCCAGAAGGTTTGGTTTTGGAAGGTACAATTGGTGCCACTAAATATTTTGAACCAACTGGAACTGGTGAATATCGTTTCCGTCCAAAAATTGATGGCGGGCGATCAATCAATTGTCTTGATTCTACTCGTACTGTTTACAAATCAAAAGGTAAAAATTACGACGCAGGGTTTAAAGCTGGTATCAATTATGGAATTAAAGACGGTGGCGTTTTCTTCCCAAAATACGATGATGCACCTCGTGGTGGCAATGTAGGTAACCAATACTTTGATCAAGGTTTCCGAGTAGGTTATAAGCATGGATACGAAGTTGGCGATGACTATGGTACTACCTATGATTGCCGTCCTTCAGCCTATAAGCCGGGTGATTATGATGCTGATGGTTGGACCAAAACTACCGGCTTTGAAAAGGCTAAAAATTTGGTAGCGGTTTACTTCCCAAGTGTAGTGGGTGGTTACGGTGGAAGTGGTAAAACTTCTAGTGATGCATATGGCTGGACACTCCATACCATGTTAGAAGGTTTAAGAGTTGAAGATACTGAGTTCAATAAGAATAAACCAATTGTTAACTTGTCTCGGGTAGAAGTAATGGAATCTGTCCCAGAAGGTGCTGAAACTTCTATGACCATGGAAGAAGTGGCCAAAATGTCTTATGATGCTGCGCTCAAATATACAAATACAAAGTACAACCGAATTTGTACTTTGACTGAACCAACTATTGAAACCAAGACCTATGGTTCAAATACATTTACACTATTAACTTTTGTACAAATTTGTAAGCCAGAAGCTAAACAAGAAGCAACTTGGAAGCTCCAGGCCTACGCTTTTGCTAAAGGTAAAACCAGTGGTAATGTCTTCACTACCACCTTTGTTGATCCATTTAGTTTAAAGAAAGCTGGAGCCGATGAATTTGATATGTCAAAATTACCAAGTAATGATTTCATTGCTCAATTCTTGACTAAATTACAATTCAACTAGTCTTTCGCGTTAGTATCAAGTAAAGCCCCTGTTAATCCAGGGGCTTTTTTATTGAAAAAAAGACGGTAATGTGAGAAAATATAAGTAATTATTTTAAAATATGCCTCTCTATACACCTGTAAATTTTAACGCTGCTTACGAAGATAACCAGCGTGGTCGTTTGTCTGCAGACCAATTAACCGCACTGACCAAAATGCTCAAATCACGAATTTTTGTTGGTATACTTTTGTTTTTTTGTGATTTATTCATGGTTGCTCTGTTTGGCGCGGTTCTCCTAAGTGGTGATTGGGAAAAAGAATTTACGGTTCAGTTTATTTTTTTGGTTTGCACACTCTTTAGTTTGAGTGGTGTACTCTATGGTTTGAGTATTTGGGTATCGGCCAAAAAAGCCTCGGCTGAATTGTCTAATACACAAGTCATTAAAATTGTTGGTGAGGCAGCAAAATATAACTATGGTGTGGCTGTACCAGTAGCCGGTGCCACGCACACCGCAGTATTGCGTCATGGATACATTAAGCTCAGTGGTATTAAATATGGTGTATTAAATCCAGTGTTATATAATGAAATTGTTGATGCCAAAAAAACAGATTTTTACATTATCCCAATTAAAAGCACTGGTTTTGCTAAAGGGGTAGTGATTAACTGTTCAAATTAAGTATGAAGTTTAATGTCATTACCATTTTTCCGGAAATTATTGAGCATTACTGTGCCACAACCATTATTGGTCGCGCGCAAAAAAATAAGATTATTTCTGTAAACGCAGTTCAATTGCGTGATTTTGCGATTGATAACCATAAGACAGTTGATGATACGCCGTATGGCGGGGGAGCAGGAATGGTAATGAAACCAGACATTATTTTTGCAGCGCTGAAAAGTATTGATGCGATTCCGTTTAGCAAGGTCGATGGTTTGACTAAAGTAAAGAAAATTTTCAATGGTTCTCTAAAGCAAAAAAAACGCACCGTACTTCTATCACCGCGTGGTCGACAATTTAATCAGGAAATTGCTAAGCAGTGGAGTAATCTTAATGAGATTACTTTTATTTGTGGAAGATACGAAGGAGTTGATCAGCGTGTGGTTGATCATTTGATTGATGAAGAAATTTCCATTGGTCCTTATGTGTTGGCAGGTGGAGAACTTGGGGCACTCACTATTATCGAAGCGGTGGCTCGTTTATTGCCAGGCGTGCTAGGTAATGCTGATTCTTTGATTGATGAAACATTTAATTCTTTAGAAATTGATGATGCGGAATATCCGCAATATACGCGTCCGGTAGATTTTAAGGGTTGGAAAGTACCAGAAATTCTACTGTCTGGGGACCATAAAAAAATTGCGGCGTGGCGGCAAAAGGGTAGGGGGAAACAATAAAAAAACTTATACACAGGTTATCCGCTATTCACTCTATTGACAGCCCTAGGGCAAACAGGTACAATGGCGAAGCACTTAATTTCCCTACAACAAAACGTTCAGCTAAGTCCCAATTTCATTGGGAAACTGGTTGAAAAAAGAGCAACCCTTGGGTTTCTCTTTTTCTTTTCTCCACCCGGAGTTAGATAGGGAATAAGACGTCCATTACAATTTAGCAGAGCAACAAATGAATACGATAAGGTTCACATTATAAATGTGACAAGAAGCAAATCAATCGTCTATCCAAATTCACAATCAACCTCCAAGCTTTGAGTAGCTTGAGAGATTTCTCAGAAGTTCTTCGGAACTTTTTTTGAGAGTTTGATTCTGGCTCAGGACGAATGTTGGCGGCGTGTATAAGGCATGCAAGTCGAGGGATCGGCCCCGCAAGGGGTACGGACCGGCAGACGGGAGAGTAACACACTGGTAACTTACCTCTAAGACGGGCATAGCCCACCGAAAGGTGGATTAATACCCGATGGTCATGCGGGGACATAAGTCATTCGCATGTAAAGATTTATCGCTTAGAGAAAGGCCTATGGTCTATCAGCTAGTTGGTGAGGTAATGGCTCCACCAAGGCTACGACGGATAGGGGACGTGAGAGCGTGATCCCCCTCACTGGGACTGAGACACTGCCCAGACTCCTACGGGAGGCTGCAGTCAAGAAT
>CAYYQC010000045.1:0-6790 GCA_964473715.1 uncultured Gammaproteobacteria bacterium
GTTTCAAGCAATTTAAGCGCTTCGGAAAAGCGCTTCTCTTTAAGAAACTGGTCATACAGATACACATACATAATCCAGGTTTAGGCAGCGACTTCGGCAGATTCGTCTTCATCATTACGGCGTGCGCCTTTGGTAGTGCGGCGACGTTCACCGCCATTTTCTGCCCCTTCCAAACCTTTCATAGCCACCTTGCCTTGTAGCAAAGCACCTGGAGCAACTACTAAAATTTCACATTGGACATCACCCAAAACACGAGCCGAGGCGGTAAGTTCTAATTGTTGATCTACTTTTACATTACCACGCACCTCACCAGCAATTACCGCATCCCCAGCTTTTACATTGGCCATAATTCTCGCACCAGGCTCTACGGTGAGGAGACGAGCGGTTTTTACGCTTCCAGAAACTGTTCCTTTGACCAAAATATTACCTTCAGAAGCAAAGTCCCCTTCCACTACTACGGATGGGCCAACCACGGTTTCCACTTCATCAGGACCGCGATTTACAGAATCATGGGAAACCATATTCATATCAGAAGGAGATTTTGGAAACATAAAACAAAATTAATACTGAAAAGTATAAAGCTTTCTAATTATACTCTAATTTTTTTAGGGAGGCAATTAGTGATGGCGAATCGGTAAGAGCAAGGAAAATGTACTTCCCTGCCCTGGGCCACGACTAGAGCATTCCATACTACCATCATGACCTTCAGCAAATTTGCGGCAAACATAGAGTCCAAGTCCGGTACCATTGGCCTCAGAATGACGAGCGCGGTCAGCACGATAAAATTTTTGAAAAAAGTTTTCTGCCTCTGCGGGCGTAAAACCAACACCAGGGTCGATAACGTCTACTTGAATTTTGCCTTTTTCCACATGTGCTTTGATGGAAATAGTCCCTACAGAAGAATATTTAATCGCATTATCCACCAAATTATAAATCACATGACGAATTTTTTCCGCGTCAAGCCAAGTAGTTGGCAAAGCTTCTGGTTTCCAAGAAATTTTAATTTTCTTAATCGCAGCGCGGCTACGCAATTCTACAATTACACCTGCGATAATATCATTGAGTTGCGTAGTGGTAAATGTATACCGCGCATGACCTTGATCAATGCGAGTAATACTGAGAAATTCATCCACCGAATGAATTAAACGTTCGTTTGTACAATCAATATTTTCTAAAATTTTCTTGGCTTCTTTGGGCATTTTTCCATATGTTCCATCACCCAAAAGTTCTACATATCCCTTAATAATCGATAACGGGGTGCGCAATTGATGTGAAGCAATTGAAAGAAATTCATTTTTTTGATTATCCAGTTCTTGCAGCACTTCTTTATCATGTTTTAATGCGCGAGCAAGTTCAGCCGTGCCTTCATGTTGCTTCATTTCTTTATGAATAATGCGCAAAATACCAATTACGGCGCTGGTTAAACCAAGCACCAAACCAGTCATGAGTAGTGGCACGAATGATTGCGTCTGTACAGCATTAATGGCACTGAGCCCAAGCAAAAGAAGCAATATCCAAACCGAAACAATAAAGGCATCGACAACAATGAGTGTTTTAGCACGGTCTTTTGGCAACCAAAACCACAAGGCACAACCTAAAACAAAAACCCAAACACTGGCAATGATAGTGATAAGTGCGTGAAGCGACAGGAGCATATGCGCACAGTATACCAAATTTTCTACATCTCTTCTACTGTACGAATGGTTAACAAACTCAAAGCACGAGTAATTACTTGATGAGTGGCTTTAATTAACACAACGCGTGCGGCTTGAATTTCCGGATTTTCAGCATCTTTGATTGAGTGTAGATGGTAAAAACTACTAAATGCCTGCGCTACTTCAAAAGTATAATTAGTTAGTGTTGAGGGATTATAATCGACCAAAGCTTTTTGAACAATTTCTGGAAAAATCGCTAATTTCAAAACTAGATTTTTCTCTTCTGCTTCAACTAAAAATTTACCTGAACCAGGCTTAATTTCTTGCTTACGCAAAATACTGTTAATTCGAGCAATGGTATACAACAAGTATGGAGCACTGAAGCCTTCAAAACTAACCGCTTCAGCAAAATTAAAAGCAATAGTTTTGGCCGCCTCATGTTTTTGCATGGTGAATTTCAAAATTGCCTGAGTCAAGACCGTTGCCACTTCATCAACTTTTTCTTCTGACCAATCAGTATGACGCTTACCAACTTCTTCTTCCATGTAGGCAAAAATATCATCGCGCAAATCTTCGTACAAAATCACATTACCCCTACGAGAAGACATTTTTCCCTCTGGTAAAGTGACTAATCCATAGCCAATATGAGTCATTTTGTGTGCAAAACCATTGAGTTCCAAAACTTTAAATAATTGTTTAAAGTAAAAATTTTGCTCAATACCCGTTACGTTAATACTTTCAGTGATATCATGAGAACCAAATTTTTTTTCAGCCAACGCCAAATCACTAGTAAGATATAGTCCTGCTCCTGATGATTTACGAAGTAAGGCAATATCCAAATTATGACCACTTAAATCAATAATAATTGCACCACCATCACCTACTTTGGCAATCCCTTTTTGTAAAAGTTCATCTACTAATTCTTGACCGCGCGCTTTAACATCACTTTCCAAAAATAAAGTTTTGTGGCCACAGCCTAATTCTTTTTGAATATCTTCAAAACCAGCCAAACTCCACCGTCGAGTTTGTTCAAACAAATCCCAAATTTTAGAATCATGAGCCTCTAATTGCAATTGCAATGCTTCTACTTCCGGCTTATGATCAGGATTTTCTTCTAAAAAAATCGAGGCTTCAGCATATACTTCACCTAACCATTTTTGTTTATTTTCTGATAATACTTTGCCAGCGTAAAAATGCTGGATTCCCCACAAACACTTAGCAACGTGTGAGCCAAAATCATTAATATAATTAACTGGTTTTACATCATATCCACCAGCCCGAAAAAGCTCTACCAAAGTATTACCAATACAAACATTACGCAAGTGACCAATGTGAAATTCTTTATGCGTATTTTGTGATGGGTATTCAATCATTACTTTTTTGCCTTTACCCAATTCCAATTGTCCATATTTTTCCCCTGCTGCCGAAATTCCTGACAATATCAATTCAGCGGTAACACCAGTATTTAAGAAAAAATTTACATATGGGCCAAAGGCCTTTATTGCGCTGACAATTTCTGGCAAACCAGCCTCAGTAATTTTTTGCGCCAAATCACTGGCTACTTCGGCGGGATTTTTACCCGCAGTTTTAGCGAGGGCAAAACATCCAAACGCAAAATCCCCCATTTCTGATTTTGGTGGAGCACTTAATTCAATTTCAGCAGTTACACCAGCATTAGCAAGAACTTCAGCAATTTGTTTTTTAATCTCAGCAATCATATTATTGTACACTCACAAAAAAGCGTTTGCCTTTTTGAATCACATCACCAACCTGAACTCCAGATTTATAATCAGCTACTTTTACATCATTAATCTTTACTCCCCCACCTTCAATTTCACGCTGCGCTTCTGATTTACTTTTTACAAATCCAGCCTCTACCAAAACAGTCACAATGTCATAAACAGACGGAGTAAGTTCTGGGATTTCGTCTGGGCGTTCTTTATTCTGAATGGTTTTAGCAAAATAATCACGGCCTTGTTCAGCTGCTTGCGTACCAAGAAAAGCTTCGGTAATGGTAAAAGCAAGTTTTAATTTTGCATCACGCGGATTCTCGGCTTTCATGATTTCTTCAATTTCATTCATTGGTAAGCGTGTACAGAGTTCAAATGAATTACGGATCACACCATCACCCCAGGTCATGACTTTACCAAACATATCTTCTGGAGAGTCTGACAAGGCAATCATATTACCTTCACTCTTTCCCATTTTCTTGCCGTTTTCATCAGCCAATAATTTCACAGTCAAAACAAATTTTTCTTTATGTTGAATTTCTTTCATGAGCGTACGACCAGCAAGCATGTTAAAAGTTTGGTCATTTCCGCCCACTTCGCCGTCTACGCCCATGGCTACTGAATCATAGCCTTGCATTAGCGGGTACAAAAATTCGTGTAAGAAAATTGGTTTTTCTTCTTTAATCCGCTTCTCAAACATGTCTCGTTCCAAAATTTGTTGCACCGTAAAATGTGATGAGAGTTCAAGCACATCAGCAAAATTCATTTTACCAAGCCAATCATTATTATATTTAACTTCAACTGGATTATCCCCAGTAAAATTTAAAATTGTCGCCGCCTGTTCCTGATATTTTTTGCAGTTTTCCAAAACCTCTTCGCGAGTCAAGCGAGTACGAGCCGCAGATTTGTCAGTTGGATCACCAATCATGGCCGTAAAATCACCAATTAACATGATAATTTTATGCCCCAAATCCTGGAATTGGCGGAGCTTAAGCATGGTAATACCATGGCCAATATGTAAACTTGGTCCAGTTGGATCATAGCCAGTATACAAAGTCAGTTGGCGACCAGATTTTAATTCCTTTTCCAAAAAATCTGGAGTTGGGTAAACATTGGCCACACCACGAGTAAGCAATTCAGTAATTTTTTCTTGATTATTGGAAATCATATTATTCAGTACAAGGTTGAGTTTTAACTTCAATTGATTCTAAATTTTTCACTACAGTCATATAATATTTTTCTTCAGGCGCATTAGGAACTGAAGTATTAGTATCATGACGTTCTTCCAAAACTACTGAAGCATGTACCGTAATGAGCGGCGTACCTTCATAACATTCAGGAATTTGTTCAGCAACCTTGCTTTGATAACTTTCATCAAAATAAACTGGTACTCCATCCACAGTTTTCACTTCACCAGTTTCAGTAAGCACTGGCATACTTCCCATTCCTCCAGTATAACCATAACCCACTAACATAGTAGCCGAAGCTTCTTTACCAACTGAAGGTAAATCGAGTAATGGAGATGAGACAGTATTTTCCATAGTTTTAGAACAACCAAGGCCAGTTAAAAGTAGAGTTAGTACCAGAAGAAAACGACGCATATTATAAAGCCGCTAATTGCGCCTTAAGAGCGCTTAATTTTGCTTCGGCATCAGCCAATTTTTTGCGTTCACCGTCAATAACCGTAGGTGGCGCATTATTTACAAATTCCGTATTACTCAATTTTTTATTCATTGATTCTACGTATGGAGCAACGGTAGCGATTTCTTTTTCCAAGCGGGTTTTTTCTTTAGCAACATCAACGGCACCGGCAAAATCCAAGTAAACTGAATTATCCCCTTGTACAAAACCGACTGATTGGGCTGGCTTTGGATTAACAAAATCCACTTCTTCTAAACGAGCTAAATTTTTAAATACTTCCAAATTATTTTGATACAAAAGTGGACCGTATTTGGCAGTTGAAGTTACATACGCTTTTATTTTTTTCACCGGCTCAATTCCATTCTCCGCGCGCAAGGTGCGAATTTGAGTAATGGCTGATTGCAATTCAGCAAAATCTTTTTCTGCGTCAGTCGGAGAATTATTTTCAAAAAAATAATCATGACCAAAACTATAGGGAGTTGGCCACTTTTCCACTATAAGCATGGTGTTTTTTCCGTATACATTTTCCCAAATTGTTTCAGTCACAAAAGGCATGAACGGATGCCACAATTTTAAGATTGTATTCAAAACATAATTCAAAATATCACTTTTTCCACCCTCAACTTTGGCAACTTCCAAATACCAATCGGCCAATTCGTTCCATGTAAAATCTCGCAAAACATCACCAGCATACGAAAAATTATTTTTCTCAAAACTTTCGGTTACACTGCGGCGAGTACGTTCTAATCTGTCCAAAATCCAAGAATCAGCTAAAGTTTTTGTACTATTTTTAGGTAATACAAAATCAACTTTTGGGTTTTCAATATTAAGCAAAGTAAACCGAGAAATATTCCACAATTTATTGGTAAAATTTCTAAACCCAGCAATTTTTTCTTCAGAAAGTTTTACATCATTGCCAGGAGTGCTACCAAGAAGCAATGAAAGCCGCGTGGCATCAGTACCATACTTAGCGATCATGTCGAGCGGATCAATAATATTACCCAATGATTTACTCATTTTTCTCCCTTGTTCATCACGAACAAGACCATGCAAATACACCGTCTTAAACGGTACTTCACCCAAGGTATAAGTAGTCATGAGAATCATCCGCGCCACCCAGAAGAACAGGATGTCGTAGCCAGTTTCTAAAACTGAAGTTGGGTGATACCGTTTAAAATCTTCTAATTTACCCGGCCAGCCAAGTGCAGAAAAAGTCCAAAGTCCTGCCGAAAACCAAGTATCCAAACTATCCGGGTCTTGAGTCCAACCGTCACCTTCTGGCGCATTTACACCACAATACATTTCTGTGCCTTTATACCACACTGGAATCTGATGTCCAAACCAAATTTGGCGCGAAATACACCAATCGCGCAAATTATCAATCCAATGGAAATAAGTTTTGTTAAAACGATCAGGAACAATTTCAATATTGTTATTGCGAACAACTTCTTGCATCATTTCTTTAAGCGATAATTCACGGCCAGCAAAAATACCGCGACCAGCTACTTTTTTATTAACATCAATAAACCACTGAGTTTTTGGTAATGGTTCTACCACATCTTTGAAGCGATCAGAAGTCCCAACATTTTGAACTGTATCTTCTTCTTTTTCCAACAAACCTTCGTTACTTAACCATTGAACAACTTTTGTACGCGCTTCTTCTATAAAAAGCCCGACGTACTCTGACCCAGCATTGGCAGTCATTTTTCCATCTTCGCCAATCACCTGAATGAGCCCAATATCATTGCCGAGTGCTTTTTGACG
>CAYYQC010000046.1:0-5808 GCA_964473715.1 uncultured Gammaproteobacteria bacterium
AATAACTGGTCTATTTTAGGCTAGTTGGATTATTTTTTCAAGCGTGTTTGAGTTGATAACTTGCTTTTACCTTTTCAATAAAACCCTCGGCGCAGAGAGTGATTAAAATTTCTTGGGTAGTGGTTGTGTACGTGGGGTCAAACAGACTGACTGATCTTTGCAATTCTCGTAACGTTGCGGGTTTTTTGGCTAAAACACGCAATAATTCACCCCGGACGGCTCGACGTGAACCTTTAAACGTACTTTGTTTGTGGTGATGTTGGCTGGCGCGACTCGGGTTTGAGTAGGTTTTTTTGAGCATTACACCATAATCCATAAGAGCATAATACCACTCGCGCGGATTTTCCTTTGCCACCGTTGCCTCAATTAAAGGAATTAATTTAGCATCAGGAACTTCAGTTTGATTGGGAAAAAATTCACGTAAATACACTGCTCGAATATTAGTTTCAATAAAAACAGTCGGTGTATTAAAAGCAAAAGCCGACACTGACCCCGCTGTGTTTTTCCCAATTCCGGGTAATGTAATTAATTCTGCTGGATTTTGCGGAAGTTTTCCTTTACATTCGGCCATTACTTTTTTGGCCAATTCACGTAAAAATAAAGCGCGACGATTATATCCCAAACCTTGCCATGCCAAAATTACCGCTGACGGTGAAGCCTTTGCCAAAGATTTAAAATTAGGAAATTGTTTAATAAATTTAGGAAATTTTTCTGCCACGCGTTTGGTCTGAGTTTGCTGAAGCATGATTTCAGAAACTACTACATAATATGGTGTAATTTTTTTACGCCAAATAAAATCACGGCCATGAGTTTGGTAATAATCCCAAATTTTAATTTGGAATTTTTTAATTTGCGTAGTGGTTAATTTCATTTGGCTAAATATGATTTTCTAATTTGGGGTGGAAAATGCTCAATGGCGTAGCGGAGTGCGGTGCGTGGCATTTGATTTTTGTATGCTTGTAAAAATTTTGTAAGAGCCGTGACATCGCGTTTGCCCATTTCACGAAGCATCCAGCCCACGGCCTTGTGCATTAAATCTTCTGTATCGTGCAATAGCAAAATACTAAGTTTAGTGGTATCAGTAAAATCTTTTTGCTGAATAAAAGCATGAGTAGCAATAATAGAAATTCTACGTTCCCACAGATTTTTAGATTTCACTAGAGTATATAACTTTTTTCGTTCAGTGGGCTTTAGAATCATATAAGCGCCCACAATATCGCGAGCACTACTATCTACCAAATCCCAATTATTAATATGCTTAGTATGGTTTAAATAAAAAGTATAGATTTTTTTCTTATTTAGTTCGCTGGCTTTTTTAAATTGATATACCAAAATGTGTAAGGCCGTTAAACGTTGTTCATGAATTTTATTTTTTAACAGAATTTCAATTTCACTAAGCGGTAAATCGTGGTATTTTTTGGCAATAATGCGCTGTTCTGGCACAGTAATTCCCCAAAATATATCACCTTCACCATATTGGCCAGGACCAGTTTTAAAAAACCAGGCACAATTTTTTGCCTTGATTGGACTGCTTTTGGCACGCAAGGCTTTTTGCACCTCAATAGCTTTGAGTTTTATATTTGTGTTTTTAATCATACTAACTAAGCCATTCTTGTGGACTGAGTTCTGACCAATCCATGTGTAATTGCGGCATGATATGAGTCATGCTAAAAGCTGGTTTGGTTGGCGTTACGCCACTAATTGGAGTAATTGGAAAAGGTAAATGTGGAAAAGGTAAGATTGGAGAACTTGGTGCGCTGCGCAAGTCTGACCAAAAAGCTATTACTTTGCCATTCATATCCCTAAGTAAACCATCTAAATACCAGCCACGATGTTGACCGTTAAAATCAAAAACATATTGGCCTTCAATCATACCCCAGCTTTTGCCTCGTTCATCAATTAGTCTACTATTATCTTCAGCCACCCAAAATACAGCACGGCCAGATTTATCACAAAAAATTACACTCATATTACTTTGCTTGAATCTTAAAAATACGATCATCACTGTTTGCTGGCTTACCACGCCCATCGCGATTTGAAGTGGAAAAATAAATCGCACCATCTAGCCCTTGGGTCACGGCCCGAATACGGCCATAGTTTACTTCTGCTAATTTTTCCACGCGTGTAATTTTGGCGGGGTCAGTAGGGTCAATTATTAAACGCATTAAACCTTCGCCTTTGAGCGCGCCAAAAAATAAATTATTTTGAAATTGCGGCAAGGTTTTTCCCGTATATACCATAAGTGAGGCTGGAGCTTCGGCGGGAGTAAATATTTGAAGAGGTTGTTCAGTCCCTTCTAATTTTTTAGTATGTGAAACTAATGGCCAACCATAATTTTTTTGTGCTTGAATCAAATTAATTTCATCGCCACCAGCTGGGCCGTCAATGAGAGAAGGGCCGTGTTCGCTTTCATATAATTTTCCATTTGGATGCCAAGCTAAACCTTGTGGATTGCGATGCCCATAGCTAAATACTGGGCTATTTGGGTATGGATTATCATTCGGAATAGTGCCGTCAGGATTGATCCGCAATATTTTTCCGGATAAAGAATCCAAATCTTGAGCTTGAGTTTTATCAGTAGCATCACCAGTAGAAATATATAATTTTTTATCTGGTCCAAAAACTAGAGCAGTGCCAGAATGAAATTTGGCCGCTGGAATTTTATCAATAATAATTTTACCTAATTGCAATGAGTCACCGCGATCAATCATAGACACCACCTTTACCCATGAATGACCGTCATTTTCATAAGCCACGGCCGCGAATAAAATTTTATTATCAATATAATCTGGGTCTAGAACCAAAGACATTAAACCTTCTTCGCCAGTGGTTGAAACTTCAGTAAACTCATACACCACAGGGTTGTTAGAAAATTTTTCATTTACCATGACTTTTATTTTTCCTGGTCGTTCAGCAATTAACATTCGGTTTGGGTCAGTAAAAACTATGCTCCATGGAATTTCTAAACCGCGCGCTATTTCTTGAACTGAATAGTCTACTGATTGCGTGGTATTTGGTTTAATAGTTTGTGCAAACCAAGCAAAATATTGATTGGCCCACACTGTGCCTGCACCAACTATAATTATCAAAATCGCCAGGAAGCTAGAGAGCCAAGCACGGTTAAAAGAAAGCATAGATTCCCTTTAAAAGTAATACTTCTATTGTAGCATTCTTTGGGGAAGTCTGTCTTTGGGAATAATACGAATATGTCTGACAATGAAAATACCTTCTTCTGGACGGCCCACCATCATTACGGTTACACCTACAGTTATAGATTTACGTTCATTTTCAGGTGCGTATTCTGCATTAATGGGTCGTAAACCATGTGGGGTCAAAACCATACCGCGTGGATCTTCCCATACCGCCATTTTACCAACCATTCCACCTTTGCCCATTTTTTGGTTTGGTAAAATTGATCTAAATAATGGTTTAGCTGGACCAATTTCCTGTCGGCTAATTTGTCCTGGTAAGGTGGTAAAATTTAAAGCAATTCCTATAATAGATAAACAGGCAATGAGTGCCAAAATTATGAAGCCAAAAGGTATTTTGTACACCCATCCGCTTTTTTTAAACAAATACGCAATGAGTAAAAATATAATAATGGAACTGACAAGCAATCCATAGGGGAAAGATTCCCAAAAAGCCAGTATGCCGTCACTGCCAAAACTTAAATATGAAAGGGTCTCAGAGTTTTTCATGTACCAGAGCACAAGTGCCACAAATAAACTTCCCAAAACTACGGTTAAAACCATCGCCGAACCTAAACCAAGTTTTTCCGCCATAAACAAATAACGAGAACGCACAGTGACGCGCCCACTTTCAATTTCTCCCATGATTTTTTTCTCAAGATTTTCCATATTCATTAATTCGAGTGGTAGGTTTTTTGCAATTGTTCTTTGGCCCGCATAATCAGGACGCCAACTGTGGCTTTGGGAACTTGTAAAATTTCACTAATTTCCTCGTAAGTTTTTTGTTCAAAATAATACAGCATCAGTGGCTCGCGATATTTTTCTTTCATTTTTCCCAAGGCTTTTTCTAACTTGTCTTTGGCCAAACTAATGTCTGTTTGCTTCATGATATTCACATCTTCATCCACTATGTCCCATTCATGTTCATCCAGTGAAATTGATTCTAGTTTATACTTTTTTAAACTATTAAGTGCTTCGTTATGCGTAATTCTGTAAATCCAGGAAGAGAATTTTTTGGAAACATCAAAACCATGTAGATTTCGGTATGCCTTAATAAAGACCTCCTGAAGGACATCATTCAATTCATCTTGATCGCGAATAAATTTGCGGGCGTAGTGACCTAATTTCGTTTCGTAACGGCGGACAATTTCCGCGTACTCAGCCACAGCTCCATTTCTCACTCGCACCACAATTTCCTCGTCAGTCAGGGCTTCTTGGGGCATATATGTTAATACTACCTGAAGTAGGCGATTATTTCATCTTTTTGGAAATAAAAAACTCCCTTTCGGGAGTAAATTTTTTGAAGTGCCGGCCCAGAACGTGAAGTCCTGAGCCGGGCGATGAGATCCCCTTTGCAGATCGGGAGCATGTCCAGACTAGGACATGCCGGTGTCGAAGCATGAGAGGATCATTTTGGGTGTGATCACGTTGCCTCCGCGTGTCAGGTGTTCGAGTCTGTCCACCCGTGAACGATGCGATAGGCACGCACCGATCCGAACCAGTACTTTATCCGGCATGCTTTCGCTGTGAGCGATGCAGGCGCCGTGTTGGAACATGGCGACCACTCGCTCGGCCGCAGCCATATCCGGAGAGTAACTGGAGATGCCGTAGAGGAGTGACCGCGTTCCTCCGCAGATGAAACAGCCAGGGATTTGGTCAAACCCAACACCACGCGAGCTGAAGTACTCGCCTTCGCTTTTCATGTATCTCTCCTACCAGCCGCCTCCGGTTGGTTGTTTCAGTAATTACCTTATTTTAGCGAAAAAGTCAATCGTTAGAAGGATATTTTTGTCCACAATACAAATTTGACCCTGACGTAACGTAATACTTTATGATACAATGTAGGTGAACCCAAACGGGTGGTCGACACCATAAATAAAGGAAATATGTCATATTCAGTCCAAGCCCTAGCCACACTTGCTAACACCAGCGTGCGCACGCTTCATTATTATGATGAGATTGGTTTACTTTCGCCCAGTCGAATTTTGCCAAATGGGTATCGGCAATATGAAGAGCCTGAACTTTTGAAACTTCAGCAAATTCTTTTTTTTCGGGAATTAGATTTTGCTCTCGCAGATATTAAGCGAATTTTAAATTCGCCATACTTTGACCTGGCCACAGCTTTGGCAGATCATAGAAAATTAATTGAACTCAAGAAAAAGCGTCTCAATAAATTAATTCACACTATCGATGAGACGGTTAAAAAACTTAACCATGAAAATAATATGCCAGACGAAGAATTATATGATTCTTTCAAAGATGAGGAAATGAAAGAATATGCACAAGAAGCAAAAGAAAAATGGGGAAATACTGACGCGTATAAACAATCAGAGGCAAAAGTGAGTAAAATGACCAAGGTGCAAATGCAAAAATTAAAAGATGACGGCAAAAAACATATGCAGGACTTGGCCAAGGCAATGGACCTACCCATTGAGAGTCCAGAAGTGCAGGCACTCATTAAAAAAAGCCATGATGCTGTAAATTTTTTCTATGACTGTAGTTACGAAATGTTCCGCAACCTGGGCAAAATGTACCAAGATGACCCGCGCTACACTGCTTATTATGAAAAATTTAGACCCGGGTTAGCGGCTTTTGTACAAAAAGCAATTGATTTTTATTG
>CAYYQC010000047.1:0-4989 GCA_964473715.1 uncultured Gammaproteobacteria bacterium
AACTAGTAACCCCTGAAACATTTTCATTGCTTTCAGCGGCAATTTTCCAAGGATTACGACCATTTACTTTGAGATTGCGGTTGATAAAAATCTCAGTAACCGTGGCTTTAAGTGGTGTACCCTGTGTTCTGAGTTTTTTAATTATTTTTTGGCGATAGATAAAAAAGGCAATCGTACCAAATCCAACCAGAAAAAAGACAAGACCCACTAAACCAGGGATGGCGGAATTCCCATACAGATCATCAAAAGAATAAATCTTATACTCAGAACCTACATACAAAACAGACACTTCTTTCCCCACAAAATAATCAGGTGATTTGGTAAAACTTTTACTTTCATAGAAAGTCTCAACTCCATCACCTTTGGTAAATGAAACTTTAGGTGCAAAAGTATTATGCGTATCACCCGGTATCAGAGCAACCACGACTCCAGGCGCTTCTCGAATTTCTGGATTATGAAGAAAATTATAGGTCTTAAAAAAGAGTGAGCCTGATAATACTAACAGACCGAGGCCAACAATGGCGAAAATTGACATGAATACAGTAAGACCTTTGTTTTGCATATAAAATAATTATATAACCAATGAAACTAAATCTTCGACTCGCTCGGCAATGCGCACGCCAACCGCTGCCAAAGCGGCTTTCTTTTCTGCGGCACCTTTACCGCGCTCTACAATCGCGCCCGCATGGCCAATATTTGTGCCTTCTGGCAAGGCTGAAGCGAATTTACCACCAATATATATGGCGAGTGGTTTGGTAAATTCTTTATTCGCAATTAAATCAACAATTTCAAATTCATAACTACCACCATGTTCACCTAAAATAATTACCGCTCTGGTTTCTTCATCTGACTCAAACAATCTTAGCACATCAGCGTACGTTGTACCCATGAGTAGATCACCACCAACATGCACGGCTGAACTTTGACCGAGGCCTGCTTGGCGCACTTGCCAGGAAAGTTCATTAGTCATTCCCCCACTACGCGAAACAATCCCAATATTTCCAGGGGTAAAAATTTCATTAACCGCTGGGCCACCCACTACGCCCATGCGACCAATTCCTGGCACAATAAAGCCGAGTGAACTAGGACCAATGATTCTAATGTTTTTTTCTTTGGCTGCGGCAAGACAATAGGCAGTATCTTGAATTGGAATGCGTTCGACAATTACACTGATTAATGGAATGTCATTATCAATTGCTTCCATGATGGCAGCTTTGGCCGCAAATGGTGGGACATAAATTGCCGTCGCGTTTACATCGGAAAATTGCGCTTTAGCTTCGCTTACCGAATTAAATACTGGCCAATCTTCAGCCATTTGTCCACCTTTGCCCGGTGTTACGCCGCATAAAACTTGCGTTTGATAATCGCGCATGGCTTTGGCCGCTTTGAGTCCTTCTTTACCTGTGATTCCTTGGACTAAAACGCGAGTGTCTTTGGTAATTAAGATTGACATATTATTTTTTAAACAAATTCCGCAGCTTGATCAATCCATAGCTTAATAAAAAACCAATTAAACCAAATTGAATAATGCCAAAAATAAAAACAACAAACATTTCTCCAACTATGGTAAAACTTTCTGGTATAACCCAAGAAAATAAGTACATCATCGGCATGGTAATAACTACCACTGCCATATCACGACCAGAACAATCGGTTGGGTCTAGATAACAAGGAATTACAAAAAAAGATAAATAAAATAAGACAAATAAGGCAATCCCGCCAAGCGCACACCAAGTAACTAGTATTGACTGTTTTTTGGAAAGTTTCATATTTCTACTTCTTTTCCTTATATATCAAACGCTGGATGAACAAAATAAACCACAGCGTACCAGTGGCAAAGGCCATAACCGACGAAAAAAATAAGTTCATGGTTAAATAAGTTCCACCAATTACATATAATCCAATAAAAGTGGGGATAGAAGTTGGTAAAGTAATGAGGCCCTTCTTTTCTTTAAACCCATGAATTACTTGCGGGATCAAAGAAATAGAAAAAACAATATTGACTATAGTAAAAACCAGGTCTTGCCAAATCATAATGATTTCTGATTAACCATATCCGCCAAAATCTGCGCCGTGTCTCCCATGGGCATGGCTTTGGTAAACAATTTCATATTCAAATTATTCCGCTCACCACACTCGCGCATCAATTCCATCGCTTCAGCGCTTTCTGGGCCATCACGGCGCACTACAATTGGGTAAGTTGGTTTAATTTCATCGAGCGCATCAATAATTCCCATGAAGGTATCTTTCATGTTGGTAAAATTGGCCACCACACCGCACATCCACAATCCTTTTAATCCAGGTTTGGATAAAACAATTTTCGCGAGCGCATATACTTTTTCACGCGGTGGATTACCAGAATATTCCGTGTAATTAGCAGGCTTAAGCCCAACGGCGAGAAGGGCATCCATATTAGCAATACTAGCTCCCCCACCATTTAAAATCAGACCAATATCGCCATCCATTTCAATATATTTTCCGGCTGTGCCACGATAATAATTTTCCCCTTCATCAATTTTCTTTACTAAAATTTCGCGTTCTGTTGGCGCGCGACCAAGCATGGTGCGCGGTTCAAGAGTCTCCCATTCTTTGTGCCGATAAAATGCGTCATCATCCAAAGCAATTTTAGCATCAGCCGCCACCCAATTTCCTTCTGCAGTTTTTACTAAAGGATTAATTTCTGCTACGCGCGCATCTTCACTCAAAAAAACCGTATATAATTTTTGCGCAAAATCCCAATTAGCTTGTGCTTCTGGTAATTTGCCTGTGCGAATATCCAGTGGTATGCGCAGAATTTTATCTTCAGATACCTCTTCAATATCCATACCACCCTGGCTAGAATAAATCAGCACCGGCTGTTTATTATTAGTGTCATAAACCACTGAACAATAATGTTCTTCAACAATATTTAATTTTTCTTCAATCAAAACTGAGGTAACTTGCATACCCTTAATTTGATTGGCAAATAATTCCGCACAAGCACCCACCACTTCATTAGCTGATGAACAAAATTTAATGCCATTATTTTTACCTCGTTTACCTGACAAAATTTGGGCTTTTACCACCACGTCAACAATACCTAATTGCTGGTATTTTTCCGCATAATTTTCACCAGATCGAACTACCACACCCCGCGGAATCACGAGGCCATGTTTGGCAAATAATTCTTTACCTTCAAATTCGTACAAATTCATATTAATTTTTGTGAACCAAATACTTGGCCAAACCCGCCAATAACCAACCGCCGTTCATTTCGCCTGTTGCGATTTTACTCATAATTTCCTCAACAGTAAATTCCATTACTTCGTGAACTTCCGCTCCATCTAAATGAGTTTTACCTGATATTAAACCAGTCGCCAAAAATACTGGCGTAATTTGTGAATTTCCACCTGGATCAATTTTTATTTCACCAAGCGATTCCCATTTTTCCGCGGTATATCCAGTCTCTTCAGCCAATTCACGTTTAGCCGCCATAAGCGCGTCTTCACCAACTTCTACACCACCAAACGGAAAACAATAGGTCCAATCTTGGATTGGGTACCGCCATTCTTTTAAAACAATCAATTTACCTTCAGCGGTAACCGGAATAATCATTGGGCCAGCATCTACCCGGTCAGTATATGCATAAATCCCCTGTTTCCCATTAGGAAATTCTACTGTATCTTCACGCAAACGCACCCAAGGATTTTCGTAAATAATTTTACTAGAGATTTTTTTGATCATATTCAAACTATTTTACAAAAGCGCCTCAGAAAATTCATCTAGGGCAATTTGGATTATATCTGCAAAATCTCCAGTAAATTTACCGTTTTCCACGCAATCAACAAATTTTTCAATAATTTTTTTTAAAATTTCCCGTGTCATTTTTTCTCCTGAATTTTCAACCGTAAGCCCAAAAGTCTCACCAGCTTCAGCAAAAAGTTCTTCAACTAGTTCAGAGGAACTCACCAAGCTGCGCTCCATATAATCACAGAAAAAGCTAGCTAACATTATCTGTTCATCGTCTGACATGACTTCAGAATCTTCTTCTATTTTTTCTAAATCACAAAATGACCAAGCTTTTTTCACCGCCTTCTTGGCGGATTCTTCAAAAAATATTTCTCGATTTCGTTCAGTTTCAAATTCTGACATACTATTTATACGACTCAAATTCTCCAGTTAAAGTATTCTCGAAAAAAATCTGAGCACTTTTCTTATTTACAAAAAATCGTTTCCAAACCGTTTCTTTGATATCATCGGTTTCAGCTACAGTCACAATGTAATGTTCATTGTCAGTAGAATCAACTGAACGGTACGACACGCGTCGTTCAGAATATTTTTTCTCTACATCCACTACAAATTCCTGTACTTCTGGCAAACGTCTAATTTCTTCAATTGCCTGTTCAGATGACACACTCTGAACTTCCTTTGAGTTCATGAAAAATTGATAGTACCCAAATAATCCAAAAACACCCATCACGCCAATTATAATACAATAATATTTTTTCATAGATTATTTCCATTCGTCAGGAATTGGAATTTCCAATTGTACCACCTCATCCCCAACGGCTTTTTTAAATTCCACATTGGTAGCGCACAGCGCGAGCACATGTGGTTCAGATAAATCAGTAGAGGCGGCCGAGGTTGAGGCAGGCGCGCCATATTTTACATCACCAGAAATTGGGCAACCAAGTGAAGCCATTTGCACACGAATTTGGTGTGGACGTCCAGTTTTAAGATTGATTTTAATCAAACTTTTATTACCTCTTTTTACTACCACTTCATAATCCAATTCGGCGCGCAGACTTCCCTCCACTTCCTGGTCATAAGCAGTTACTACATTTCGCTTCGCATCTTTCGTTAAATAATGAACCAAAGTATCAGCTTGTTTTGGTGGCGCTCCACACACCAACGCATGGTAGGTTTTTTTCAAAGTATGATTGCGAATTTGCTCAGAAATTCGAGCGGCACCCTTACTCGTTTTACCAAATAAAATAATTCCCGACACTG
>CAYYQC010000048.1:0-4544 GCA_964473715.1 uncultured Gammaproteobacteria bacterium
CTCTTTCTCAAAACCCGATCAACACACCGCCAGGGCGCCGGGGAACGGTCAAGCTCCGTGTAGTTCAATGACGACGTGCGTTTTGCGCTCGGGCCGGGGTACTTCCTCGCCCGGCGCAACGCAATAAAAATTTTAATAAAACTCGCTGAAAAGCGGGTTTTATATTTGAGTGGGATTGTGCTAATATTTAGGGATAAGTTTAGATTATTTTGTATGGGTGAAGAGAGTAAAATACAGCCAGGATTTGAAATACAATCAGATGTAGTTCCTGAACCTGAAAAACCAAAACGAGAAAAAAGAAAAGGGAGACTTACTGATGTAAAAGCGAGTGCTTTTGATACTGTAGAAGTTGAAGGTGGTGTAGAGCCAAAAGAACCACCTCCATTATGGGAAGAATTTGGTGATTACCAAGTAGACAAAAAAACCGGTGAGGTTTTGGTAAACGAAGGGGTTTGTGCCAAATTGAAAACCTCTGCACCTATCATAGAAGCCATAGTTCCTGAGGTAGCGCGCACTTTTCCCAATCTAAGGCCACAAAAATTTTTAGGAAAAAATGGTTTGTTAGTATATCATTTTAGCCCCATCTTTGTGGAGCAGTTGGCTGAGCGACTTAAAAAATTGGGTCCGCCCCCCGAAGATCACCTTTCTATTGGTACTTATGTTGAAGAAGGAGTCGCGGTACGAAACAATAGTGGAATAGCAGCTTTGCTTAAACGATCTAATACTTGGGTAGAGGCACACATTAATAAAATCCTTAAGGTGGAAGGCGTAGAAGATAATCAAGTCGATATACCTCCGACAGGGTGGTATCCTAAAGTTTTTATATCTCCTAAGAATCATAAGGTGGCCCAATACTATGGTCCGGATTTAATTGTAATGTTACAAGAAGAAGCTGAACGTGAGCGGCCTGCCCCGGATGGTTGGTTAACCGTTAAGGGTCTGGCTGTTTCTTTGGGTATTACTTCAAAAACAGTGGACAGGATTATTGGCTCCTATAGATCCTCACACCCCGAATGGTTCAAACCATATTTAGATAAGGTAAATAAACTAGCTAACCACTTGCATCCGGATATAGTTTCTTTGGTTAAAAATGAGTTATTGAATAGGCCGGAAACTGCCCCAGAAGGGTGGTATACGAAAAAAGGTTTAGAGAGTAAGCTGGGTGGATACGGTTATAGTATATCTAAAATTGTTGAACCTTATCGATCGTCAAATCCTGATTGGTTTAAATTTTTTACAGATGCAAGAAATGTAGAATCCGAGTTTCTTCATCCTGAATTAGTAAATAAAGTTCTAGGGACAATTGAGCTTCTAAAAGCTGAAAAACCGCCATTGAATTGGAGTACAAAGAGCTCTCTTGCAGAAGAATGGGGTATTACTCTAGATTTTATAGAGAAGAAATCCGCAGAGTATCGAAAAACACACCCCGAATGGTTTAAACCATTTTTTAGTCATGGGTGGTGGGAATTTTTGCACCCCGAGTTAATTGATTTGCTGAGATTGGAACTATCGAAACGTTTGGAAAAAGCGCCTATTGGTTGGTGCACAAAAGGTCAGGTGGCTGAATATAATAATTCAACCATCTATATTATAGAGAAGAAATCCGCAGAGTATCGAAAAACACACCCCGAATGGTTTAAACCATACCTGGATAGTGTGGGAAAACCCGCAGAGCATCTACATCCAGATTTAGTAGGAATTTTAACTAAAGAATTATCTAAAAGACCTAAAAAGGTACCAGAAGGTTGGTTAGCTAATCGTAAGGGGTCTGATTTATTAAAGATAAGTCAAGATTTTCTCATTGATTTAGTAAAACCCTATAGAACTTCACATCCGGAATGGTTTGGTTTTTTTATTGGTAAGGGTGGACAAGAATTTGAATACTATCACCCTGAATTAATTGCAACAGCAAAGAAGGATATTTCAACAAGGGTGGAAAATGTTCCAGTGGGTTGGTTAACACGGGGTGCTTTGGCTGAGAAGTTTAAAATTGGCTATAGTGTAATCGTACGTTTATTAAAACCCTATTTAATCTTACATCCTGAATGGTTTAAACCATATTTAGACTCCAGAAAACATACCGATGAGTACCTCCACCCTCAACTAGTTGATTTAATAAGTGGACTAATAGAAGAAAGAAGAAGAGAATTGCCGCCAGGGTGGGTTAAGTTAAGTGATATAAAAAGAGAATATAGTGCAAGCTCAAGTTTAGTTCACAGACTTGCTCGCTCTTATCGAATTTCAAATCCAAAGTGGTTTGATCATTATTTTGATTCGTCTGGTCAGAAAAGTGAATATATTCATCCTGATTTATTTAAATTACTTTCTGCTGAATTTTCAGGCAGAAAGGAGTATGCTCCAACTTCTTGGCTTAACCAAGATCAACTTGCTAAAAAATTAGGGATTGCTGCGGCAACTTGTAAAGCTCGTGTATATCCTTACCGAGCGACCAATCCTGAATGGTTTAAACCTTACTTAAATAAAGTAAGAGCAAAGAGTGAATATTTTCACCCCGACTTAGTTAAATTAATTTCTGAAGAGTTTCAAGATAGTGTTAAGAATCGAGAAGAGCTTTATAAGGATAAAGAATTAAGAGGTAAATTTGAAAAAAAGGTTCACGAAATATCTGAAAATAAAACAGCAGATGGAAAACAATTGCGAGCCCTAATTTCTATTTTTGGCGCTTCTCGTTGCGTTGATATTCTTTTTAAATTTCGACCGGACTTTAAGGGTTTGCCAATGGAATATGTAAAGAAAGTGATTGGGGAATATCTGGGTGATTTTTTGGTACAAAAAGGTGAATTTAGACCTGGTGAAGTTGCTATTCCTAAGGAATATCTGTCAGATAAGACTTTGCGGGATGGCTTGTATCAAAATATCAAGCACAGTTGTTTAAGATATTATTACGAGGTAAGAAAAGCTGAGGTTGGTCGTGATCCATATGATATTATTTACAGCTATATTGAACATGTTTTGGATCAATTTGGTGAACATCGGTCTAAAGAGATCGATGATATTGTAGAAGAGGTGATTGAATATTATGATGCAGCGCTTCGTAATTTTGTAAAACCAGAAAAATTTGTTGATCGGCTTAGTGCTGGGCGTGAATTTCCTGATATTAATCAGAAAATCAACATGAAAGAATTGGCTGATCAAAAACGTTTGCTGATTGCTGATGAAATGGGTTTGGGTAAAAGTGCGTCAGTAATTATGGCCAAGGAAAACATGCGAGTTAAATGTGCGGTTATTACTGCACCAGCCAATGTAATTGAGACATGGCAAACATACTTATCTGATAACCAAGAAAAAGGTGGATACTTTAAGCCTGGCGAGGCGCCTCGAGTGGCTGTAGTAGAAGGTGGAAATTTAAAAGATGTAAAAACTGATGATTTTGATTATATTTTAATTTCACATGAAAGTCTAAAGGATAAACAAGTTGAAGAATTAAAGCGAATTGGCTTTGACATGCTCGTGGTAGATGAAGCGCATAAGGTTAATAATGTAAAAGGTGTTAGAACTGAGTCGTTAGTGAAATTGTCTGAAGAAATAGCTGGAGATGAAAAATACTTAGCCTTGTTAAGTGGTACTCCCGCTCAAAATAAAGTGCAAGACCTGGCAACTTCTTTGCGTTTGTTATATCCAGAAAAATTTGATAATGTTTCTGACGCAGAATTAACTGGTATGTTAGTATATGGAGATATTATAGATCTGCGTAGTTTGCTCTTGTCGAAATTGCAAATGAAAGAATTAAAAGACAGCGTAGAAATGCCTAAATTTACTGAACAAATTACAGAAGTGGAAATGTCAGAGGCTGAAAAAGAAATTTTAGAAGTAATTTTGGAGGATGATGAATTGACTGCTACGGAAAAAATGCATGCTTTACGCAAAATGCTTTTGGATCCAGAGTTACTGGACGCTACACCAAATTTGGAAAGTTCAAAAATTAAGGCTGCATCTGTAGATTTAAATAATGCATTTGCCAAACATAATCGTGTGCTTATGTTTGTAAACGATTATGTAGAAGGAGTGATTAGAGGTGATAAGAATATTATCGCCAAATTAGGATTGCCGCCAGATATTGAAGTGCGAGTGGTTCACGGAGAGACAAAAAATCGTGGAGATATCCAAACAGAATTTAATACCCCTGACGGACGAAAAATTTTGTTGATTGTTGGCGGACAGACTGGAGATGTGGGTGTTGATTACACAGGGGCAGAACATGTGCTAACCTACAATGGACCTTGGACTGAATCTAGGGATACTCAGCAAGTTAGCCGCGCAAATCGTCCCGGTTTAAAACATGAACTAACGCGCACCTCGTTAGTAACTAAGGGTACGATTGAAGAAGGGATTCAAGAATATCGAAAATTAAAACATCGGGCTATTGAAAAGCTTTTGCGGGGTATTCCACTCAGTGAACTTGAAGAGACTATTTTAAGTCAGCCTGAGCCAACAGCTGACCAAGACCAAGAAGTAAATGCTGAATTAGCTGAATATTTCTTTTCATCATGGAATAAACTCATGCGCATGTTTGGCTATATTAA
>CAYYQC010000049.1:0-4458 GCA_964473715.1 uncultured Gammaproteobacteria bacterium
AGTGGTCTTAAATGCGCGCCCGCGATTGATGCCATGCGAAAATTTTACGAAACCAATGGCACAAATATTCACCGCGGACTTTATGATTTGTCTGAAGCAGCGACTGAACAATATGAAGCTGCCCGGCAAACTCTGGCCACATTTGTTGGCGCTGATAGTAAAGAAATTATTTTTACCAGTGGCACGACCGGAAGTTTAAATTTAGCCGCCCGCTTATTGGAACAAAAATTAAAGGCTGGTGATGAAATTGTTTTATCTCGATTTGAACATCACGCGAATTTAATTCCCTGGCAACAAGTGGCCAAACGCACGGGTGCGATTTTAAAATTTATTGATATTGATCAAGACCTTCACTTTGATCTTAATTCTGCTCACACCGTGATTGGTCCGCAAACTAAAATTGTGGCTTTTACCGCGGCGTCCAATGTTACCGGCACCTTGGCCCCAATTCACGAACTAGTACGGTTAGCCAAACAAGTTGGTGCGTACACCGTGGTTGATGCTGCGCAACTAGCGGCTCACCGCGCGATTACGGCTCACGAATGGGGCGTAGATTTTGTGGCCTTATCTGGTCATAAAATGTATGGACCAACCGGAATTGGTTTGTTATATGGCAGAGCCGAATTATTAAATGAACTTGAACCAGTTAATTTTGGTGGTGACATGATTCGCGAAGTAACTTTTGACACAGCCACTTGGGCCGAAGCACCGGCTAAATTTGAACCAGGTACACCGCCCATTGCCGAAGTGCTAGGTTTAGCTGCGGCAGCGGATTTTATTAGTCACGTTGGCTGGGATGAAATTTTTAATCACGAACGTGAATTAATTGAATACGCTTTAACGCAATTACATTCTTTGGTAAAAATTATTGGACCAATCGGTAACAAACGTTTGCCGGTATTTTCATTTGTCATGCCAGAGGCCCACCCACATGATATTGCTGATATTTTAAACCGCGCACACATTGCTATCCGTGCTGGTCATCATTGCGCTCAACCACTTATGACCTACTTAGGATTAAATGGTACTGCCCGAGCTTCGTTTGGAATCTATACTACCACTCAAGATATTGATGCCTTGGTGCAGGGGATTAAAGAAGTTAAAAAAATTTTTCAGGTATGAACGACTTAGACCCACTCTACCAAGAATTTATTCTTGATCTCTATCGCAACCCGCATAATCAGGGGGAAATTACCGATGCGCATGCGATTGCAGCGGATTTTAACCCGTCTTGTGGTGACCGCATTAAATTAAGCTTGAAATTTGACGGCGAGACTCTGACTGAAGTCAAACACCTGACCCAAGGTTGTGCGGTTTCGCAGGCTTCAGTTTCTTTGCTGACTGATTTTATCAAAGGCAAAACCAAGTCAGAACTAAAAAATTTGTCGGTTGACGAAGCGATCGCCTTACTTGGTATTCCCATCAGTCACACCCGTCAAAAATGCGCATCACTCGGCTGGATGGCCTTGCAAAAAACGTTATGAATTACTGGCTAATGAAAACTGAGCCCAGCACGTTTTCATGGGACAATCTGGTGCGCGATGACCAAGCCGAATGGACTGGCGTGCGCAATTACGCTGCCAGAAATTTTATGCAGGCTATGCAAGTGGGGGACAAAGTGTTTATTTATCACAGCAATGAAGGCAAGGAGATTGTGGGTATTGCTGAGGTTAGTAAACTCGCTCACCCTGATTCCACTGATGCTACCGGCGTGTGGCACTGTGTCGATGTAGTACCAGTTAGTAAGTTAAAACGCGCTGTAAGTTTGGAGACAATCAAAACCATTCCCGAATGTAGCCAAATGAAATTAGTTACGCACAGCCGCTTATCAGTACAACCAGTCACACCAACAGAATGGGAAATAATTATCAAACTGAGCGAAAAATAATATGTCACTAAAAATTTCACAATTAAAAATTAGCGTTGATAACCAAGAGATTGTTCATGGTTTAAGTTTGGAAATTAAACCCGGCGAAGTGCACGCGATCATGGGACCAAATGGTTCGGGAAAATCCACACTCGTAAACACTTTAGCTGGTCACCCTAAATATTTAGTTACTGAAGGAAGTATTGCGATTGACGGCCTAGACATTACGACCGCCAAACCCGAAGATCGCGCCAAAGCCGGTTTATTTTTATCTCCGCAATATCCACCCGAGATTGCCGGCGTAAGTATTGCGAATTTTTTACGCTTGGCCGTTGGTGCCAAACGCGGCGTAAATTTGAATCCCTTAGAATTTTATAAAGAAATCAAAGTAGCCATGAAAGCCTTGGGCATTGATGAGAGTTTTGCCAAACGGGCCATTAACAGTGGTTTTTCTGGTGGTGAAAAAAAGCGTGCCGAAATTTTGCAACTGGCATTACTGCAGCCAACCTACGCCCTGCTCGATGAAACTGATTCTGGACTGGATGTGGATGCACTTAAAATTGTAGGTGAGGGGATTAATGCGTTTCAAAATGCTGAACATGGAATTTTGCTCATTACCCACTACGCGCGATTACTCGAATACATCAAACCAACTCATGTTCACATTATGCGCGATGGTTTGATTATTAAAAGTGGTGGTCCAGAATTAGCACAAGAAATAGAAACCTCAGGTTATACCGGAGTATAATTATTGCACACTTGTTTATGAATATTTTTTCTATTGATCGTCAGTTAATCTCTTTTCTTAAACAGCACAATGACTTAATTGCTCGAGTTGGCTTATTTATTATTTTCTTTTGGTTTGGTTTATTAAAAATAGTAGGCCTCAGTCCAGCTACATCACTTGTACGAACTACGTACGAACGGTTATTTTGTACTGTGTCTGGATTTGATAATTTTCTGATTTTTTTCGGAATATTTGAAGTAATTATTGGCCTTCTATTTTTAATTAAGGGCTGGGAACGAATTGTATTACCACTACTAGCAATTCATATATTTACTACAGTATTTCCACTTATTTTTTTACCAAGTCTGGCTTGGTCTGGAATTTTTATTCCAACTCTTGAGGGTCAATATATTATTAAAAACGTAGCTTTAATTGTTGCGGCAGTGAGTGTGGGTGCTCATTTGCATGAACTAAAAAAAATATGAGCTTCACTAAAGAAGAAATTATTGCTGAACTAAAAACTGTTTTTGACCCAGAAATTAACTTAGATATTTGGACCATGGGTTTGATTTACGCGATTGATTTGAAAGATAATGATGAGGTGTATATTTTGATGACTTACACCACACCTATGTGTCCATTTGGCCCGCAACTTACGAAGCAAATTGAAGAAAAAATCACTGATCTAGGTGCCAAAAAAGTGACCGTAGAAGTGACGTTTGAGCCAGCTTGGAAGGCGAGTGAGGAGTTACGGACAATTTTGGGGATTTAGTATGGAAATTCTTGAATATAAGAAACCATTTGGGCAAACTACTTTTTTAGTAGTTATGTGCTCACTGATGTTGTTAGTCTACTGGATTTATTATCAAATTGACCCCAATTTATTACTAACCCCTAAACCGATTTTGGCTGCCCCATTTATTCCATTCGCTCTATTAGCCATGACGATTGGGGTTAAGAAAATTACTTTTGATGGTCAACAGTTACGAATTCAATATGGTTTGGGATATAGACGAAAATACTCGATCCAAGAAATAGAGAAAATCACTTTTGAAGACCGAGCTGAATATTCTGGTGTAGTTCTAATATTTTATCTAAAAAATGGCACCAAGTTTAGTCGAGGAATAACTGGTAGCAAGGCTAAATCTTTTGCCCAGGAACTCCAGGCCCATTTTACATAAATTAGAGAATTGACTATAGTATCCTCAATAAAAATATGTCCGAACCAAAACTCCCAGACAATTTACCTGAAGAAATTTCTCAAAAAATCCGGGCGGGCGGAAAGATCCGCCGCATTGTGGTGGATCGCCAAGCCTGTATTGGCGCACGTTCATGCGTGGTAGTTGCACCAGGCGTGTTCCAAATGGATGATGAAAACTTAGCTTACGTGACTGATCCTGATGGCACTGACGAAGACATTATTCTCATGGCCGCGCAATCCTGTCCAGTCTTGGCCGTCAAACTCTACGACGAGGATGGTAAACAAATTTTTCCAGAAGAATAATATGTTTTCATACTTCATGTGGTTTTTCGTAGCGTGTTTAGTTGGTTACTTTTTTTGGGCTAAACATAAATTTAGAGATTCGGTCTTAGGAAAAGTGCAGTTATTCGTTGGAGAAAAAATTCTTCACGATGATAATCCCGTAACTATTACGGTAGTGAGTCACACACAACATGGTACTGGTATTCACCCCAACGCAATAGTTCGCGTTACTAATCAGCGTTTAATCATTGCCCAAAAACCGTGGTTTAGTAAAAAACCACCAGAACAGTGGCCATTATTATTAATCATGCATCGAGATGCGCAGTTACCCCTTCCAGCAGGTCCAACTTCTGGATTACTGAGTGTTGGTTATCGCACGGT
>CAYYQC010000050.1:0-4217 GCA_964473715.1 uncultured Gammaproteobacteria bacterium
GCCCTTTGAATTAACTAAAGATCAACGCGTAGCGGCTTGGGAAATTTTTCAAGATTTGGCCAAAGGTGAACCAATGAATCGTTTACTTGAAGGTGATGTGGGTTCGGGAAAAACTGCAGTGGCCGCTTTGGCTTTATTTTTGGCCGCGCATAATGGTTTTCAAGGCGCAATTATGGTGCCAACCGAAATTTTGGCCAATCAGCATTTTGAAACTTTGCAAACCATGTTTGCTCATACTGATATTTCGATTGCCTTGGTAACACACAGTACGGTGGCCAAAAAAAGTGAACGCGCCAAAATGTATGAAGCGATTAAAGCTGGTGAAATTACCATTGCGATTGGTACACACGCTTTGTTGTCTGAGGGGGTGGAATTTAAAAAATTAGGTTTAGTAATTGTGGATGAACAACATCGGTTTGGCGTAACCCAGCGCAAAACTATGAAAGAAAAATCTGGTTTGGAAAAAGCTGAACCACATTTTTTGAGTATGACGGCCACGCCAATTCCGCGTTCATTGGCGTTAACTTTGTATGGGGATTTAGCACTTTCACAATTACGCGAAAAACCAGCTGGTCGTTTGCCAATAAAAACTAAAGTGGTGTCGCCACACGAACGTCAAAAAGCGTATGAATTTATTCGCGAACAAGTAAAAACTGGTCGCCAAGTGTTTGTGATTTGCCCCACCATTAATGCTGATGAAAAAAAATCGGTGACTGTGGAATATGAACATTTGTCCAAAGAAATTGTTTCAGATTTACGCGTGGGTTGGTTGCATGGCAAAATGAAAGCCGTGGAAAAAGACGCGGCCATGCAGGCCTTTGCGAGTGGAGCGCTGGATATTTTAGTTGCAACTTCGGTGGTGGAAGTGGGGGTGAATATTCCGAATGCGACGGTGATGATGATTGAAGGTGCTGAATCATTTGGTTTGGCCCAATTACACCAATTTCGTGGGCGCGTCGGTCGTAGTGACCACCAATCATTTTGTTTTGTGTTTACTGATTCCGATTCAACCAAAGTAAAAGATCGTTTGGCTTTTTTTGCCTCTACTACTGACGGGTTTCAATTGGCTGAATTTGATTTGGAAACCCGTGGGCCAGGTGAAGTGTATGGTCAAACCCAAAGTGGTTTAATGCAGTTGAAACTGGCCACACTTCAAGATACAATACTCATTAAGCAGGCGCGTGAATTGGCGCGCGGCATAAATTTTAAAAAATACCCAAGTTTGGCCAAAGCCGTGGCTGACTGGGAAACCGAAACACACCGAGAATAATATGAGCGTTGAAACATTAAGTGAAGAGCCTCAAGCGCAATTAGAAACTCCAGAATTACAAATTGAACAAGAAAAACGCGAAGTGGCGCGGGTGTTTGTGTTGCAAAGTAATAATCCGGATTCGATTCGAACTGATTTAGAAAAAATGATGGCCTCAGGTAAAATGGGATTGTCTGAAGCCGTGACAAAATTATCACTAACCCATTGTTTGTGGATTGAAAAAAATAAAAAATCTCGCAATAGTGGACAAGTAATGCCAATTGGTGGAGGAAAATCGCCAGAAGATGGGGGCGATTTAGGTAAAACTGTTACTCGAGAATTATTATATGAAACTCATTTGCGACCCACGGAAATTGCACCACTTTTGGATTATCAAAATGAACCAATCGTGATTGATTACAAAATGAGATTAAAAGATCCAGAAAAACCAATTAAAGAAGTGGAAAATTCTCAAACTTTGTACATTGCTAAAATTTTACCATCAGACATTCCATATCAACTTGAACCAGAAGAAGATAAAATTGCTCGATTCCATAAATTGACAGTTGAAGATATGGGCACCTTATGGGGTGCAAATACCTTGGATAAAGATGGCGAGGTTCAATTATATGATTCATTACGTTTGTATCCAAAAGATTCTGAAAGTGAAAGAATTGACCTTAAATTTAAAGAACCCGTAGAACATGCTACCTTAGTGGCTGAAACAATGCGTTCTTTGGGCACTGAGGCGCGTGGTTTTGAAGCTGATAAAATGTATGATGTGGCACATGAATTGGTTGAAACTGCGAGATGGAAAAATCCAGACATGGATTATGGCGAGATTGGCTTACTGCAAAATAAATTATTTCGGTTAAAGGAACTGCGTGATGATTTGCCAAAAGCCAAGGAAATTTATTTTGAAATTATTGATCTTTGTTCTAATGTGATTGATTTAATGGAATGGTTTCCGCATGCTGTGGAGCGAAGTAATTTTAAAGAAGAATTGCGTAACCCAGGTAATTCAGATATTGAGGCGGCGATTAGATTTGCTTTTTTACTTTCAGAAACAAATCTTTCTTTGGAAGAAGTGGTGCTTTTAAAACATGAACTTGATATGGAATCTGGTCCGCCGCGACCAGTGAATGGATATTATGACATGATAAATTTTTTAGCTAAAATTGCTTGCCCAGGAGGAAAGGCAATTTCTAAAGATGAAAAAGGCAAAGAGGTTGTGTTATTAACTGATGAGCGAGTGACTGAATACGCAAATAGTAAGAAGCAGTCAATCATTGAAGATGAAGTGAGTGAAAATACTGGTATTGCAAATATTAGTGATAAACTTGAACGCATCAATAAATTTATTAAAAACATGATTGCTTCGGGGGTGAATCAGGATAGACAAGATAAACTTGATGTGGATGAGTTGGATCCAATGTCCAATACGGCAGCTGCCAAAATAAAAGGTTTATTAAAACTCGGTTTTGAAGATCTTAATGATGAAGAGCATGAAATATTTAAGGCTTTTGAATCTGAAGAAATCCGCAAACGGATTAAATTTGAAGCATTGCGTAAATTATTTTTTTTAAGTGCGCTGGAGCCCGCGTCTCGGCGATATTCGGAAGTTATTAAATTGGGAAATAGTGAAATTGAAGATATTTGGAATAAAGTAGTTTCAGTGAGAGGAAGTACAGAACGTTCTTTGACAATTATCGATGAGAATGGTGAGGCTAAACAGCGCTTTATGCGTACTTTGAATGTTGATACGGGTTTGTTGGTTACCCCAGACGTTCGTACTAAACAGGTTGATAATTATTTTAGAAAGATTATTACTCGTGGTTTTGATAACCCTGAAGATTTGTGGGACACTTATGGGCGTTCTTTGGTATTGGCTCCAGATCCTAATGCTGGTTTTGAAAAATCTAAAGAATTGTTTACACGTCAATCTTTTGAAGTAGAGACTTATTACCTGGATTATAATAAAAATTTTGTAAAACAGACTCAAACTGTATTTGAGTATCCCGCTGTGATTAAGATTATTCAGGGGTTACAGGCTAAGGGGGTAAAAATTGTGGATTATGACCCAACTAATTTACCAGGAACACCATTTAATAGTTCTGGGCCTGGCGGTGGCGACCCAATTGTAATGGCTAAGTTTTATATGTGTTTGGATACCGAAGAAGACGGAGAAGTGGAACGGCGTTTTGAAGAAGTACAAATTTTTTCACCGACTGAAGATGGAATTTCTGGATTTAAACATAAAGAGAATAAAGCGTATTTTGATGCCAAACGTAAAGTAAGACGTTTAAAAGATACCAAAGGTCTGCGTTCATTTATAGAATTGCTTTCTCCAGCTGGTGTTTATGGTGATCCGGTTCATGCTGCGCATAGAAAAGGGGCAATGAAGAGATAATAAAGATTTTTAAATTGAAATTTTAGAATAATTAACAAGCCTGCTTGACTTTTTGGCTAATTTGTCATACTCTTGCGCCATCTCAGAAGCAGACGGCTAGACTGCCGACCTGCAAGCAAGGGTAAATAATGAAGGAGAAGATTGTGGGGAATCTTACACAGATCCTGTCCCGGATTTCCGTGGAGCAGACGGAAGCCCAGTACGAGTTCGACGCGGCGACGAAGCCTCATCCGCGCAATACGCGAGAGAAGCTGGTCCGTGATCGGACCATCACGCGTGGCTACGTCGTTCGCTACGACAAGTCGACCAACGTGGGCGAGCAGCTCTACGTCTCTTGCTCCGATGGGAAGAGGCGTCGTGTGAACGATGTCACGCCCGAGTTGACGAGCTGGGAGCTGAAGCAGGTGCGCGCTGCACCTGGTGTCGGTCGGCGACGCAGCGAGCAGCGGCGTCAACAGCATGCCTCCGCGCTCAGCGGGGGGTAGGGTGCGCCTATGAGCGCGTCCGGTCCCATTAAGGGATGTTCCACGTTGTCGCTTCGCTGCGACAGCAAAATGG
>CAYYQC010000051.1:0-4059 GCA_964473715.1 uncultured Gammaproteobacteria bacterium
CCAACATTTCTGATTTATGAAAATCACTGGTTTTGGCCATTTCTTTTTCCCAAAATGAACGTACGACTGGATCCTTAACTTTGACTAAATATTTTTTTACGTACGCGTCATCTGTAAACATGCGGGGAATATCAATGATTGTACCGGTGTCATTAATATCTGCCATTAATGTTAACATTACATTGCGCATGTTATGTTCAAACATTGGACCAATCATTTCAGGAGGAAATAATTTATAGAAAATAGAAATCATTTCTTGCACCGCAAAATCTTTTTGATCTTCATTTTTGGCTTCAAGCATGTTAAGGCCAACCGGTCGGTCCATGTCTGATGGATTAAAAATAATCACATCATCAGCGCGAGATTTTGGTACATGTGATAATACTTCTTCTACCAAATCTCCGTGTGGATCTACCACACAAACACCATGACCATTTAAAATATCTTGTTTGGCCAAAGCCGCAAGTAATACAGATTTACCAGCACCAGATTTACCAATAATATACAAATGACGACGACGATCGGCGTCTTTCATATATACTGGTGTGTCTCCGCCGCGATATTGCACATGACCAAGAAGTAGGCCAGATTTGGGTAAATTGGATGGTGGTGCCGCGCGGCGGCCAGTGAGCCATTTAATATTTGGAGTTTCGGTAGAGTGTAATGGTAAGTGCCATAAACTCGCCATTTCTTGTGTATTAACAATACAATGACGGTGGTCAATAAATGAACGATAAATAAAATCACGAATAATTTTGGCTTGATTGCGTGGAATAAGCGCACTAAATTCATTACCAAATCTATACCAATTATATTGACTAAACGCATTAATTAAATTTTCCAAATTAAGATGAGCAATTTCTTGTTCATTAGCTACTGATAGAATGCGAATAGTCGCTTCCAATCCACCTTTGGATATCTTTTCTTCAATTCCTTTAAGCATTTCTTCTTCCATGGCTGAAGCTTGAAAATGCTCCTTATCTTCTTTCTTTTTTTCAGTAGTAAATTGTGAAGAAAAAATACTAAAGAATGCACCAATATAATGGAATACGCTACGTTTTCGTAAAGCATTTTCAATACTTTCGCCTTTTTTTACTTCACGCACTGCATGCGCACCATGTCTTCGCCAGCCTTTATGTGCAGGTCTAACCACAAATTGCACGGCCATGGCCGCGTTTTGGTCATGGATTTTAGAAAGCACATTTAAAATCGCAGATAAAGGGTCAGAATCCATGGTCCGGTAGGTGCGGATTGGCAACACCTCCATTCGTTTGAAGGTTAGGTACCCGCCAGTGATTTTGCTTTGTGGAGAAAAAATATTATAGTCTGGAACTTTTTCAATTTGTGCGTATGGGTACTGTGCAGTAATTTGTTGCTCAATAAAGGTCTGGTATTTGGGAGGAACGGCTACATAAAAACAAATTACATTATTATGCACCACCATTTCAAAAGACAAATGATCATTGCGACCCTTGAACCAGCTGGCAATAGAGCTTTCAGGGTGAATACCAGCTAAAGTGGAAAACAAAGTTTCAGACAAACCAATTTCTTCACGAATACTTTCTAATCTGTCATCAGTGTTTTGGCCACTGTTACCATCACTGCGTTTTTCTTTTGGAACAATAATTTGAAGCACTACGCGGTCAAAGGCTTTGCTTGCACGATACGCTGGTTTAAAAAAGGCACGAAGTACAAAAACAAGTGCCGCTAACACTCCTACACTGGCCACGATTAATAAGATGATTGCGCTATCCATATTACAAATCCTTGTTTTGTTTATGGATAGCTAAAATTTGATCCACTTTAATTTTGGCTTCCTGCTCCAAGAAGAACTGATTCACTCCAGGCAATAGTTTTAGCCATTGTAATAAGAGCTCAAATATTTTTTTAATTTTAATTTTTGTTTCACCAAGTAAACTGCGAATTTGGCGTGCAGTCTGTTCACCTTTTAGTTTAAATTCTTGTTGCTCAAGTGGAGATAATGCAATAAAAGCATCTTTTAAACCATCTTCCATGACATGTTCAATTTTTAAGGTTAAATCGTCGCGCACTTGCGGCATGACAATTGGCTTTTTTTTACTAGCGCGCAAAGAGTTTTTTAATTTTTGAATGGCATCATCCAAAAAGCCCTCTTCTTTAATAACCTCAGTTGGTTTTTCATTTTTTTCTTGCTCAATTAAAAAATCCGGCTGTTTAGGAGCCGATTCTGTTTTTTGTAATTGCTCTTGAGAAGGAGTCAGGATTTCATTTTTTGTTTGGCCTGACATAGAAAAAATATACTGCCAAGAGTATACCACTTTTTTCTAGTAATGTGAAAATTATTCCAGAGTTTGTCCTGTGGTCGAGTCTTTCACTGTATAACCGAGTTTTCCTAATTCATCGCGAAGGCGGTCAGACTCTGCCCAATTTTTATTATCCCGAGCATTGGCGCGGGCTTCAAGTAAAGCCTGTGCTTGTGGAGTAATGTCGACTGGGGCATTGTTTGAAACAAGCAAATCTAAACCAAGCACTTCATCAAACTTCGAGATTAATTCTTGGCCAATACTGCGTTCTTTGACATAAGTCCAAACTAAGGCCAAAGCGGCTGGCATATTTAAGTCTTCATTAATCGCTGCTTTGAATTCTGCTTCTGCTTTGGTATCATCTGGTCCAATTTTATCAAGCTTTTGAATTTCTTTTTTTAAATTATTCAAGCCAGATTCTGCGGCCGTGAGAGCTTCCCAGCTAAATTGTAATTGTTTTCGGTAATGTGCTTGAAGTAAGAAATAGCGGTAGGCTAGTGGTGAGATATCCTGGTCAGCAACAGTTTTAAGTGTTAAAAAATTATCACCAGATTTGGCCATTTTTTCACCACTAATTTGCAAAAATTCTCCATGGAGCCAGTATTTAACCCACGGAATCTTGCCGGTAATGCCTTCGGCTTGGGCAATTTCATTAGTATGATGCACTGGAATATGGTCAATACCACCGCAATGAATATCAAATTGGTCGCCTAAGTATTTCATGCTCATGGCTGAACATTCAATGTGCCAACCAGGAAAACCCATGCGTCCAAAAGCTTCCCATTCCATTTGGCGTTTTTCTTCAGCTGGAGTAAATTTCCAAAGTGCAAAATCATGAGGATTTTTCTTTTCACCCATGTCTACGCGCACACCAGCCTGCAATTCTTGTTTACTAAGCAGAGCTAATTTACCATAGTCAGACAATTTTGTAGTATCAAAATAAATACCATCACTGGTTTCATAAGTGAGACCCTTGTCAGTGAGAGCCTGTACTTGCGCAATTTGTTCTGGAATATGATCTGTGGCTTTACAAATAATGTGTGCTTCCAAAATATTTAGAGCTTTAATGTCCTGAAAAAACGCTTCAGTATAAAAAGCGGCCACGTCCCAAGCACTTTTACCTTCTCTTCGCGCGCCTTTTTCCATTTTATCTTCACCAGAATCTGCATCATCAGTCAGGTGGCCCACATCAGTAATATTCATGACATGTTTTACGTGGTAACCGTCATATTGCATGACCCGGCGCAAAATATCTTCAAAAATATAGGTCCGGAGGTTGCCAATGTGTACAAAATTATACACAGTCGGGCCACAAGTATAGAGTCCGATTTCTTCTTTATTCAAGGGGGTAAAATTTTCCACTTGGCGAGAAAGGGTATTGTAGAGTTTTAGCATATGCGCTTAGTCTACCTGGTTTTGATTTACTTGAAAAGTGCCTAGCCTGTGGTATACTCATAACAAATATATTTTATGGAACATCACCCTGTCCACCATATTAAACATCATCCAGATATTCGTTGGATTGTCGTCATTACTGTGCTCTTGGTTGGAGCAGGAATTGCGATTTTTTATAATCTTTTTGGCCTTAGTAAACCAGTACCACAGGCTGTGCAGCAGGTGGAACAACAAAGACAATACTTAGAACAGGCTAATGACACTATTGTTCAGCTGAAGAAAATTAATGGCGATTTGCAAACAGAAGTAAAAACTCAGCAGCAAATCATTGATACGCTTCGCGCACAAGTGCAAATTTTAAGTACAACCACAAAAAAATAAA
>CAYYQC010000052.1:0-4046 GCA_964473715.1 uncultured Gammaproteobacteria bacterium
AGCCACAAACAAACCCCACACTTGAATAGTGAGGGGTCCAATGTTAAACGAAGTAAAAGAAAACCATGGAATCATATTACCCTTGCGCACCCGCATTTACATCATGCTTGGCAGTTTCGGCCAACACTTTTATGGCACTTTCAGCGCTGTCCACAATTTGGTAGAGTTCATCATCTTCATTAGCAATGGTATCTACATCGTGCACCAAAATGGTTTTAATATAATTATGGAGAGGTCCCCAATATTCATGATCCACCAAAATTACCGGTACTTTGGTCATTTTTTTAGTTTGAATCAAGGTGAGCACTTCAAATAATTGATGTAAAGTTCCAAACCCGCCTGGGAAAAAGATAAACGCGTTGGTTGGTGTAGTCAAAATTAATTTGCGCGTAAACGGAAAACTAAAGTGAATGGATTTGGTTAAGTAACTATTCAAAGTCATTTTACCGCGCACATCCATGCCCACTCCAACTGATTCACCACCATGTTCAAACGCCCCTTGATTGGCCGCTTCCGCTACACCTTTGTTACCACCAGTAATGACGGTGTATTTTTGTTTGGCCAAAGCCGCGCCAATTTCGCGGGCCGTGTCAAAATATGGACTATTGGCCGGAATAGATTTAGTACCGAGCACCGTGACCGCTTGTTTTAAACCACTCACAAATTCAAACCCCTCCACCAATTCCGCCATAATGCGGAACACTTTCCAATCAATATTACCTTCACAACGGAACGTAACCGGATCTAACATGCACACATCATTGCGATCCTTGGTATCTTTGAGGAATTCCATGGCTTCTTCAGCAGTATCCACAATGTGCCATTGGTCAATGACGGTGCTGTATTCACCCGTGCTATTGGCTTTCGCTTTTAAAAAATCAATCAAAGGTTGCCAAAACTTTTTACCTACCAGCACAATTGGAGTTGGTAAAATAAAACCAAGTTCAATCGAATCTACCACTTCAAAAAATTCATCAAAAGTGCCAAATCCACCCGGAAAATACACAAAGGCATTGGCTGGTGAAGTCAGCATTACTTTGCGCGTAAAAAAATAATAAAACGACATGGTCTTGGTCACGTACGGATTGAGCGATTGTTCAAAAGGTAATTGAATGTTCAGACCAATTGATTCACCGCCGGCTTCGTGCGCACCCCGATTCCCCGCTTCCATAATTCCCGGACCACCACCAGTGATGACGGTCAAACCACTTTTAGCCAATAAACTGCCCAATTTCCGGGCGGTTTCGTAATATTCAGTACCTTCTTTGAGCCGGGCCGAACCCATGATGGTCACTTCATTTTTTAGCGAAGACAAAAAATCAAAGCCTTCCACAAACTCCGACATGATGCGAAAGATGCGCCACGGTTGCCGATAATCGCCAGGTTTAAGTGCGTAACCAAACAAGTGCGGGCGATTTGGCATAAAAATGAAGATTAATTAATTTCTAATTGGTGGCCAATGCGCATGACTAATCCGTCAGCCAGTGATGGTCCAATAATTTGTAAACCAACTGGCAAACCAGCACTTGTTTTACCAGCCGGAATAGATAAGGCCGGAATTCCGGCCACGGCAGCTGGACTCACAAATACATCAGCCAAATACATCGCCATCACATCATTGGCTTTTTCCCCCACGCCAAAGGCTGGGAATGGAGAAGTTGGTGTCACCAGCGCATCTACTTGCGTAAAGACAGTTTGAAAATCTTGAATGATGAGTGTACGTACTTGTTGCGCTTTGCGGTAATAGGCATCGTAATAACCCGCAGATAACGCGTAGGTGCCAATCATGATCCGGCGTTTTACTTCGGCTGGCAAACCGCCCGCACGAGATTGCGCGTATGTTTCAATTAAATTTGCGCCTGGAGCTCTAACACCATAGCGAATTCCATCCATGCGTCCCAAATTTGAAGAATCTTCACTTGGAACAATAATATAATAAACCGGAATCGAATATTTGGTATAAGGCAAAGAAACTGGTACCAATGTGGCACCAAGTTTTTCCAAATCTTTCATTTTATTTTCCACAATCGCGCGCGTTTCCGCGTCCATGCCTTCAATTTCAAAATATTCTTTTGGGACACCAATTTTTAAACCTTTGATTGATTGGGTAATTTCAGCAGAATAATTTGGGACTTCAGCAGGAACAGTCGTCGCATCGAGCGCATCTTGGCCCGCCATAATTTCCATTAAAAGCGCAATGTCGGCCACAGATTTGGCCATTGGCCCAACCGTATCCAGTGATGACGCCATTGGCATAATACCGCTGCGAGAATTGCGACCATAGGTTGGTCGTAAACCAGCAATACCACAGAGCGCGGCTGGCTGACGAATTGAACCACCAGTATCTTCGGCAATACTAAAAATCGCTTGATTGTCCGCTACTGCCGCCGCTGAACCACCACTAGAACCACCGGCTACTTTGCTGGTGTCATGTGGATTACGCACCGACCCGTACATGGAATTTTCATTACTGGCGCCATGTCCAAAGGTGTCGCAGTTATTTTTACCGAGTAAAACCGCACCTTGTTCGCGCAACTTTTTAATTACGGTTGCATCTACCGCTGGCACATAATTATCCAAAATTTTCGCGGCCGCAGTTGAACGCACATCGGCCGTACAAATCGCATCTTTTACCGCAAACGGAATACCGGTGAGCGGTTGAATTTTTCCGGCCGCAATATTTTCATCAGCTTTCTGCGCTTCCGCCAAAGCCACTTCACGAGAAACCGTAATAAAGGCATTAATTTCGCTATTGCGTTCATCAATCCGTTTCAAACAAGCCTCGGTTAATTCCACTGAGGTAAATTCTTTAGCATCCAGGCCAGCCCGCGCTTCCGCAATTGTTAATTCGTTTAGAGCCTTCATATTATTTTTTGGCTTCCTTAAATACAGCCTGCACTTTTAGCAAATTGGCTTCATGTTGTGGAAAGGCAGCAATTAATTTTTTCCGTACTGCCAAATCAGCTTCTACTACCACATCATCGCGTACTACATCTTGTAAACCAGTTACCTGACAAGTTTCTGGTACACCAGTAGTATCCACCGAATTAAGCATGTCCATATACGAAAAAACTGTACTTAATTGCTCAGCATACATGATTTTTTCTTCAGCGGTTAGCTCCAAACGGGCCAAATCCGCGATTTTTTCAATGTCTTGAATAGTCAGTTTCATAGTAGCCTAAGTTTAACGGATTTAGCAGGCAATGACAAGAGTCAACTCACTATTGTACTTTCTTAATTTTTATGATAAAAAATGTTTAGACCCTTACCTGTAAGGAGAACTCATGGGACTCGTGAAACCGTCTCCCCTTTCCAAGAAACTCAGCTACATCACGCTGATTACACTGATGCTCAGTGCCTTCTGCGCCCTCATGGCTCAAACAGTTGGTACGCTCACCAACTCGCCCGAGCCCGAAACATTCGTGGTGATATACACCTCGATCGGCTTCATCTACGGAGCCGCCAGCTGCACCGCTGACATGTGTTCCATCAAGTACACCCGGTGGACTGGCAACAAATTCTAGGCCCACAACACAAAATGGAGGTCCGCATGCACACCCGCGGAAGACAAAAAACAACGTCGACCGCTCTCAGTACTTAATAAGTTAAGTGTTGTGAGAGGAGAACACGACGTTGTTTTTGTTTTGTTATTTTTTCTGCTTACTTTTCCAACCAATTTCTATGCCTTTTCCGCCACTGTATAGTGACTATTAAGGGATACATCAAACCCTCTTGACTTTTTTGCTTAAATGAGGTATTATGTTCTGTTCGTTAGCCAGCCCGCGGTTTACCGGATAAACTCTCTGTAGTTTTCCAGACCGCACCTACCCATGGGCTGGGTTAGAACCTGACGTGCGACTCCACCAGGAGTCGACCGAAGACCTTTCCAAGGTCAGGTTTGATGACGAACCAGGGGTGTAATGCTTTGCGCTGCCCCTGCCCCTTCTTCTCTAAAACGCCCCGATGTGGGGCGTTTTTTATTGCAAAAGTTTTAATAAAGATTGTTCGTCTAAAATCGTCACACCCAGCTGTTTAGCCTTGTCATA
>CAYYQC010000053.1:0-4002 GCA_964473715.1 uncultured Gammaproteobacteria bacterium
GAAGAAATGTTACCTTTGGCTAAAGTTGGGGTAGTAGATATTATTGAACTTAAGAAGCGGTTAGATATACGCATTTTGGCTTTGGACAATCAAGATCAAGAAAATAAATTCTTAAAAGAACCACTACCTGATTTAATTAGTCAGATAGAAAAGATTATTAAGGATTTAACAGAACGAGTTGAGCGTAATCGCGAGAGGGTTTCAATTCCGCCTACAATTGAACATTTAAAAGCTGTTAGTCAAAAGCGAAATACATTTATTGATGAGGCCCAGGGTTGGGTTTCTACTCATCAATCAACCCCCAGAGCAATTTTGACGGTTGCATGGCAAAATCGAGCCGCTGCCTTGGCTGATGGGTGTGCTGATAATCCGAGAGCTATAAAACAGTGGGCAGATACTAGTTCTCTGAGAGTTGCTACGGATACTATGGAGAGAGAAGGCCGGTTACCAGCCGGCTTCGCTCGCGAAGATCTTGTATCGCTTAAACCGTGGCTAGCTGAGTTGGTACGTTGTTACGATGGTGAAAAAACTATTGAAACTATTGCTAAGTTAAAAAGGGAATTTAATCCTGAATTTTTAATTGCACCAGCCCAAATAGATTTAGGTGGTGGGTGGGCAGGAGAAATTATTCCCAAAAATGATCCACGTGGGTTTACGATTGGCTATGATACTGGCTGCTGTATGACTTTGGATGGTGCTAGTAAAAGTTGTATTCAGGTCGGATATACTAAACCGGAGTATGGATTTTTTGCTTTATATCGAGACGGGCAATTGTGTGCTCAGTCATTTTTGTACACCAATCCACACACTAATCCGGAAGTGATTGTGTGTGATAATATTGAAGCTAATCAGGGACGTGATAGGGATGTAATTTTGGAAAAATATAAAAGTTTTTTTACACTATATTTAACGCAGGAACTTGAAAAAGATTTACATTGTAGTTTTGAGACCGTTAATATTGGTACGGGTTATACTGACATTGGACTTGCTTCCTTGCCGCCAACTAAGTCGGTACTGATACCAGATAATGATGTGTATACTGATGCAAGTATACAAAAACGATTATTAACTATTGATACTGACAAAATAAATGAACTTAAAAAAATGGCTACCTCAAAAAAACAAAAAGCAAAAATACGTCGTTCTGGTAAAATGACTGAAGCTCCAGGTATTGAACATGTTGAAAATTTAGAACCGATCTTGGAAAATTGTAGTTATGAAAAAGCAGCCGCGATTGCTGAACTTGAACAAGCTATCTATCCAGCTAGCTTACAACAGGGTGAACAATTTTTTATTGAAGAAATGACTGCGGGCGAACCTCAAGATAACCATAGTTTTATTCTTTCTGATCAGGTTGAGAGTAATGTTATTCCTGTTGGTTATGGAATTTGCTATTCAACCGAATCTGAATTTGATTATGGTGATACAGTTCTTTTTGTTTCTGATCTGGCTTTATTACCAGAATTTCAGCGTAAAGGGTTTGGAAGAAAAATGTTTTTCAAAATAATTACTCTTGCAAAAGAAAGGGGACTTCCTATTGAATTTCAGGCAAGAGCTTCAACTTCATATTTGGCACTTAAACACGCTGAATCAGAAATTAGATCTTTAGGTTATGAGATTACCAAAGATGAATTAGAGGAAAATTATTTTTCTGAGGGTGATGAAATTACTGAAGATGTACATTTTGTTAGACTAGAGCTAATTGCCGATAATAAATAAAAGTGTAAATTAATAAATTCATAAGATTTTTAAAATATAAAAACAAAAACCGCCGACCTCCTGCTAAAATTCCAATTGTTAGAATCTTAGCATGGGTTCGGCGGAGTCTGTGAGGAGCTCCGTTCGAAGCTCCATGGGGACTTGTCCCGTCGTCGTGGCGATCAGTTCATCGCACGCCATCGCTCATGCCTCATCCACTCCTTTCCCGACTTCTTGTCGGTCACGAGGACGTCGTCGACCGTGATGTCAGGTCCGTAGACCTTGATGATCCCGGTCACGTCTCGAGGGTTGATGCAGTGGATGTATCCGTTTGGGCCTCGGCCCGGGAACATGAGGACATTGACCGTGAGGCCGAGCTTCTTGAGCTCACCGGCCTCCTCATGGGGCATCCAGAGGACGTTGTCCTCTAGGATCGCCCAGATGGTGGTCGAGAACCCAGGGCCGAAGTTGCGGTGCCACCATTGGTACCACCGGCCCGTGCCCTCGCGGGTGATGAGGTTGACTGACTTCCCGGAGACGAGGATCTGGTATTGACGAAGCATGGCTTCTCCTGGCAACTCGTAGTTGCCGGTTGTTCGAACAATCTCACCTCGAGACTGCTGTACCAAATTCTCAATCTTTGAGCGCTTGGTACAGCTGGCCACTAAGTGGCTCACTTTTGCGTGGTACGGTTATGGCATTGTATAATAACTGAAAAGTATAGCACTAAAGTGCGAGTTTGTCAAGAGATAAACGTCAATATTCCGCTATACTCAGCCAATATTTTAACATGAAAAAATCCCAATTAGGCTTAAAAAACGACAAATTTCGCCATAGTAGAGGAGGGAAGTCTAGACTTCTCAATTTGGCCTGCAGCCAGTGTGGGGCGCACTTTTGTAATTATCAAAAAGACGGACCAGGAGATTTAAAGAGATTATATTTGGATCGCATGTTACCAATTGGAATATTTTCTACCAAAGAAATTAAATGCTCAACTTGTGAAAAATTAATTGGTGTGCAAATGATATACGAAAAAGAAAATCGTCCGGCCATTAGATTAATTCCAAGTAGCCTTGCCAAAAAGATTGCGAAACAAATTTAGTTTTGGTGTATACTGGTCAAAGCTATGCATAAATTTCTCAAATATTTTTTAATTTTCGGATTATTCCTTGGCTTGATCGGTTTGATAATTTTAATTAGTACTAATCTTTTTATTCTCAAAAACGCTAAGCAAATATATTCACCAACAGAAGCGCTAACGACAAATCTCGCTATAATTTTTGGTGGTGGCATGAAAAATAATGGCGCGGAAATGAGTGATATGCAGTGGGACCGCGTATCCGTCGGTGCGGAATTATTTAAAAATAAAAAAGTAGAAAATCTAATGATTACCGGCGATGATGGGTGGTTTCGTCATGATGAAATTACCACTATGCGTAATCGACTTATTGAACTGGGTGTGCCGGCCGAAAAAATCACTGCTGATTCGCATGGATATAGAACCTATGAAAGCTGTTTGCGTGAAATTTCACTTTATAATGTCACCTCGGCAATCGTAATTTCTCAATCATTTCATTTGCCGCGCATTCAATATTTGTGCGAACATTTTGGCATGCATACTATTTTAGTGCAGGCAGACAAACGCGAGTATGAATCGTGGTGGATACAAAACGCACGCGAATGGCTCGCGCGCGTTAAGGCTGTGCTCCAAGTAGAAATTACTAAACCTGGACCAATGAATTCTGAGAAATAATGTTAAGCTTTAGCAGGAGTGACTGGAGTTTCGTCAACTGGCTTTGAGCCATATTTATTGGCTGCTTCATCGCCTTTGGTAGCCAAGAGTACAATGTACCAAATCCAACCAGCGATTGGAATAAGGTTAATAAGGAGCCACCAAGCACTGTGATTGGTGTCATGTAAACGGCGCACGCCAACTGCCAAGCTTGGGATTAAAACTGCGAGGCTGTAAATATTGCCGAGAACTTGCATTTCTGAACCGATTACACCATCAACAATGCCCAAGGCAACGGAAATTAGGAAACTGAATAAAGTAAAGGTCCAAAATTCAGTGCGTGAAGCGCGACCGCTGAAAACTGCGTATTTTTTTAGCACGTCAAGGTAAATCTGTGGTTTCATAATGATTTGTAGTTCCCGCTAATACGAGAATCTAAATAAATTAAGTTTACAAAGATAAGTATACACCCTTGGGAAAATTTGCCAATAGGTTTTTTATTTTGTTAGGATTTCGTCTTCAATTAGACTCATCAGTTTTGCATATCATAACAGCAAAATATCCTGGGCACT
>CAYYQC010000054.1:0-3737 GCA_964473715.1 uncultured Gammaproteobacteria bacterium
TACTTCGTTTAACATTGGACCCCTCACTATTCAAGTGTGGGGTTTGTTTGTGGCTATGGGGATTGGTTTAAGTTTGTGGCTACTAGAAAAGCAAACTAAACAACAGCCTCAACAGAAACAAATTTTAGATAGTGCTTTTTGGTTAATAATTTGGGCTTTTATTGGGGCGCGGTTGGGGCATGTGCTGTTATACGAACCTCGATTTTTTTTGGCGAACCCACTGGATATATTTAAAATTTGGCAGGGCGGTATGTCGTCAATTGGTAGTTTTATTGGTGCGGCTGGCGCGGCCTGGTATGCAGGAAAAAAATATCAGCTTAATTTTACAAACCTGTTTGATCAATTGTTATTTGTTACTGTGCCAGGTTGGATGCTCGGGCGAGTGGGCTGTTTTATGATTCATGATCATTTGGGAGCAGCTTCCAATTGTCCACTGGCGATGATGACTCCGCTGGGTAAACGCCTTGATATGGCTTTGCTGGAAATTTTAGGAATGATACCGTTATTAGTATGGCTGTATGTAGGCCGTCAGAAAGTGCGGGTGGTAGGGGAGCGGTCTTTGATTATTGTGGCCTATTACAGCGCACTTAGGCTTATTTTGGACTTCTGGCGGGCTACTGATATCGCTGCAGCTGATACCCGACTCCTAGGATTGACGCCTGCCCAGTATTTTAGTAGTATAGGGCTAGTTTTAGCGGTTTTTTGGCTCTATACAATTAAGCGGAAATAGTATGGAATTTAAATTATATGTAAATTCAATTGTTGAACGCCAAGGTAAAATTCTTCTGGTTCAAGAAGCCAAGGAAAAGCATCGCGGTCAATGGAATTTTCCTGGTGGACATTTGGAAATTGGCGAACAACTGACTGTTGGTGCACTCCGAGAAATTAAAGAAGAAACTGGTTTAGATGCAGAAATTACTTATTTTTTGGGTCTGTACACAGCCATAAAAAATAATCATTCGTTTCGCTTTACCTTTGTAACCAAAGCTGAGCAGGGTGAAGCCAAAGCTCTGGATAATGTATTGGATTGCCAATTGTTTACACCAGAAGAAATTTTGGCCATGCATGATGAAAAATTAGTTTCAGCACATATTTTAAAACGTATTGTCCGGGATTATCAAAGTGGCAAGCGTTTGCCGGCTAATATTGTTGAAGAGTTGTCACCGCCGTACGAAGCAAAATAGTTACAAACATGGAGAGATCGCATAGTGGCCTAGTGCGCCGCCTTGGAAAGGCGGTATACCGCAAGGTATCGAGGGTTCAAATCCCTCTCTCTCCGCCATTAAAGGTTGTCCTGGCACAATCCTCATCTGATAAAGAGGATACAAAGATGAAAATACAAAATTTTATAAGAAAATTTTGACTATAAACGATTATGACAAGAAATCGTGTAAAACTTGAAAATTCATATTTTGATAACTTAAATTTGTTGAGACAAAAATTAGTAGGTATTCTTAATAAGTTATTTACTGAATATAAAGAGGATGATGTAAGAATTCTAACAATTTTTGATATCGAATTAACAATTACCTCGGTATTACCAATTCTCATTTTACTTGAAAGGTGGCATGAAGATGAATTAACAGGAAATCACAATGTTTCTAGCCTACTCGGCATTGTAGTTGATAATACAATTGAGCCAATGCGACAACTTGAAGATTATTTTGTTCGTATAGACCGTGCGCATCGTTTAATATTTCTAACTGAACTGTATAAAATTATTGATATTACCTACTTTAAAATTGATAACTGTATTTCTCATATAAACGATGAGTTAAAAATTAAAAAAAAGGATTCGCTTAAATTTAACCTTGAAGAGTTATATTACAAGATTGTGGGTTCAAGAGATATTCCAGATTCGTTGTTATGTTTAATGTATACTAGAAATACTCTTCACTCAGATTTGTTGCATCAAAAAGAAAATAAGTTATTTAGTATCAATGATTTTAAATTTGAGTTTAAAAAAGGTGAATTAATAAAACTGAATTACAATGAAATCACCCTTCTTTTGGAACTTGTAGTTGATGAGTTGGTAAGACTTTATACTAATCCATTGGTAAAAAGTATTCTACATATACGAAGTAAATCGATCCAAGCTTTAGGTGGTTTTATAAATTAGTAGGGGAAGCCAGATTTTCTTCAGATAATGATGTTGACTAAGTGATCCAATATGAAAATCCTAATCATTGGTGATGCTGGGGCAGGCAAATCCACCTTGGCTAAACAACTTGAATCGCAATTGGAAATTCCAGTTTACAGCACTGATGATTTTTTGTGGGTCAAAAAATTTTCAATCAAAGCAGAGGTAAATGAAAGCGTGGACAAAATTAAGCAGGTATATGGCTCGAATAATTGGATTGTCGAAGGTACAACAAATTATTTAGTTGAACCTGGCTTTGAACCAAGTGACCGAATTATTTATCTTGGTTTTACTGGAATTTTCTCACAATGGCGCGCGCTAATAAAACGACATTATATTAGGCGAGATGAAAGTTGGAAACACACTATTTTGCTGATGCGGCATGTATTGTATAAGCGATATAAATGGGGTTATAAGAAAAATGATCCGACGATATTGGAAATGGTAAAACCGTTTGAACATAAGCTGGCAGTTGTGCAATCACGAAGTGCAAAAGAAAATTTGAGTAAAGTTCAAATGTATCTCCCCACTAATAAGAATTAATTTTAACTCTAAATAATATGGCAAAATACATCGACGGATTCGTACTCGTAGTTCCCAAAGACAAAGTAGCAGAATATACCAAAATGGCTACTGAAGGCCGTGATAGTTGGATGAAGCACGGTGCTTTGCAATATTTTGAATGTAAGGGCGACGATCTTAAGGCTGATGAAATGGGTGATATGAAAACACTGGCGTTTAACGAACTAGCTAAAGCCAGCGCCGACGAGACGGTTTGGTTTTCGTTTATTGTGTTTGAATCCAAGGCGCATCGTGATGAAGTTAATGCCAAAGTAATGTCCGAAATGGGTGAAAAATATAATGAGGCAACGGACTTTGTAATGCCATTTGATATGCAGCGCATGTCACGCGGTGGGTTTAGTGTGGAAGTGGAGGGTTAAGAACTATACTAAGCTTCAATTAGGTATTATTATGTTTAAACAAACAAAATCACTACATCTCGCTTTATCATACATTGGTAAACGAGTTGAGGTGATAATCGACCGTCCTATCGGATCCAAACACCCAAAATACGATTTTGTGTATGAGGTAAATTATGGTTATGTTCCGGGTATGCTGGCCCCTGATGGCGAGGATTTGGATGTATATTATTTGGGTACGAATGAACCCTTGGAAAAAGCGAGTGGAATTTGTATTGCTGTTGCACATCGAAATGATGATGACGATGATAAGTTAATTGTCGTGCCGGTTGGGGTAGAATTGACTGATCAAGAAATTATGCAAGCCATTAAACTTAATGAAAAGTGGTTTGATACGGAAATTGTTAGAAGTGGAAATGTATCGGCTTGATCGAAAAAATTTTAGTTTTAATTAGGTAAATTCTCCATATCAACTGTTGCAAAAAATACAACAGTTCAAGTTTTGAACCATTTTATCTGCGCGCGTGAAACGAAATATTTAACTCTCCGAAATTTCCGGATAGTTCAAATTAATTTACAGAATTTGACCACTTTTACTGAGGTAAAATAGTTTGTTTATTTAACCCCCTCGAATTCGAGGGGGTTAAAACTGAGTCTTGACACTCTCAATTTTAATG
>CAYYQC010000055.1:0-3543 GCA_964473715.1 uncultured Gammaproteobacteria bacterium
GGGCAGCCGAAAGCGGATGAATAATGTAGGGTTCACCCGATTTGCGGGTTTGCCCACTATGTGCTTCATTGGCAAAATCAAAAGCCAAGCGCACCAAATCTAGGTCCGCGTCTTTAGCGTATTTTTGAACTTTTTCTAATAATCCTTCAATGGTTGGATCTTTGGTAATTTCCATACGATTTGCCGAAATTGTGTCGCGTAACGTCCTTTGAAACGCGACGGTATTAATTTAGCGTATCACTTTTTGGCTTGTTTGACAAAGGGGATGGTAACTATATAAATTTTGGCTAATCTTAGCGCAAATAATGCGTTATCCTCTTGACAAAAGGGGGTTTAAGTGATATACTCGTTCGTTACATTGCCTGTCCCTTACAACCAAAAACATCGTTTCTGACCAGGGTTGGTTAGAAACAAAAATTAGAAACCCTAGCAAATACCCGGCGCTGGGGGTTAAACCGGCGATGGATGTTTCCATGAATACTCAGAGGTATGTGCTGGTCGTTCTGATGTCCTTCCTTGTCGCTATCGCCGGTGTGCGTCTGTATCTGTCGTACAGCCAACCTTCTATTTCCACTGCTGGCACTACTGCCCTGGGCAGTACTGACGAGACCCCGGCTTATGTGGGAGGACGTGACATGGACAACTGTCCATCAGATCCAGGCGATCTCTTTGTTACCTGGAAGAAGCCCGTCACTGGCGTACCAATTAATGTTACTCAAATCGTGTTGGTGGTCTGGTGCCAGCGAGACGGCGCCACCTTTGTACCTATGAGCGTCAGTCCAACAAGCCCATATTCGACTGTGGCCCCGGCTACTTCGGATGAGGTTACCAAGCGAGTGTCTTATCCTGATCTGCATGGAGCGGTTTGTAGAGCCAACATCCTTGGTCTCAGCTCCGCAAACAAGCCTGTTTGGTATGCGGTTCAAAACCCGAGTCTCGACACTGTTGGAACCCTGGACTACACCTACAACGGGACTCACAAGTCGAACGTCGGGGTTGCCGAAAATGGCCAGGGCGGAGGCGATTTCGTTTGGACGATGCCTTAGGGTCTCGGCCGAAATGACCTTCTTGGTTTGTGTCTCATGTTTACCAATATTCTCACCCGGATCGCTGCGTTCGCCCGTCTTTGACGAGGCTTGAGCGCGCGATCCTCAATCCTCTGCGAATTATGTTCGCACTGATGAGTCCACTGAATGTTACGAAGGACGAAAGGAAAATTAAAATGTTTAAAATAAAAAACCACTGTTGATTCAGTGGTTTTTTATTTATTTTTTTGATATTCACTAACGGTATGTAAAATGTGTTCAATCGCTTTTTCCATTGGTCCTTCCACCGAGAAGCCGGCGGCTTTAATATGTCCGCCACCACCAAATAATTTTGCCCAAGCTGATACATCAACATTTGGACGAGTGGTGCGGAAGCTGCCTTTAACTGTGCTGTCAACACGGCCTTTGAGAACCATGGCCGCCTGACCTTCTTCTAGAAAATTTAAGAAATTCGCAATGCCATCAGCTTCTTCTTCGGTAACTTTGGCTTCGGCCAAATCTTCCATGGTTACGTAAGTGTACGCAATTCCGGTGTGTTCATTTAATTTTAAGCGCTTCATCACTTTGCCCCACAAACGCAGGCCCGCCACTGATTTATCGGTAATCACTTCATCTTTAATTAAGCCAAAATTCGCGCCACGACTAATTAAATCACTACCAACGGCCAATGAACGTTGACTAGTACCAGAATTGGTAAATGTGCCTGTATCGGTAATTAAACCAGTCATCAGTGAAGTGGCCATGTCTGGAGTAATTGGTTCGTGATTGAGCACAAAAAAAGTGTGCAAGATTTCATTGGTTGAAGAAGCGGTTGGTAAAACTAAATTAATATCACCATAATGCTGATTGGTAGGGTGGTGATCGATATTAATAATGATTGGATGTTGAACTAATTTTTCAATGTATTCAGCCGAACCATTGTAAATTAGGTCGCCAGAATCTACCACCACAATTACGTCAAAGGTGTGTTCAGTCCAAAGGGCGGGATTAGAAGTTAATTTGTGCGCGTGGGGTAAAAATTGCAGACCTTCGGGTGCCTCGGTTTTACACCAGATTTTATGGTTGATTTTATGGTTGCTCAAAAAACCAGCGAGGGCGGTCGCGGCTCCCATGGCATCTCCATCTGGCCGTTGGTGGGGAATAACCAGCACATGTTTGGCCAAGAGGAGTTTTTGATAAATTTCCGTGGCAATTCGTTCTTTCATAGGCTTGAATAAGCCGGAGACCTTACCCCAAAACCAGGTGGTTGTCAAGATTGGGGGGTTACGGTATCATTATAGCAGTTTATTGACTATGTACCTGAAGCAGTTAGAAATCTCCGGATTTAAGTCTTTTGCCAATCCAACCACTCTTACTTTTAACCCGCCCAAGGACGGTAATTTTAGTATTACGGCAATTGTGGGGCCAAATGGCAGTGGTAAGAGTAATGTGGCCGATGCTATTAGATGGGTACTGGGTGAACAGAGTGCTAAACAACTTCGCGGTAAAAAAAGTGAAGATGTAATTTTTTCTGGTTCAGAAGGTCGTGGGCATTTGAGTGTAGCTTCTGTTTCCATGGTTCTTGATAATCATGATAAACGTGCGAATGTTGAATATGAGGAATTGGTTATTACGCGGCGCGTGTATCGAACTGGTGAAAGTGAATATTTAATTAATGGTAATCAGGTTCGTCTTTTAGATTTACAATTATTATTGGCCCAAGCCCAATTTGGTCACGGCTCGTATGGTGTAATTGGTCAGGGTATGATTGACCGTTTGCTTTTGCAAAGCGCGGCTGAACGAAAAAGTTTTTTTGATGAAGCAGTGGGGATTAAAGAATTTCAAATTAAACGGCACCAAAGTTATTTAAAATTAGTGCGTACTCGTGAAAATATTGGTGAAGCCGATCGTTTACTTACAGAAATTGAACCACATTTAAAAACTCTTAAACGTCAGGTTAAAAAATTAGCTGAACGTCAATCAGTAGAAGCAGAATTAACGCGGTTGCAAACTGATTATTTTGCGGCTCTATATTCACATTTAACTGCAGATATTGATGCGCGAAAAAATGTAGTCGGTGAATTAGATAAAAAATATAAAGAACAAGAGCAATCATTGTTATCAATTCAAACTGAATTAGCTGAACTTGCTAAAAGTGCTTCACGTCAAGACCAGTTTAATTCTTTGGAGCGAGAATATGAAAGAATTACGCGTGAGAAAAATGATATTGAACGCCAAGAATCAATCTTAACGGGTCGTTTGCATACTGAATATAGTAAGGCTGGTCAACAAAATGTGGCTTGGCTCGAAGAAAAAATTTCACAAGTTACCGGGCGCGTGCAAGAATTAAATACTGAGCGCGATCGTTTGGAACAAGAATTAGTCACCAGTCGTGGCACCCGTCAACGCGCTGAATTAAGTGTGGAAGAAATTACACGCGAACGTGCCGAGCTTACCGCTGCGCTTGGTCGTTTGGAAAAGAAATGGTTTGATGCGCGTCAGGCTGATCATGAAATTT
>CAYYQC010000056.1:0-3242 GCA_964473715.1 uncultured Gammaproteobacteria bacterium
GGCAATATCGGCCACATCATTGCGCTTTTTGAGCAGTGAAATAAAAAACCAGGTTGAGCAGTATAATAAGATAAGGCCCGCACTAGTAATAAAAATATTCATAAAATTGTTATTTAGTGTACTATAACATACCTCGACGACCAGCCCAATCCTTGCTATCATTATTCTTATCTTTAATCAACAATTTTATGCGTTTATCACTTGCTTTAGCCGCCACTCTCCTCTTGGTAGGAGTTGGTTGCAGTTCCACTTCTAATAATTCAAACTCCACAACTGACACTACACCAGTGGGGGCAGCAGCCAACACCAGCTACACCCTGGCCGAAGTGCAAACTCAGGCCGCCGCTGGTAAATGTTGGACCGTGGTTAATGGTGGCGTATATGATCTCACCAACTTTACCACCAAACATCCCGGTGGATCAGCCGCGATTAAAAGTTTATGTGGCATCAATGGTACTGCCAAATTCCAAGCCATGCACGGTGGTCAACCAAAACCAGAAAACACGCTTAAATCATATTACTTAGGCGCTCTCAAATAATTTAAAGCGAAATAAAAATCCCACTACCAAGTGGGATTTTTTAATTGAACACAATTTATACTCTACCCTGCAACCAATGTGCCACCCGCGCATCCATGCGAATATGAGCCGGAAACAAACGGCGCTTAAGAGTTAAACCTTCGAGTGATGTACAGCGAGATAAAGCAACATATAATTGACCAGGCGCAAAAGTCCCACTGCCAATATCCAAAACCACTTTATCAAAGGTTTTACCTTGGGCTTTGTGAATGGTTACGGCCCACGCCAACTTGAGTGGATATTGTTTAAACGAACCAACCGTTTCAGTATCAATCGCACCACGGCCAGCGTCAAATTTAAATTCAAACATGTCCCAGGTGTGCGGAAACACATCCACGGTTTCCCCAGTTTGTAATTCCACCCACACTGGCGCAGGATGATTAGCTTCGGCATTGCCAATGTCCACAATACTTCCCACTGTACCATTGACCCAACGTCCACCACGATCATTATTCATGAGCATGACCTGTGCGCCAATCTTAAGCCGCAAATTTTCTTCGGTTGGACAAGCCTTAGTATCAAACTTACCATCAGTTTCACCTTCAAAAATATATTCTTTACCACGAAGAGCTTTGAGATGTGCTTCATTAATTTCACCAGCCATAGCATTGGTAGTTACCAAATGAATCGCTTTGTCGGCCGGATTACCTAAATAATCTGGGTCATATTTTTTATTCAAATTGAGCCAATGATCAGCCGTAGTTTTATTTTCCCGTACCGCATTTAAGAGCGCAATAAAATCTTGATCCTTTTGCCGATACATTTTTTCTAGTTCAATCACCCGAAAACGAAACAACTCCCCCATTTGAATTAATTGCGCTGGAGGAGAAACCACATGGGCTGAGAAAAAGTATGGAGTAGAATAATGTTCACCAAAAATCGCCAGATCAGAACTTGGCACAATTGGTGGCAATTGGTACAAGTCACCAATGAACACCATTTGTACTCCACCAAAGGGCTGATATTTATCTGGACCAAACCGGCGCAAAAAAGTATCCACACAATCGAGTAAATCTGCCCGCACCATGGAAATTTCATCAATTACCAAAGTTTGTAATTTTTTATATAAATCCAAATCTTCTGGGGGTTTCACTTTGCGCACTTTGGTAACCGTAATATCTGGTTTAAACCCAAAAAACGAATGAATCGTTTGACCACTCACATTTACTGCGGCCACGCCTGTAGGTGCCAGCACTGCTTTGCGCTTTCGAGTATTTTCGCGCCAATGTGAAAGCAGGGTAGATTTGCCGGTCCCGGCTCGACCCGTAATAAAAAGACTCTCATTCGTATTTTCAATGAGGTCAAGGGCCTGAACAAAACCTGAATTCAGGTCTAAGATTTTTTTCTCTGGCATAGTTAACACATTATCTCGTGTTTTGGGTTAAATAACAAGATGGCAATTTTCTGATATACTACGCTTTTAATACCGCCGCGCTTCAATGGACGCTGCGCGGCGCGATTTCGACAAATCGTATGAAAAAAATCTTTGGCACCCTCGCCGCGTTCATTGTCATTGTAGCGGTTCTTTTTTTTACTGAATTCCCCTGGTGGATAAAACCAAGCAATGACCGGATATGGAATGAGGACCAGGCTCTACTTCCCATAATTTTAAAAGACGGTGATGAAATAAGTATTAGAAATATTCGAAATTTTACCTATGAAACTGATACCAAATTTACGCCTGGATATTATGATGCAACCTACAGTCTAAAAGAATTGGAGACCGTGGATTTTTTAGTAGAACCTTTTAATGGCGTTCATGGCGCAGCCCACACTTTAGTAAGCTTTGGATTCAAAGACGGAAGACACTTGGCCATTTCCATTGAAATCCGCAAAGAAAAAGGTGAGTCTTTCTCACCTTGGAAAGGCATGGCTAAAAACTATGAACTCATGTATGTAATTGCTGATGAACGCGATGTCATCAAACTTCGCAGTAATTATCGCCATGATCAAGTCTATCTCTACCCTATTAAAACCACTCCAGACAAGGCCAAGGCCTTATTTGAATCCATGTTGGCACGCAGTGAAAAATTACGCAGATTACCAGAGTTCTACCATACTATTCTCAGTAACTGCACCACTAACCTGGCCAAACATGTAAATGAAATTACCCCTAGCCGGATCCCCTGGACCTTTTCCCAGGTATTACCAGCTACGGCTGACCAAACCCTCTATGACCTAGGTTTAATTAATACTGACCTGACTTTTGCCGAAGCTCGCACCAAATACCATATCAATGAACGGGCTGAAAAATACGCCAATGACCCAGACTTTTCTCATAAAATCCGCGAATAAATTTTATATTCAAATGTAAGTCACGGGTCCCCCACCCTTGACTTTTTAGTGTTTTAGCCTTACCCTATCTTTCCAATGACCAGGCTAAGCCTGGAAGGAGAGAGAAACATCATGTCCATCGAGATGCTTAACGACGGTAGCCTCCACGGAAAAGAAATGAGGGTCCGTGGCCCTCGCCGCCTGAGAAGAACGGAGTACGGCAAGGTAGTGCGCACCAAGTTCAGCAATGATGACCAGGTGATCACCCTTAGCGTTCAGCGGAGCGACGGAACAGGAAACACATGGTTCCTGCCCATCCACGCCTGGTCGGTGGGCAAGAGCCGCCGCTACGAGCTGGTTCTGCGGCGCAAGCACCAGAACCACAACTTG
>CAYYQC010000057.1:0-1483 GCA_964473715.1 uncultured Gammaproteobacteria bacterium
TCTTCAATTTCCGCTTGTTGTTTCAATTTATCAATTTCTTTTTGATATTCACGAATTTTGGTAATAATCCCTTTTTCATTTTGCCACTGCATTTCCAAGGCCTGGCTTTTTTCTTTGAGATTGGCCAAGTCTTCTTTTAATTTTTGTTGGCGTTCGCGCGATTCGGTATCATCTTCTTTTTTAAGCGCGCGCAATTCAATTTCAATTTTCATGGCCTGACGTTTCATTTTATCCAAATCATCAGGCATGGAATCAATTTGCATTTTGAGGGCAGAGGCCGCTTCATCAATTAAATCAATCGCTTTATCAGGCAAAAAACGATCAGTAATATAACGGGTGGAAAAAGTCACGGCCGAAACTACGGCTGGATCAGTAATGCGTACCCCGTGATGGACTTCGTATTTTTCTTTAATACCACGTAAAATTGCAATCGCGTCATCTTCGCCCGGTTCATTCACCATGATGGGTTGAAAGCGACGTTCAAACGCGGCATCTTTTTCAATGTGTTTTTGATATTCTTTAAGAGTCGTGGCACCAATAATGTGCAATTCACCACGCGCGAGACCAGGCTTGAGCATATTACTGGCATCCACGGCCCCATCAGACGAACCCGCGCCCACAATCGTGTGCAATTCATCAATAAACAAAAGCACTTTACCACGCGCTTCAGTTACTTCTTTAATCACGGCTTTAAACCGTTCTTCAAATTCACCACGAAATTTGGTACCTGCAATCAAGGAACCGATATCTAGGGAAATAATTTCTTTATCTTTTAAGTTTTCCGGCACATCGCCATTCACAATCCGTTGCGCTAAACCTTCAGCCACGGCGGTTTTACCCACACCCGGCTCACCAATTAACACCGGATTATTTTTGGTGCGGCGCGTTAACACCTGCATTACCCGGCGAATTTCATCGTCCCGACCAATGACTGGGTCTAATTTTTCTTTGCGCGCCCGATCAGTTAAATTTATGCCGTATTTTTCTAGGGCCTGATATTTACTTTCTGGTTCCGGTGAATCCACGCGCTGATTACCACGAATGGTCGCTAACACTTTCATCACATCCGCATATTGTGCACCCTGACGTGACAAAGAATCGGACACGGGATTTTTTCCAGTCAAAAAAGCCAAGAGCAAATGCTCCACACTAATATATTCATCGTGCATTTTTCTGGCTTCTTGATCTGCGGCCTCCAAAATATACATGGTGCCAGGTCCAAGCAATACTTGACCCATAGCACGTGGCTGAAAACCATCAGAACGGGGGATAGCAGTAATCATTTGCTCAGCTTCAGCTTGTAATTGTTTAATATTGGCCGACAATTTCTTTAGAGCAGCCACTACCACACCATCTTCTTGCTGCAAAAGAGCCAAAAATAAATGTGGTGGTTCAACCTGAAGATGACCAAATTCATTGGCCAATACTTGAGCTGCCTGAATGGCTTCTTGAGATTTATGGGTAAAGTTTTGAGGAATCATAA
>CAYYQC010000057.1:1583-2744 GCA_964473715.1 uncultured Gammaproteobacteria bacterium
TTAGCACTCTAATATGCTGAGTGCTAATATAACCTAGCTTGCTAAAGTTGTCAAGAAAGGCTATATTTAAGCTAATTATATCATAATTTTTAACCCCATTTTATATGAAAATGACCCTGGCCACCCTCCTCGCCCTGCTATTTATTGGTGGCGGCTGTTCGTATAAATACGACGCCCAGTGGAATAATCAAGACAAAACCGGCATGGAACCTGCCAGCAGCAGCGCGGCCAGCGGCACAGTATTAACCGGTAGTTGTATTGCCGAAGGTGAACGGCCGGTGGATGGCGCTACATGTTGCGCTGGTTTAGAAGAAGTTGCTCTTGATCACGCCTTTTCTGTTTGTGCCAAAGCTGGCACCCCAAGCTATAAACCAAAAGTTTGTATGGCCGAAGGGGAAACTCCATTTATTGATACACCAAATTGTTGTGCTGGTTTAGAACCAAAAGAAGAAGGCAGTAAATATGTGTGCCGGAAATTGATCTAAAATGAACCAAACTTCAGTTCTAGGAATTCAAATTAATGTTATTAAAAAATCTGAGGCATTCACAATGGCCGCGGATTTTTTGCAATCATCAAAACCCAATTACATTTTCACCCCCAATCCAGAAATGGTCGTGGATGCGAGTCGGGATGCGAATTTTAAACAGGCCTTAAATCAAGGCGATTTAAATTTATGTGATGGGTTTGGTTTGTCATTATTTGCGCGCACCCCGCGAATTACTGGCACGGATTTTATGCTCGAAGTTTGTGCACTCGCAGCCAAAGAACATAAAACAGTGTATTTGCTTGGTTCAGGAAATAGGGAAGTACTGGCTAAAACCCAAGAATCTCTATTACAAAAATTTCCTAATTTAAATATTGTTGGTAGTAATCCTGGATATAAAATAGAATTATTACCCGAAGAAAAGGGGACTCGCTTGGATTTTAATCCACATGAACGCGATGAAATGTTGCACGAAATCATTATGTGTGCGCCAGATATTTTATTGGTGGCGTTTGGACATAACAAACAAGAGCAGTGGATTGTGGAGAATGTGCCCAATTTACCAAGTGTAACCATTGCCATGGGCGTAGGCGGGGCCTTTGATTTTTTTGGTGGCAAAAGTAAACGCGCACCAAAGTTTTTACAAGCAATTGGTTTGGAGTGGTTGTGGCGTTTG
>CAYYQC010000058.1:0-2653 GCA_964473715.1 uncultured Gammaproteobacteria bacterium
GTTAAAATATCTTCGCGTGATTGTTCTTTGAGAGAAATGAGGTGGCGCATATTTAATTAATTATTAATATTCTAAATTAGTTTTAATTGGCCAGCCAGTTAAAGTTTGATCAGCAAATGGTGACCACTGACATTTGCTTATTATATCTTGGTTCTTAATGGTTCTAATTAAATCTAAATCAACAGTAACGGTATCATTATTATCTGTAAGATTAAATATTTTTTGGATATTGATTCGAGTTAATTTGGTAATTTCGTTCAAAGAAATTTTACCATTAGTATGCGCGTTTAAAAGCAGAGCTAAATACGTTTCCACACCAGGCACACCAGAGGGTGCTTCAGAATATGACAAAGATTTTTCCTCCAAGGTATGTGGTGCATGATCAGTGCCAATGGTATCAATCGTGCCATCATGAATTCCTTCCCACAGTGCTGATTTGTCCGCTTCAGTTCGAAGTGGTGGATTCATTTTACCCAGATTTCCTAGGTATTCAAGATCAGTTTCATTGAGAAAAATGTGGTGTGGAGTGACTTCGGCAAAAATTGTAATGCCTAATTTTTTCGCACTACGAATTAACTCAACTTCTTCTTTTGTGCTGGTGTGCAAGGAATACACTTTAGTCTTATATTTTTCCGCAAATTGAATGGCCCGTTCCAAAGCAATAATTGCGGCTTCGCGCGGACGTAGGCGACCATGATCGGAAATTGTTGGTGTACCGACAAAATCGTTTTTGGTTTTTTGTAATACCGCCTCATCTTCAGCGTGAATGGCGAGCGGCAAATCAAGACGTGCACATTCTTGGAAAAATTCAGCCTGAGCATTCTCATCGGTCATCTGTAAATTCCCGGTGCTCGCACCCATGAACAGTTTTACCCCAATAATTTCGGGCTTGGTCGCAGCGAGTTCGCCTACATTATTTTCTGTGGCCCCTAAATATAGGTGGTAGCGAATTTTTTGGTTCGATTCTTGCAGGGCTTGGTGAATAAGTTCTTTTTTGGCGCGCACTAGTTCCAGCGAGGTAGTCGCGGGATTAGTATTGGGCATGTCAAACACCGTGGTAACACCACCAGCGAGTGCCGCGCGTGTACCTGTAATCCAATCTTCTTTGTGTTCTGCCCCAGGTGTGCGAAAATGCACGTGTGGATCTATCAGGGCAGGGATGGTAATAAGTTGAGCCATATTAGACTAAGATTTTTTCAGCTAATTCGTCAGGCGTAAATTGTTTTTCACAATAATGACAGGCAAAATATTTTTCTTTACCCTCTAACAGATTAAATTTAGTGTCTGTCGCTTCATGATTAGTAATGCATTTAGCATTTGGACAGCGCACAATTTTGTGCAAACTGCTTGGCATGGCCACACGCAGTTTTTTGTACACTTCGTTTTTGCGGATTAAATTAATACTCGCTTTAGGGGCGATTAAACAAATTTGGTTAATCTCATCTGGGGTTAATTCCCGATTTTCAATTTTGAGAATATCTTTTTTACCCAATTTTTTACTGGGTAAACGTGCACCCATGGTGACAATTGATTCACCGCTCATGGCGTTTAAAATACTAATTAATTTTACTCCCAAGCCAGCGGGGATATGGTCAATTACAGTTCCGTTTTCAATGGTAAAGACGCGGTAGTTTTGCATATTATTGTAATTTACCTAACACTAAAGCGAGTAAAGCTTGGCGCACAAATAAACCATTGGCGGCTTGTTCAAAATAATATGCGTGTGGCGTAGTATCAACCGCTGGAGTAATTTCACCCACGCGTGGTAGAGGATGCATAATACGTAGATTCTTCTTAACGCCTTTTAAATGTGGTGTGTCTAAAATATATAAACTCTTTGCTTTTTCATATTCCGTGATATCGGAAAAGCGTTCTTTTTGAATGCGGGTCATGTACAAAATATCGACTTTGGTAATTACTTCGTCAATGGATTTTTTCAGAGTATATTTGATGCCCGCGGCTTTGAGTTCGCGCAAGATTGATTCGGGCATTTGCAAGAAATCAGGTGCTACAAAATAAAATGTGGGGTTAAAATGTTTCAGCGCTTGGGCCAATGAATGTACTGTGCGGCCATATTTTAAATCACCAACCATGGCAATGGTGAGGCCGGTTAATTTTTTTTGGCATTCTTGAATGGTAAATAAATCCAGCAAAGTTTGGGTTGGGTGCTGGTTGGCGCCATCACCGCCATTCAAAATCGGCTTATCAGTGGCCTCACTGGCCCGACGAGCTGATCCCTCCAATGGGTGGCGCATGGCAATGACATCCACATATTGGCCAATGATTTTCATCCCGTCAGATAAAGTTTCCCCTTTGGAAGCCGATGATACAGCTGCGTCGGCAAAACCAATCACACGTCCGCCCAGGCGTTGCATGGCGGTTTCAAATGAGAGACGGGTGCGAGTAGAGGGTTCAAAAAAACAACTGCCCATTACTTTAGTGTCTAAAAGTTTGGGCCGTGGTTTTTTCTTCAAATCACTGGCGTGTTTTAAAACCGTGAGCATTTCGGTTTTGGAAAGCTCATTAATAGAAATAATGTCTCGGCCGAGAAACGTGGACATAGTTTTTTATTTAAAAAAATACCACTTCCTGTCGGAGTGGTATTCGTTTTATATAATTGATTCAATTGGGTGATTTGGGAAATTCATAGCGC